>NZ_JBHVOL010000001.1:704665-1137304 GCF_042887925.1 Kitasatospora sp. NPDC057904
GGCCGCCGACCCCCACCCCGACGTCCGCGCGGCGGCCGAGGCGGCCCTGGAGGACTGAACCCGTCAGTAGCCCTCCCGCACCTCGAAGGTCCCGCCACTCCAGTAGACGGACGGTTCGTCGGCGTCGCTCGGCCAGTCGCTCTGCAGGTAGCGGCGGCCGCGGCCCAGGGCGCCGGCCTGGTGCGGGGTCAGGCGGCCCTCCATCAGGTCGGCGGCCTCGGCGTCCGTGATGGGGAGCACGGTCCGGTACTGGGCGTCGTTGGAGGCAGCCCAGTCGACGTACTCGGTGAAGACACTCACGAAGGCCTGCGAGCAGAGCTCGCAGCGCTTGACGGAGACGATGAAGTGCGAGTCGTCCTGGATCATCTTCTCGATCCGGACCCCGCTGTAGCTGTAGTGGTGCTCCCGCGCCACCAGCGCGTCCTCGGCGCAGCACGCCTCACACCCGAAAGTCGCGAACTCCGTCATGCCGGCCCCCGTGAACGCTCGACCCGTTGGGGGCACATCGTACTCAGCGGGGCGCGCGCACTGCCGCCGCGCAACCGCCGGTCGGCGCCACGGCCGCGAAGTCCTCGTCCGTGCACGTCCGTTGCCCTAGCGTGGCGGGACGCGCGCCGTCGAGCCCGGGGTCGTCCGGGAGTTCCGGGAGTGACATGCCGAAACGCCGTTGCCCACGGCCGCAGTTGGTGCTGCTCGCGTTCCTGCTGACCGCCTGCGGCGGCACCGGAAGCGCCACCACCGGCCCGGCGACGCTCGACTGGTACAACTTCCCCGACGACTCCGGCGCCCTCCAACAGGCCGCCGACGCCTGCAGCCGGGCCTCCGGCGGGCGCTACACGATCCGGTACGACAAGCTCCCGCGCACCGCCGACGGCCAGCGCCAGCAGCTCGTCCGCCGGCTCGCCGCGCACGACGCGGGCGTGGACATCATGGGGCTGGACGTCACGTGGGCCCCGGAGTTCGCGGAGGCGGGCTGGATCCGCGAGTGGACGGGTGCGCAGAAGGACGAGGTCACCGCCGACACCCTCCCCGCCGCACTGGAGACGGCCACCTGGAAGGACCGCCTCTACGCCGCGCCGTACAACTCCAACACCCAGCTCCTCTGGTACCGCGACGACCTGACCCCCACCCCGCCCCGAACGTGGACCGAGCTGCTCGCGCAGGCGGACGCCCTCGCCAAGCAGGGCAAGCCGCACTACGTCGAGGTGCAGGGCGCCCAGTACGAGGGCCTGACCGTCTGGTTCAACACCCTCGTGAGCAGCGCCGGCGGCTCGGTGCTCACCCCCGACGCGAGCGCGCCGGCGCTCGGGCCGCCCGCCGTCACCGCGGCCGGCGTCATCCGCGACCTCGCCCGCTCCCCCGCCGCCGACCCGTCGCTCGCCAACCAGATGGAGGACCAGGACCGGCTCGCCCTGGAGTCCGGCACGGCGGCCTTCGAGGTCAACTACCCGTTCGTCTACCCGGCGATGAAGGCCGACCGCCCCGACCTGTTCCCCCACTTCCGCTGGGCGCCCTACCCCGCCGTCACCCCGGACCGCCCGGCCGCCGTCACGATCGGCGGCATCGACCTCGCCGTCGGCGCCTACGGCCACCACCCGGACCTCGCCCACGAGGCGACGCTCTGCCTGCGCAACCGCGACAACCAGCTCGTCAACGCGCTCAAGGGTGGCCTGCCGCCCTCCCTCCGGAGCCTGTACACCGCGCGGGAGCTGACCGACAGCTACCCCTTCGCCGCCGACGTCCTCACCGCCCTCGACAACGCCTCGCTGCGCCCGCGGACGCCCGCCTACCAGAACGTCTCGATCGCGATCGCCCACGCGCTGTCGCCGCCGTCCGCCGTGGACCCGGAACGCACCGTCGCCGACCTGTCCGGCCAGATCAAGGACGCACTCGGCTCGAAGGGGCTGATCCCGTGACCGCACCGCCGCCCGCCGCACCGACGCCCGCCGCGGCCAAGGCGTCCGCCGGCTCCCGCGAGGAGCGCCGCCTCGGCTGGCTGCTGTGCGCCCCGGCCGTCCTCGTGATGGCGGCGGTCACGGCCTACCCGGTCGGCTACGCCGTCTACCTCTCGCTCCAGCGCTACGACCTGCGCTTCCCGCAGCACGCCCGCTTCGTCTGGCTCGACAACTACGCCGCCGTGCTGTCGAGTCCGTACTGGTGGCAGGCGCTGTGGGTGACGGTCGTGATCACCGTCGTCTCGGTGACGGTCGAGCTCGCGCTCGGCCTCGCGCTCGCCCTGGTGATGCACCGGACGGTCCTGTGGCGGGGCACCGTCCGCACCGCCGTCCTGGTGCCGTACGGCATCGTGACGGTCGTCGCCGCGTACTCGTGGCAGTACGCCTGGACGCCGGGCACCGGCTACCTGGCCGCCCTGCTGCCGGCGGGCAGCGCGCCGCTCACCGACCACTGGCAGGCGATCGGTCTGATCATCCTCGCGGAGGTGTGGAAGACGACGCCGTTCATGGCGCTCCTGCTGCTCGCGGGCCTCGCCCTGGTGCCCGAGGAGACGCTGCGCGCCGCCCAGGTGGACGGCGCGGGCCCGGCACAGCGCCTGCGCCTCGTCGTCCTGCCGCTGATGAAGCCGGCGATCCTCGTGGCGCTGCTGTTCCGCACGCTCGACGCGTTCCGCGTCTTCGACGACATCTACGTGCTGACCGGCGGCTCCGACAACACCGGCTCGGTCTCGATCCTCGGGTACGACAACCTGTTCACCGCCCTCAACCTCGGCATCGGCTCGGCGATCTCGGTCCTCGTCTTCCTGTGCGTGGCGGCCATCGCCCTCGTCTTCGTCACGGTGTTCGGCGCGGCGGCGCCGGGCGCCGGGGAGGACCGCCGGTGAACGCCGACACCCGCCGCCGGTCCGCGTGGACGATCGTCAACGCCGTCGTCGTGCTCTACGCGCTGTTCCCGGTCTGGTGGATCGCCGCGCTCTCCATCAAGGATCCGAGCACCCTCACCGACGGTGACTTCGTGCCCCGCCGCTGGACGCTGGAGAACTACCGCGGCATCTTCCGCACCTCCGAGTTCACCCGCGCGCTGCTCAACTCGGTCGGCATCGCCGTCATCGCGACCACCGTCGCCGTCGTGCTCGGCACCATGGCCGCCTACGCCGTCGCCCGGCTGCGCTTCCCCGGCAAGCGGCTGCTGATCGGCATGTCGCTGCTGATCGCGATGTTCCCGCCGATCTCGCTGGTGTCCCCGCTCTTCGACATCGAGCGCGTGCTGGGCCTGTTCGACACCTGGCCCGGTCTGATCATCCCGTACACGACCTTCTCGCTGCCGCTGGCGATCTACACCCTCTCCGCGTTCTTCCGGGAGATCCCGTGGGACCTGGAGAAGGCGGCCCGGGTCGACGGCGCCACGCCGTGGCAGGCGTTCCGGCTGGTCATCGCCCCGCTGGCGGCGCCCGGGGTGTTCACCACGGCGATCCTCGTCTTCATCTTCTGCTGGAACGACTTCCTGTTCGCGATCTCGCTCACCTCCACCCGCGCCGCGCGGACCGTCCCGGCGGCGATCGCGTTCTTCACCGGCAGCTCGCAGTTCCAGCAGCCGACCGGGTCGATCGCCGCGGCGGCCATGGTGATCACCGTCCCGATCGTGGTCTTCGTGCTGCTGTTCCAGCGGCGCATCGTGGCCGGCCTGACCGCCGGCGCAGTGAAGGGGTGACGGATGGCCGAGCTCGTCCTGGACGGACTCACCAAGCACTACCCGGACGGCGCGGTCGCCGTGCGGGGCGTCGATCTGACCATCGCGGACGGGGAGTTCGTGATCCTGGTCGGCCCGTCCGGGTGCGGCAAGTCCACCACCCTCAACATGATCGCGGGCCTGGAGGACATCACCGCGGGCACCCTGCGGATCGGCGGCCGGGTCGTCAACGACCTCGCGCCGAAGGACCGGGACATCGCCATGGTGTTCCAGAGCTACGCCCTCTACCCGCACATGACGGTGCGTCAGAACATGGGATTCGCCCTGCGGCTGGCCAGGGCGGACAAGGCGGAGATCGCCCGCAAGGTCGAGGAGGCCGCCCGCGTCCTCGACCTCACCGAGCACCTGGAGCGCCGCCCGGCACAGCTGTCCGGCGGACAGCGCCAGCGGGTCGCGATGGGCCGGGCGATCGTCCGCGCGCCGAAGGCCTTCCTGATGGACGAGCCGCTGTCCAACCTGGACGCCCAGCTGCGGGTGCAGATGCGCACCCAGATCTCCCGCCTCCAGCGCCGCCTCGGCACCACGACGGTCTACGTCACCCACGACCAGGTCGAGGCGATGACGCTGGGCGACCGCGTCGTGGTGATGCGCGGCGGCGTCGTCCAGCAGGTCGGCCCACCGCAGGAGCTCTACGACCGCCCGGTGAACCTGTTCGTCGCCGGCTTCATCGGCTCGCCCGCCATGAACGTCCTGGACGCGACCCTGGAGGAGGGTGCGCTGCGCACCGCGCTGGGCGAGCTGCCCCTCGACGACCGGCTGCGGCGGCGGCTGGAGGAGGCCGACGCGCCGCGCCGAGTGGTCGTGGGCATCCGCCCCGAGCACTTCGAGGACGCGGCGCTGCTGGAGCAGCGGCGCGGCGGGCGGACGGTGACGGTGGGCGTCGAGGTGCTGGAGTCGGTCGGTTCTGACGTGTTCGTGCACTTCACCGCGCGGAACGGTGCCGGTTCGGGCGCCGACGCCGGCCCCGAGGTGGTGGCCCGGATCGGCACCGCCACGCGGGCCGCCGAGGGCCGCCCGCTGGAGCTGTGGGTGGACACCGCCCGGATGCACGTCTTCGACCCCGGCACGGGCGCCGCGCTCACCTCGGCGGCCCGCTGACCAGCGGCGCGGCCCGCCGAGGTGCCCGTCCGGCCGAATCGGGCGATCATGGGACGGACCCCGACGGGGCGGCCCCGCCCGAAAGGTGGACTGCGATGTTCCAGCTCCTGTGGATTCTGCTCATCGGCTTCGTCCTGGGCGTGCTGGCCAAGCTCATCCTGCGCGGGCCGCAGTCGATCCCGTGGTGGCTGACGATGCTGCTCGGTGCCGCCGGCGCCTGGCTCGGCAACGCGGTCTCCGGCTGGGTCGGCGTGCGCCACACGTCGGGCATCGACTGGATCCGGCACATCCTCCAACTGGCTTTCGCGGTGGCGCTGGTGGCCTTCGTCGCACCGGCCTGGTCCAAGTCCCGGCCGAACCGTTAGGGGCTTCATCCGGCTCCCGGCCGAGCGGCCCGTCAGCCGACATGCACGGCCGGGCGGCGGCTGCGGTCGGGCTCGGCCTCGCGCAGCACCTCGCGGGTGACCGGCGCGATCTCGCCCTGCCCGAGCAGGAAGAACCGCAGGAACTGGGCGAAGGGGTTGCCCTCCGTCCACTCGAAGTAGATGTGCGGCTGCTGCCCGGTCAGGTCCCTGACCCGGAGCAGCAGCGCCGCCAGCGCGTTCGGCACGCTGGAGCTCTCCAGCGCGAGCACCCGGTAGCGCTCGTGCAGCACCTCGCCGTGGACGGTCAGTTCGGCCTCGAAGTCGGACGGGTCGAGCACGGTGACCTCGACGAAGACGAGGTCGTCCTCGGCCGGGATGTCGTTGTCGGCGCGGATCTGGCGGATCTTGTCCCGGTACTCGGCGAGGTCGCGGCTGTTCGGCTCGTTGGCGATCAGCCGCAGCGGCCGGTGGGTGTAGTCGCGCACGAAGCGCTCGGCCGTCTCGTCCAGGACGACGTCGGTGACGCGCAGTTCGAAGGCGCGCTTGAGCCGGGAGAGGAAGGAGACCAGCATGATCCCGGCGATGAAGCAGGCGCCGATCTTCACGCCGTCGGACCGTTCGACGACGTTGACGACCGTGGTGTAGAGGAAGACCGCGGCGATCACCGCGAAGATGACGGTCCAGCGCTTCTCCCTGGCCTTGCGGGCGGCGATGGTGACGGCGACGGCGGCGGAGCTGATCAGCACCAGCACGCCGGTCGCGTAGGCGCCGCCCTGCGCGTCGACGTTGGCGTCGAAGATCCAGGTCACGAGGAAGGCGATCAGGGTGAGCACGATGACCGTCGGCCGCACGGCGCGCGCCCAGTGCGGGGCCATGCCGTAGCGGGGCAGGTAGCGCGGCATGAGGTTCAGCAGCCCGGCCATCGCGGAGGCGCCGGCGAACCAGAGGATGGCGATGGTCGACAGGTCGTAGACGCTGCCGAAGGCGCTGCCCAGGTTCTCGTGGGCGAGGTAGGCGAGCGCCCGCCCGTTGGCCGGGCCGCCGGTCTTGAAGGCGTCCTTCGGGATGAGCAGGGTCGTGATGAGGCTCGTGGTGATGAGGAAGACGCTCATGATCACGGCCGCGGTGGTGAGCAGCTTGCGGGCGCCGCGGATCCGCCCGGTCGGCTTCTCCTCGGTGTCGTCCGGGTCGCCCTCGATGTGGGGCATCACGGCGACGCCGGTCTCGAACCCGGAGAGGCCGAGGGCGAGTTTGGGGAAGACGATGAGCGCCACGCCGATCATCGCGAAGGCGTTGCCGTGCTCGGCGGTCAGCCCGTCGGTCCAGTCGCCGAACACGTGCGGGGTCTTGAACAGGTGCCAGATGCCGTTGACGACGACCACGACGTTGAGCGCGAGGTAGACGGCGACGAGCACGACGGCCAGGCCGATCGCCTCGCTGAAGCCCTTGAGGAACACCGCGCCGAGCAGGGCCACCAGGATCAACGTGAGCAGCACCTGCTTGCCGGACAGGGCGCTGTGCAGGTGGGGGTTCTCGATCAGGTGCGCGGTGGCGTCGGCGGCCGACAGCGTGATGGTGATCATGAAGTCGGTGGCGGCGAAGCCGAGCAGTGTCAGCACGAAGAGCTTGCCCTGCCAGAACGACAGCAGCCGTTCCAGCATGGCGATCGAGCCCTCGCCGTGCGGGCTCTCGACGGCCACCCGGCGGTAGACCGGCAGCGCGCCGCAGAGGGTGACGAGCACCAGCACGACCGTCGCGACCGGCGAGAGCAGGCCGGCGGCGAGGGCCGCGATGCCGGGCTGGTAGCCGAGGGTGGAGAAGTAGTCGAGGCCGGTCAGGCACATGACGCGCCACCAGGCCGCGCCCTTCTCGTGCGGGGCCTGCGCGTGCGGCCCGGGATGCTGCTTGGCCATGTCCGCCAGGCCTTCCAGCATCCAGGCCCGGAACCTCGTGCCGCGTGTCGGAGGGGCCACCCCCGGGTCGGCCGTACCCGACGAAACCACGTACACCCCTGTCCATGACTCGTGTCGATGTGTCGATGACGCGGCCGGGCCGCCACGGCTCCTGACCCCCTGGCCGCCGGGCGGACGGCCCGGTCAGGCTAAGGGACCGGATCGGCGCCGCAGGGGAACCGCGCGACCGGACGCGCCGGGGAGCCCCCGGACGGCCCTCTCCGGTGGCGCACGGGCGCGGGACGTGCGGCGAGGGCGCGCGAACCCGTCGTACGCCCGGCGCGGCGGGTGGGAGACCATGACCGGAAAGAGTGAGGATGTGCGCGCGCCTTGACGCACGGGCGAGCGGGTAGAGAACACCGAGACGGGCAACCGGGAGGCCGACGTGGCGGACCAGCGGGCGGAACCGAGCCGACGAGGGGTCCTCGGTCTGGGCCTGATGGCCGCGGCCCTCACCTCCTGCGGCACCCACCACTCCGACGAACCCGCGAGCCCCGCGCCCTCCCCCGACCCCACCGGCGCGACCCCGCAGCGGGCCGGCCTCAAGGACGACCACCAGCCCGAGCAGTCACTGCCCGGCAACGCCGACTGGGAGATCACCAACCCCGGCCCGGCCGGCGCCATCGAGGGCTTCGCCGACCGCGTCAGCGTCCTGCCCGGCGAGCCCGTCGGCCTGCACGTCTCCACACCGGCCCCCGCGTTCACCGTCTCCGCCTACCGGATCGGCTGGTACGGCGGCGCCCGCGCCCGCCTGGTGTGGCGCCGCGAACACGTGCCGGGCGCCAAGCAGCCCGCGCCGCACGTGGACGGCACGACCCGCACCGTCCTCACCGGCTGGCAGCGCACCCTCGCCGTCGACACGGCCGGCTGGCCCGAGGGCGCGTACCTGCTGCGCCTGGACGCCGAGGACGGCTCCGGCCAGCGCTACGTCCCGCTCACCGTCCGCTCGGCCGTCACCGCCGGGAGGACGGTCGTGGTGAGCGCCCCGGCGACGTGGCAGGCCTACAACGAGTGGGGCGGGTACAGCCTCTACAACGGCCCGACCGGCGGCCTCGCCACCCGCTCGCTGAAGGTCGTCTTCGACCGCCCGTACGACTACGACCACGGCGCCGGACTGTTCCTGGTCTACGAGGCGCCGCTGGTCTCCTTCGCCGAGCAGCTCGGCATCCCGCTCGCGTACACGACCGGGATCGACGTCGCCCGCGAGCCCGCGCTGCTGCGCGGCGCCACCGCCGTCCTGTCGCTCGGTCACGACGAGTACTGGTCCCCCGAGCAGCGCGCCAACGTCGTCGCGGCCCGCGACGCCGGCACCAACGTGGCCTTCCTGGGGGCGAACTGCTGCTTCCGCCGGGTCCGGTTCGAGCCCACCGACCTCGGGCCGGACCGCACGGTGGTCTGCTACAAGGACGCCTGGGCGAGCGACCCCGGGTACCAGGCGGGAGCCCCGGCCACCACCGACTTCCGCACCGGCCCGGGCGCCGACCCGGAGAGCTCGATGCTCGGCGTCATCTACGACGGCTACCCCGTGGACGCGCCCTACGTCGTCGGCGCGCCCGACCACTGGGCGTTCGCGGGCACCGGCGTCGCCGCGGGCGCGTCCTTCCCGCACCTGGTCGGCGTCGAGTACGACAAGGTGGACACCGCCTTCCCCGTCCCGCGCCCGATCGAGGTCATCGCCCACTCCCCCGTCGTCTGCGAGGGCCGCCGCTCGCACGCCGACACCGCCTACCACACCGTCCCGAGCGGCGCCGGGGTGTTCGCCACCGGGACGATGCGCTGGGTGGAGACGCTCGACGCGCGCGGCCCCGGGGGCACCGGCGCCGACCACGGCATCGACGCCAAGGCCGGCGACCTGGTACGCAAGGTCACCGAGAACGTCCTGCGCGCCTTCGCCGCCGGCCCGGCCGGCCGCACCCACCCCGCGAGCGACAACCTCGCCGCCGTCTACGGCGGGAAGTAGCCCCGGCGGTCCATCGCAGTCGAACCGACCTCCGACGCCGCCGCACCCGCCCGCCGGCCGGGGCCCCGGGGCCGGGCCGTCCCCCGGCACGGCTACACTCGCACGGTCCGATCAGCAGATCACGGACGCCCGTGAGGCGGGGCACGGGGTCCGGCCGGAGAGCGCGGGTAGGGAACAGAGCATGGTCGAGGCCTCCCCCAAGGTCGTTGTCGTCGTCCCCACGTACAACGAGCGGGAGAACCTTCCGGTCCTGGCGGGCCTGCTGGCACAGCTGCCGGTGCCGAACCTGCACCTGCTGGTGGTCGACGACAACTCCCCGGACGGCACCGGCGAGCTGGCCGACAAGCTGGCGGCCGGCGCGGACGGCCGGATCGGCGTCCTGCACCGCACCGAGAAGGACGGCCTCGGCCGCGCCTACCTCGCGGGCATGGCCCGCGCCCTCGACGAGGGCGCCGACGTCGTCGTGCAGATGGACGCCGACCTGTCGCACCCGGCCACGGCGATACCCGAGATGGTCCGGACCCTCCTCACCGGCGACACCGCCGTGGTGCTCGGCTCCCGCTACGTGCCCGGCGGCTCGACCGCCTCGGAGTGGCCGTGGCACCGCAAGGCCCTCTCCGCGTGGGCCAACTTCTACGTCAACACCATCCTCGGCCTCGGCGTCCGCGACGCCACCGCCGGCTTCAAGGCCTGGCGGGCGGACACGCTGCGGGCCATCGACCTGCCGACCGTCCAGAGCAACGGCTACTCGTTCCAGGTCGAGATGAACTACCGCGTCGTCAAGCGCGGCATGACGATCCGCGAGGTCCCGATCCGCTTCGAGGAACGCGTCGAGGGCGCGTCCAAGATGAGCATCGGCGTCCAGGTCGAGTCCGCCCTCGCCCCCTGGAAGCTGCGCCTGGACCGCCGCAACCCCTGACGCGGCAGTTTCCCGATCCTGCAGCGGGCAACCGGGTGCCCTCCGGCGCGATCGGCGGTGTGAACACCGGCTGCGGGGAAAGAAGGGCCTCATGGCCATCCTCCCGGAGTCCCTCACGGCCGCCGTCCGCCGTGGCGCCCGAGAACCGTTCGTCGTCCAGACCGTCCGGGCGACCGTGGCGGCCACCCTGTCCTACGCGGTGGCGACGCGGCTGAGCAGCGAGCCGGCCCCGCTCACGGCGCCGCTCACCGCGCTCCTGGTGGTGCAGGTCACCGTCTACTCGACGCTCAAGACCAGCATCCGCCGGGTCAACTCGGTGGTCGTCGGCGTGCTCATCGCGATCGGGTTCAGCGCCGTGGTGGGGCTCTCCTGGTGGAGCCTCGGGCTGATCATCCTGGCCTCGCTGACGATCGGCCGCTTCGTGCGGGTCGAGGAGTTCGTCCAGGAGGTCGCGATCAGCGCGATGCTGATCCTCGGCGTCACCAAGCTCGCCTCCCAGGCCTGGGACCGGGTCCTGGAGACGCTGATCGGCGCCGCCGTCGGCCTCCTGTTCAACCTGCTGTTCGCCCCGCCCGTCTGGGTCGACACCGCCGGCGCCTCGATCGAGGACCTCGCCCGGCGCGCCCGGCAGCTGCTCCTGGACATCGCCGAGGAGCTGGGCCGCCCCACCCCGGTCGCCGTCGCCGCCGAACGCCTCCACGAGGCCCGCCGCCTGGACCAGGCGATCGCCGAGGTCGACGCGGCCCTGCGCCAGGCCGAGGACAGCCTCCGCTTCAACCCCCGGATCAGCGAGGGACTCCTCTCCCGCCTGGTGCTGCGCACCGGTCTGGACACGCTGGAGATCTGCGTGGTGGTCATCCGCGTCCTGGCCCGCTCCCTGACCGACCTGGCCAAGCGCCGCGAGCCCGGCGAGCGCCTGTTCGAACCGGACGTCGCCGTGGCCCTGGAGGAACTGCTGGCCCACATCGGCGGTGCGATGGTCAGCTTCGCCGTCCTCGTCACGACCCAGGTGAGCCGCAACGCCGAGGAGGCCGAGCAACGCCTGGCCGCCGAACTCGCGGCCGCCTGGACCTGCCGGGAGAACGTCGCCCAGCTCCTCCTGCGCCAGGTCCGGGAGCACCCCGAGGCCTGGCAGCTGCACGGCGCGCTCCTGGCCGAGGTGGACCGCATCCTCGACGAGATGGACCTGGAGCACCGCGGCCGCCGCCTGATGGAGGAACTGGACCGCGCCTCCGTGGCCAACCGGGCCCGCTTCTCCCGCTTCGCCGGCCTGCGCAGGTGGCTCCGCGGCGAGCGCCCCCGCCCGGCCACGAGCACCGGGCGATAGTCGCTAAGGCATGAGCCACGGTTGCTGCGGCAGCGGGTGGCCGGTTTCGAGGTAGGTCTTCAGGTTGGCGAGGACGGCCGACCAGCCGGCGGCGGCCTGCTCCGCCCCGGTCTCGTCGGCGAGGTTCTCGTGGGTCACGGTGAGGCGGGTGAGGTCCTGCCAGCCCTCGATCCCGAAGGTGACCCGGGACGGGCCGGCCGGGTCCGGGGTGCCCGGGGAGTACCAGGTGGTGACGAGGTGGTGGGGGCGGGTGGAGGCTTCCACGGTGCCGGTGACGTCGGCGGTGCCGGAGTCGTCCGTGCGCCGGTGTTCCCAGGGGGCGCCGGGGAGCCAGGTGGAGACGTTGCGGTGGCCCCAGTAGACGGCGGACTCGTCGGCGCTGGTGAGGGCGTGCCAGACCCGCTCGGGGGTGGCGTGCAGGTAGACGGTGGTGCGGACGGCGGCGGGGGTCATGGCGCCTCAGCCCTCGGCCGCGGCGAGCAGCGACCGGATGTCGATCTTCCCCATGGACATCATCGCCGCCATCACCCGGCCGGCCTTGGCGCGGTCGGGGTCGGCGATCAGGTCCAGCAGGACGCGCGGGGTGATCTGCCAGGAGAAGCCGTAGCGGTCCTTGAGCCAGCCGCAGGGGCCCGCCTGGCCTCCGTCGGCGGTGAGCTTGGCCCAGAGCTCGTCGACCTCCTGCTGGTCGTCGCACTCCACCTGGAGCGAGACGGCCTCGGTGAAGGAGAACTGGGGCCCGCCGTTGAGGGCCGCGTACGGCCGGCCGTCGAGTTCGAACTCGACGGTCATGACCGAACCGGCGGGCGCCGGGCCGCCGTCGAGGTAGTGGGTGACGTTGGTGATGCGGGAGTCGCGGAAGAGCGATGTGTAGAAGGCGGCGGCCTCTTCGGCCTGCTGGTCGAACCAGAGGAAGGTGGTGATCTTCTGCATGGACCCGACGCTAGCGGCGGGGGCCGACGGTCCGGCCGAGCCACGGCCGGGGGTCACCGGTTCGGCGCCCCCGGCCGTGGCTCGGGTCGGGTCGGGTCAGGTCAGGTCAGGTCGGGTCAGGTCGGGTCAGGTCAGGTCGGGTCAGGTCAGGTCGGGTCAGGTCGGGTCGGGTCAGTGCACCCAGCCCGCGAAGCGGCGGACGAAGCGCTGGCCGGTGTGGGCGGTGACGACGACGTCGTAGCGGCCCTGCTTGTCCAGCGGCCAGGCGATGTTGGCCTGCTTGCCGGGCTTGACCCACACCGTCTGCGCGGTGCCCGCGAAGTCGTTGGGCGCGGCCGTGAAGGCGACGTCGGTCAGCCCGTCGTTGGCCACCTGGAGCGTGAGCTTGACGTCGCCGCGCAGGTCGGCGGTGACGATCGGCACGCCGATGTCGTTCTGGCCGCCCTGCCCGTCGCGGACGACGGTGCCGGCGAAGCGGCGGACGAAGCCGTCCGGGCCGTGCACCGTGAAGTCGTAGCGGCCGTTGGTCGCCGCGGCGTCCCACACGTAGGTGGCGGTGGCGCCGGGGGCGACGGTGAACGGCGTGCCGGCGAACGGGAGGACGATGTTCGGGTAGACGGTGTACGGGAAGGCCACCGAACCGTCGTTGCTCATCGTGCAGGTGACCTTGCCGCTCCTGCGGTCCACCTCCGCGTCGGCCCACGGCTGGTAGGGCAGCGGGCGGTGCGGGCGGTCGCCGCGCTCCGGGACGGGCATCGACTGGGCGCCGACGGCCGGCAGGGCGACGCCGGGCAGCTTGGCGCCCGCGTCGGCCCTGGCCATCAGGGCGTTGGTGTCGGGCAGCTTCGGGATCGAGAAGTCCGGTGCGGCGAAGTCGAAGCAGCTCGTGAGGTCGCCGCAGACGGCCCGGCGCCAGGCCGAGATGTTCGGCTCGGCGACCCCGGTGACGACCTCCATGAAGCGCAGCACCGAAGTGTGGTCGAATACCTGGGAGTTGACCCAGCCGCCGCGCGACCACGGGGAGGCGACCCACAGCGGCACGCGGTTGCCGAGGCCGATCGCCCGGCCCTGGGTGAACTCCTCGGGCGTGCCGGCCTCGGGGGTGGGCGGGACCATGTGGTCGAAGTAGCCGTCGTTCTCGTCGTACATGACGAGGAAGACGGTGTGCTGCCACACCTCCGGGTTGGACATCAGCGACTGGAGCGCCATGTCGACCCAGTGCGCGCCGTAGGCCGGGCCGGCCGCCGGGTGCTCGGAGAAGAGGTAGGGCGCGACGAGCCAGGAGATCGTCGGGAGGGTGCCGTCCTTGCAGTGGCGGTCGAAGTCCGTCGGGTCGAACTTCGTCATCGCGTTCACGTACCGCGGGTCGTCCGCGGGGAAGTCGTGGAACTGCTTGAAGTAGGAGAGCGCGTTGTCGTCGTAGTCGCCGGTGCGGTCGTCCTTGCTGGGGTTGTGGTAGACGCGCCAGCTGACGCCCGCCTTCTCCAGGCGCTCGGCGTAGGTGGTCCAGTCGGCGACGGGGTTGTCGGTGACCGGCGTGTTGTCGATCCAGGGGCCGGTGGTGCCGTCGCGGCCGGGGCCGGCGGTGCCGGTCCACAGGTAGAGGCGGTTGGGGTCGGTCGGCCCGGCGAGGGAGGTGAAGTAGGCGTCGCAGAGGGTGAACGCGTCGGCGAGGGCGTACTGGTAGGGGATGTCGTCCCGGGTGAAGTAGCCCATGGTGCGCTCGCCCTTGGCGGCGATCCACTTGTTCATCGCGCCGTTGTTGATCGCCTGGTGGCCGGTGGCCCAGTCGTGGGCGAGGCCGCCGGCGTTCTGCGCGTTGTACTTGGAGGTGTCCATCCGGTACGGCAGCATCGCCCCGCCGTCGCTGCGGCGGGCGTCGGGCTGGCGGAACACGTCGGTGCCGTCCGGGAACTGGAGCGCCTGCTTGTCGCCGTAGCCGCGGACGCCGTTGAGCGTTCCGAAGTAGTGGTCGAAGCTGCGGTTCTCCTGCATGAGGACGACGACGTGCCGGACGTCCTTGACGGTGCCGGTGGGCGCGTCGGCCCCGGCCGCGGGGGCGGCGTCGGCGGGGGTCGTCGCGAGGCCGGTGAGCGCGACGGCGCCGGCCGCCGCGGTGGCGCCGACGAAGGTGCGACGGGAAAGTTCGGACATGGCGGACCGGCCTCTCAGAGCTGGAAGGTGGCGACGGCGGCGGCGGTGTCGGAGGGCCACTCGTTGGCCGCGGTGTTCGGCTCGGGCTGCGGCCAGTCCGCCACGAGGGTGTGCGCCTCGACGAGCTTGAGCGCGCCCGCGTACTGCACGTAGTCGATGCGGTCCTGCGGCTCGGGCTTGGCACTGCGTTGCTTGCGGGTGGGCGACCAAGTGGCGGCCGGGACCTTGACCGGGTCCGGGCTCTCCTCGCGCAGGGTGTCGGTCAGCCCGGCGGCCTGGAACTCCTTGCCGACGGGCCAGTTGACGGCTCCGACGTTGCCGTGCGCGGCGGCGGTGGCGGCCGTCCAGTCCAGGTGGGAGGGCGAGGAGAGCGCGCCGGCGAGCACCACCGGAGTGTGCTTGGCGACGTCGGCCCGGACGGCCACGGCCAGCGCCTTGGCCTGCTTGAGCCGGACGGAGGCGTTCTCGGCGGCCTCGGCCTGCGCGGCGGTGCGGCCGTCCTGGACGCCGTACGGGCCGTAGTCGCTCTCGTCGAGGTGCGCGGCCCAGAAGCGGACGGTCCGTCCGCCGGGCAGCCGCACGGTCGCCGCGGCGGCGGGCAGGTCGGCGGTCACCGGGGTGACGTCGGCCAGCGGGTGGCGGCTGAGGATGCCGACGCTGCCGGAGCTCTGGTAGGCGTACCAGCCGAGCGCGGTGGCGAGGGTCTGCGCCTGGGCACCGGCCGTCTCCTGGAGCGCCACGACGTCGAGGCCCTGGGCGAGCACCACGCGCACCTGCTTCTCCAGCGCGTCGGTGTAGCCGCTGCCGGCGTCGTGCAGGTTCCAGCTCGCGGTCTTCAGGCGCAGCGGCCCGGCCGGGTCGGCGACCGGGACCAGCACGGTGATCGTGTCGGTCGCGCCCGCGCTGTCCTTGACGCCGACGACGACGATCTCCGGGTTCTGGCCGGCCTTGGGGGCGGTGCCGGTGAGGGTGCCGTCCGCACTGACCGAGGCCCAGGCCGCGCCGCCGGCCTTGCGGAAGGTCGCGGTGCCCGCCGGGTTGCCGGTCGGGCGCGACCACAGGCCGCCGAGCTTGACGGACACCGCGGCGCCGGGGGCGACGGGGGCGGTGGTCAGCGAGTCCACGGCGGCGTGCGGGCGCACGACGGCGGGCCTGGGGCGGAAGCTGAACGGCTCGGTCTGGGCGAGGACGCCGTAGCCGTCCTTGGCCAGCAGGTAGGCGGTGTATGGGCCGCCGGTGAGCGCCGAGGTGTCGAGCTGGAGGTCGCCGGAGCCGCCCGGGGTGTACTTCCACAGCAGGGAGGATCCGGTGCCGGGCTTGCGGCTGCCGTCGTAGATGCCGACCCAGTTCTTGGCGTCGGGGGCGTCGGTGGTCCAGTGGAAGGTGAGCCGGTCGCCTTCGGTCGGGTTGACGGGTGCGGTGAGGGTCAGGGCGCTGCCTGCGGCCACGGTTGTCCTGTCCGCCGCCGGGGAAGCCGGGCCCGCCCGGAGTCGCCGGGGATCGTCGGGATCACCGGGATCGGCGGGGCCGGTTCCGCGCGCGGCTGGTCACGGAGGCTGAGGGGGGAGCCACAGTTGGCTGTACAACTGTGGGCGCCCTCATTCACCCGAAGGCCAGCGACCGGAACGTGAACGACGCGTGACGCACCATCGGGAGGTTCGGGAACTCCGGGACTTGCGGGTGTTCGAGCGACCTTCGGAGGATCTGCCCGGATTTCCCCGATACAGCCCCTGACCTGCGGCGATCCCGGCGGTATTCCACTGGCGGAGGCCCCGGCCGCCCCACTAGGCTCGGCGCGCCCGCCCCGCTCGGGGCGACGGCCCGACCGACCGGAGCGCGACGTACGCGCCCGGCGGCCCCCAGGAGTGGACCGATTCTGATGATGTGTGCGGTGTGCGGGGCTCGCCCTGCGGCGATCCCGAACCGGCGCTGCTTGAGCTGTGCCGAGGCCGACCCGACGTGGCCGAGGGCGTACCGCTCGCCCGTCGTACCGGCGATCCTCGCCTACGTGGCACTGGCCTTCAACATCCTGCTGGCCGTCCTCGCCGTCGGCGCCGACGTCACCGCCCTGGTCTTCTACTCCCTTGCGCAGGACCCGGGTTCGGACGTCTCGCTCGGCGACTTCGACACGCTGGAGAGCCTGGCCAAGGGGCTGGACGGGGTCGCCTTCCTGCTCCTCGCCCTGGGCGCGACCGCGTTCATCATCTGGTTCTACCGCGTGCGGCGGAACGCCGGCCTCTTCCTGCCGCTCGGCCACCGGCGCGGCACGGGTTGGACGATCGGCGCCTGGATCACGCCGATCGTCCAGTTCTGGTTCCCGCAGCAGCTCATGGCCGACAGCTGGGACGCGAGTGCGCCGGTGGACCGGGACGGCCGGCGCCGGCCGGTCGGGCACGGGCTGGTCTCGGCCTGGTGGACGGCGTGGCTCGTCTCGCTGCTCCTCTCCCGCATCGCCGACGATCTGGCCGGCCACTCCTTCGGCACGGTCGACCCGCAGGCCCTGCTCGTGGTCGACTCCGCCGCCGGGACGGTCCGCGCCGCGGCGGCCGTGCTGGCGATCCTCGTGGTGCGGCGGCTGACGGCGATGCAGGAGGAGCGGCGGGCGATGGTGAGTCCGTACGCGGCCGCGGCGGACGCCTCGGAGTTCGCGTTCGGGATCGGGCCGGTCGAGGAGGTCGTGCCCCCCGCGGACGACGCGAGGCCGACGGACGACGCGAGGCCGACGGACGACGCGAGGCCGACGGACCCCGTCGGCGGGCACTGAGCCCGGAGACGGCGGCGGCCCGGCAGGGGATCGACTCCCCTGCCGGGCCGTCGTTGTGGCGTCAGGGCCGCAGGGTGGGGGCGGTCACGATCGCCTTCAGGTGGTCCAGGTCGAGCGCGGGGTCGCCGGGCCGGTAGGTGTAGGCGTTCTCGCCGTTCCACTCCGAGATCCGCACCTGGCCGCCGTCCGGCGTGTGCACCGCGGCCGTCCAGTGCAGGATCGGGTTCGTCGCGGTCTTGCCGTTGCCGAAGCGGTTCGTGACGACAAGCGTCCCGTCGGGCTGCTTCTCCCGGACCTCCAGCGGGGTCGGCAGGTTGTCGTCCATCGACCTGAGGTCGTCCTGGCCCCGCTTGGACGGTGCGTCCCCGCCGACCATCAGCATGCTCGTGCGGCCGTCGACGGTGACGGTCAGCACGCCGTGTTCCGGGTCCTGGCCCTCGACCTTCGCGCCGGCGGGCAGCAGCGGGACCACCTTCGCGAGCAGCTCCGCGTTCGACGGGGCGCTCGCGGACGGGGTCGGCGCCGGGGCGGCGCCCGGTGCCGGCGCGTCCTTGACCGGGCTGAGCGCGGCGAACACCCGGAGCCACTCCATCGAGCACACCAGGGCGGTCAGTTGGGCGTCGTTCAGCGGCGGGTCCGGGCGGTTCGCCGTGGCGGGCTGCCCGTTGTACTCGATGACCTGGATCCGGTTGCCGTCCGGGCGCGCCAGGGTGGCCCGCCACTCCCGTCCGCCCGGGGTGGTGGTCGTGCGCAGCTTGTCGATCGCGATCGCGGCTCCGTCGGGCCGGACGGTGCGCCGGCAGGAGTCCTGCGGCGTCTGGAACGGGTCCATGCAGACCGCTCCCGCTTCGGGCCGCAGGTTCGTCCGGTCCACGAAGGCCTCGATGATGCTCGCCCCCGCCCCGTCGTCGAACAGCAGGGTGACCGCGGTCTGGTGCCCGTGGAGCATCGTCGTCGGATCGCCGCCTCCGAGCGGCGTGACGGTGCCCTTCGGCAGCAGGCCGCCGACCAGCGAGACCAGTTCGTGCGCCGACATCGGCTGCTCCGGCGCCGGGTCGGCGGGCCCGACCGCGCCGCGGGACGCCCCCCGGTCGACCGCCGCGAAACCGCCCACCCCGGCCAGCACCAGCACCGCGAGGGCGCTCGCGGCGACCGCGCGCCGACGGCGGCGCCAACGGCGGCCGCGCTGCTCGGCGACGGCGGCCAGGGTGTGCTGCACCGGCTCGGGGGCCAGCTCGGCGGCACCGCGCAGGGCGCGGGCGAAACCGTCCTCGAACATGTCGTCAGTGGGCATGGCGCAGCACCGCCTTCTCGGAGGAGGGGTTGGGTCCGCCGGTTCCGTTCGCACTTCTCGCCGTACCGGTGCCGGCCGTGTCCGTGGATCCGCCGAGGACGGCGTCGATGTCGTCGCCCAGGACCCCGCGCAGGCGGGCGAGGGCCCGGCGGCAGCGCGCGCGGACGACGGTGCCGCTCAGCCGAAGCGCGGCGGCCGTCTCCTCGACGCTGCGGTCCTCCCAGAAACGCAGCACCAGCACGGCGCGGTCCGACGCCGGGAGTTCGGCGAGGGCGCGCAGCAGCGTCAGCCGCAGTGCCGGGTCCGGGTCCTGCACGCCGACCTCGGGGAACTCGTCGGTGACGCGCTCGGAGGCGCTGCGCTTGCGGCGGTACGACAGGAACGTGTTGACCAGGACGGTCTGCGCGTAGCCGCTGGGGTTGTCCAGCCGGGAGATCTTCCGCCACTTGACGAAGATCCGGCCGAGCGCCTCCTGCACGAGGTCCTCGGCGAGGTGGACGTCACCGCCGGTGAGGAGGAAGGCGGTCCGGTGGAGGTGCCGGGCGCGGGAGGCGACGAAGTCCGGGAAGTCCGGCCGGTGTGGCTCGGCCGGGGTGTCCGGATTCGATGATTGATCCATACCTTGGTAACGCGGTGGGAGTCGGGGCGTGTGACAACGTGATCGTCAGAAGATCGTACGGATGTGCGCGCACCCCGAAGTGCGCACACATCCGTACGTCCGAGCCAGGGGTCGGGCCGGGGCTCGGGCCAGGGGTCAGGTCACGGTTCAGGCCGGGGGACGGGCCGGGGTTCGGGCCGGGGCTCAGGCCAGGGCCAGGAACAGCTTCTCCAGCTCCGCCTCGGTCATCGGCGCACCGTCCTCGTCGGCCGCCGCCATGCACTGGCGCATACCGCTGGCGACGATCTTGAACCCGGCCCGGTCGAGGGCCCGGGACACCGCGGCGAGCTGGGTCACGACGTCCTTGCAGTCGCGGCCCGCCTCGATCATCGCGATCACACCGGCCAGCTGGCCCTGCGCGCGACGCAGCCGGTTCAGGACCGCGCCGACCGCCTCCTCGTCCACCTGCATGTCCGGGCCACCTTTCACGTCGGCTGTCGACTGGCCAGTGTACCCGGTGGGGTATCCGGGCCGGGGCCCCGGCCGGCCACCGCCCTCAGCGCCTCGCCAGGCGCCGCTCGCCGCCGGCACCGGTCGCGTACGGGAGTTCGTAGTGCGCGAAGACGGCGGGCTCGTCGACGGCGGGCAGGACGTCGTCCGTGCCGATCGCGGGCGCCTGCTTGACGACGCTCTTCGGGAACGCGACCTTGACGTAGCCCGGTCCGACCACGGCCCCGTCCAGCGGGACGAAGACCAGCCGGCGCCCGGACATCACGCCGACCGTCACGGTCGCGAAGAAGGGCTCGTCGGTGGACGTCTCCACGTACACGGACTCCAGCGAGCCGATCCGGCCGCCCTTCTCGTCCACGACCGCCTGGCCGCGCCACTCCCGGATGTCCGCCATGCCGATCACCATGACCCGTCCGCCTTCCCGTCGACGACCTGGGACTCCCATCCTCCGCCGGAAGCCCCGGCTACGCCCGACGAGCGATTCGCTCACCCGAGCGGGTGACAGCACGGGCATGGAGTCGGCGGCGGGAGCAACACGGGGAGCACGGGCGACCGGTCCCGCGCTCACGACCGCCGGTCCTGAGCGCGGGACCACCTACCGCCGGGCCCAGTCCGGGGCCCAGGTGGGGCCCTCGGGGCGGGCGTCCGGGATGGCGGCGAGGTGGGTGCGGAGCGCCCGCAGGGCGGGGTGCGGGTTGTCGCGGTGCCAGATCAGCGAGTGCGGGTAGACCGGGACCGGGTCGTGCACCGGGACGCGGCGCAGGTCGTGGCCGGCGGGCCAGACCAGGCGGGTGCGGGCGCCGGCCAGGGTGGCCAGGCCCGGGGTGTCGGCGATGACATCGAGCAGCGCGTCGGAGCCGAAGTTGGGGCCGGTGCCCTCGATCGTGAGCCCGAACGCGGCGCAGAGGTCGTCGTAGTAGGCGCCCCACTCGGTGCCGGGTGCGCTGCCGGGGATCCAGATGCGGTGGCCGGCGAGCCCGGTGAGCGTCACCGAGCGGGCGTTCGCGAGGGCGTGGCCCGGGCCGGTGAGCAGGTCGTGGGGCTCGTCGAGGACGTGCGCCGTCGCGATCTCCTCGGGCAGCTCCCGGCCGGGAGCGAGGACGGCGCGGAAGGAGGCGTCGATCGTCCCGGCCAGGAGCGCGGCGACGGCGTCGTCGGCGGTGTGCAGGTGCACCACGTCGAGCTCGACGTCCGGGTGGGCGCGGTGGAAGTCCCGCAGCAGTCCCGACGGGGCGATCCGGGAGGCGATCACGTCGACGCGCAGCGCGCGGCTGCCCGGCCGCACCGAGGCGGCGGCCCGCTCCGCGACGCGCAGGAGCTCGCGGGCGTGGGGCAGGAACGCCTGTCCGTCGATGGTGAGTTCGGCGCCGCGTGGGGTCCGGTGGAACAGCCGCACCCCGAGGTCCTGCTCCAGCGCGGCGACGCGCTTCGAGACGGCCTGCTGGGTGACGGCCAGCTCGGCGGCGGCGTCCTGGAAGCTGCCCGCCGTGGCTGCGGCCACGAAGGTCCGTACGGCGTTGAGGTCCATGCCGCGAAGCCTAAGGGCACAACGGATGGTTGTGCGGTGCCGGGCCTGCGGTTGTTTGATCCGTGGTGGGGCGGGCCGGTTTGATGCTCCCGGTCGCCATTCGGTTGTACCGCCGGTGATTCCGGTCCGAGAGGGGTGCGCGGGGGATGTGGGGCAGGAAGTCCTTGGGCGGGCAGTCCTTGAGCGGGCGGTCCTTGAGCGGGAAGCCGCCGGGGAGGCAGTCGCCGGGGAGGGCGTTCGGCTGGCTCTGGGCCGCGTACGGCACGAGCGCGATGGGCACCCGGCTGGCGTTCGGGGCGTTCCCGTTCATCGCCGTCCACCTGCTGCACGCCGGGGCGTCGGCCGTCGCCGTGCTCGCGGCGGCGGGTGCGGCGGTCGGCGCGGTCGTGGCCGTGCCGCTCGGGCCGTGGGTGGAGTTCCGGCGCAAGCGGCCGGTCATGATCGGGATGGACCTGCTCCGCTGCGCGGCGCTCCTGAGCATCCCCGCCGCCCACGCGCTCGGGTGGCTCGGTTTCGGCCAGTTGCTGGCGGTGTCGGTGGCCGTCGCGGCGGCGGACATCACCTTCGGGGCGGCCTCCGGCGCGTACCTCAAGAGCATCGTCCCGCCGGAGGGGCTGCTGGCCGCCAACGCCCGCTTCGAGTCAACGATGTGGACGACGACCGTCCTCGGGCCGCCGCTCGGGGGCGCGGCGGTCGGGCTGCTCGGCCCGGTCGCGACCGTCGCGGCGGACGCGGTCAGCTACCTGCTCTCGGCCCTCGGCATCCGGGCCATCGGCGGCCGGGAGGCGCGGCCCCCGCGCGGCGGCTCCGCGCGCCTGCGGGCCGGGGACCTGCTCCAGGGCTGGCGGTTCGTGCTCGCCGATCCGGGGCTGCGGCCGCTGTTCCTCAACACCGTGCTGGTGAACGCCCTGATCATGGCCACCGAGCCGGTGCTCACCGTCCTGCTGCTCGGGCCGCTCGGGTTCGCGCCGTGGCAGTACGGCCTCACCTTCGCCGTCCCGTGCCTCGGCGGGCTGGTCGGCTCCCGGTTGTCCGGGCCGCTGGTCGCCCGGTTCGGGCGGCGCCGGGTCCTGCTCGTCTCCGGGACGCTGCGGGCGTGCTGGCTGCCGGGGCTGGTCCTCGTCGGTCTCGGCGGGCCCGGGATGCTGCTGGTGATGGCCGTGGAGTTCGGGATGATCCTCTGCATCGGGGTGTTCAACCCGGTGTACTCCACCCACCGGCTGGAGCGGGTCGCGCCGGACCGGGCCGCCCGCGTGCTCACCGCGTGGTCGGTGAGCGCCAAGGCCGCGACGGCCGTGCTCACCGCGCTGTGGGGCGTGCTCGCCGGGGTGACCGGTCCGCGGGCCGCGCTCGGCCTCGCCGGGCTGTGCCTGCTCGCGACCCCGTTGCTGCTCCCCCGGCGCGGGCGGGCGGCGGAGCCCGTACCGGCGGCGTCGGCGGTTTCGGGAGCGCCGGGGGCGCCGGGGACTTCGGGGACTTCGGGGGTCCGAAGGCTGCGCCGGCCGGTGGTGCCCGGTCGTGCTGTCGGGGGCCTGGGTACCGGTCCGATGGTGGTGCCTGCTCCAGGGGAATTGGGGGGCTGGCCCTATCGCCCCGGGCTTGGCGGCGCGACTACCGTCCCTCGTGTACGGAATTTCGGACGACAGGGAGGTTGGGCATGGGGTCGCAGCACCGGTACGTCGGGGCGGTCGTGGTCGCCGGGGCGGCCGCACTGGCCGTCGCGGCTCTCGGCGGCTGCTCGCCGACGAAGAGCAGCTTCCAGGACGACGCGACGGTCTCCGACCGGATCACCGCCGTCCGACTGGACACCGACGCGGGGAACGTCACCGTGGAGGGCAGGCCGGGGGCCACTCAGGTGTCGGTCCACCGGTCCGTCGAGTACGGGCACGGCAAGCCCGACGGCACCACGCGGGTGGAGAACGGCACGCTGGTGCTCGGCGGCTGCGGGGACGACTGCTCGGTCGGCTACACGGTCGAGGCCCCGGCCGGGCTGCCGATCAGCGGCCGGACGTCGGCCGGGGAGATCCGGCTCTCCCGGGTCGGCGAGGTCGCCGTGCACACGAGCGCCGGCGGCATCACGCTCGACGACGTCGGCGGGCCGGTCGACGTCCACACCTCCAGCGGCAGCATCGTGGGCACCACCCTGCGGGGCGAGCGGATCCAGGCCCGCACCAGCAACGGCGACATCCGGCTCACCCCGGCCACCGCGCAGGACATCACGGCCAGGACGTCCAACGGCGCCATCACGGTGACGGTCCCGGCCGCCGCCTACCACGTGAGCACGTCGACGAGCCACGGGAACATACGCGTCGGGGTCGGGGACGACCCCGGTGGCCGCTACCGGCTCGACCTCACCACGTCCAACGGCGACATCACCGCGGCGACGGGCTGAGGAGTCCCCCGGCGACGGGAGCCTCGGCGGCGCCGAGGAACTCCTCGACCAGGCCGACGAACCGCTCCGGCTCCTCCACCCACATCCGGTGGCCGGAGCGGGCCAGCACCTCCAGCCGGGCCCGGGGGTGGCAGGCGGCCACGGCGCGGGCCGGGTTGGTGCCGATCATGCCGTCGAACGCACCGGCCAGGACCAGGACGGGCGTCGCGGCGGCGGTGAAGCGGGCCAGCCGGTCGCGGAGCTCCTCCGGGGCGGCGGAGCCGGCGTAGAAGGCCTCGCGGTACCACGGCAGCGAACAGGCGTGCTCCGGGCGGTACTCGGCGGCGGTGTCCGCGGTCCAGGTGTGCCAGAAGAAGGGCAGGATGCGGCGCTGCAGCGCCGCCGGTCCGGCGGCGCCCGCACCGCCCTCGGCGAGCAGGCGGTCGGCCTCGGCGGCGTCCGCGTACCAGGGCTCGCCGGAGCGCGAGGCCCGCAGGGCCGCCAGTTCGGCCTCGTCGGCCTCGCGCGCCGCCCGGCCGACGGGTGCGGCGAGCACGGCCCGGCGGACACGGTCGGGGTGGGCGGCCAGGTACTCCTGCGCGGTGAGGCAGCCCGCCGAGTGGGCGAGCAGGTCGATCCGTTCCAGGCCGAGGTACCGGCGCAAGGCCTCGACGTCACGCGCCTGGTGGACGAAGGACACGGTGTCCCGGTCCGCCGGTACGTCGGAGTGCCCGGTCGCGCGCGGGTGCACGAGCACCAGGGTGCGCCGCCGGCCGAGGCCTCCGAGGTCGCCGAGGTACCCCGGGGCCATTCCGGGCCCGCCGGGCAGGACGACCAACGGCTCGCCCCGGCCCGCACGTTGGCAGCTGATCCGGGACCCGTCGTAGGAGGTGTACGAGAGGAAGGTCGACATACGGCAAACGATCACACGCCGGGGCCGCGGCCGTCCCCGCGTTCCACACATTGGTCCAGACCAGCAGGCGGTCAAGGGCTGATGACGGACCTTCAGAGCCAGCCTCGTTCCTTGGCGCGGAGACCGGCCTCGAAGCGGCTGCGCGCGCCGAGGCGGGCCATCAGGGTGGCGGTGTTGCGGCGGACGGTGCGGACGGAGAGGGCCAGCCGGTTGGCCACCGCCTCGTCGGTCAGGCCCTGGCTGAGGAGGTCGAGCAGACCGCGCTCGTGACGGCTGAGTTCGTCGCTGCGCGGGCCCGGCACGGCCTCGCCCCCGGCGACACCGGCAGCGCCACCGGGGGCGATCAGCGGCTCGGCCGTCTCCCAGACGGCCTCGAACAGGGCCCGCAGCGCGGCGACCACACCGGGGGCGGTGATCAGGACGGCGTCCAGGCAGTCCGGGTCCAGCGTCGCCGGGACGATCGCCGCCGTCCGGTCGAAGACCAGCATCCGGCGCAGCGGCGTGACCGGGACGGTGCGGATCTCGGCGCCGTGCGCGGTCAGGACCCGGGCGTAGGCCAGGCTCGGCTCGTGCCGGCGCACGCTGTCCGGGTACACCGAGCGCATCCGGATGCCGCGCGCGAGACCGTCGAGGGTGAGCCCCAGTGCGTTGGTGGTCGCGACGGCGCCGCTGGTCCGGGTCTGGAACGAGATCGTCTCGAACCGGTTCCCGCGGGCGAGTTGTTCGATCCGGGCGACGACGGTGTCCTGGCCGATCAGCCGTTCGGTGTCGCGGTGGCGGATGCCCGGTTCGGCCATGGCGTACTCGGTGAGGAGCCGGGTGACGGTCGTCCGGGTGCGGTCGAACTCCGCCTGCTGGGCGAGGAGTCGGGCCTCCTGGCGGGCCAGCAGCGCGCGCAGGCCCTCGCTGGGGTCGGCGAGGCACAGCGGGCCGGGCTCCGCCGGGTCGGCGCGGCCGGTCGCGGAGCCCGCGGGCGGCGAGACGGCGGGCGGCGCGGTGAGTGGCTCGCTCGGTGGCTGGGCGGGCGACTCTGCGGACGATGCGGCCGGCGGATCGGCCCGCGGGTCGGCCGGCGGATCGGCCGACGGCCATGCGATCGGTTCCGGCCGTGTCCGGATGGACGGCCTGAGCAGCCCCGCCGCGACGAGCCGGCCCAGTGCGTCCCCGACCTGCCCGGCCGTCAGGCCCAGCCGCGCGGCGATCTCGGCGTGGTGCGTCACGCCCTCACCCAGCATCAGTCCGTACACGGCCCCGGCGTCCCGCCCGAGGCCCAAGCCCTCGTACACCCTCTGACCTCCCCCGATGTCCCCCGCTGGCGCGATCCTGCCACTGGCCGGATGCTGCCCGCCGGCGATCTTCCCACAGCACGCCACGGGCCGTCAGACTCTCGTCCGCCGCCAACCGCACCCTGGCGCGGCACGCCCGAAGGCCGTAGGAGGAAGTCCCATGTCCCAGCCCGCCTCAAGCCCCGCCCCCAGGCCCGGACGCGCCCTCCGGGTGCTGCTGGACTGGGGGCCGACGCTGCTGTTCAACATCCTCGCGCCGGTGCTGACGTTCAACGCGCTCAGCGGGCACGGCACGTCGGACGTCAACGCCCTGCTGATCTCCTCGGCCTGGCCGGTCGCCGACCTCGGCGTGTACTTCCTGCTGCACCGCAGGCTCGACGAGTTCGGGATCTTCACCCTGGTCACGCTCGTCCTCGGGGCGCTCAGCGCGCTCGCGTACAACACCACCGAGCTGATCTTCATCAAGGACTCCGCGCTGACCGGTCTGATCGGCCTCGGCTTCCTCGCCACGCTGTTCGCGCCGCGCCCGGCGATGTTCTACTTCGGCCGCAAGTTCGCCGCCGGCGGCACCGCCGAGGGCGTCGAGCGCTGGAACGGCCTGTGGGTGCACGAGGGCTTCCGGCGGGGCCAGCGGCTGCTGACGGTCATCTGGGGCGTCGCGTTCGTCGTGGAGTCGGCGCTGCGGATCGCGCTGACCTACGTGCTCTCGACCAAGGCCATGGTCACCGTGAGCAGCGTCATGCCGTGGGTGTTCCTCGGCGGCCTGATCTTCTTCACCATCACCTGGGGCCGCCGTCGCCAGGCCCGGATGCAGGAGACCCTGGGCCTGTCGGACGACCGGATGCCCGCCCCGCCTACCGCCTGAGTCGCCCGGCCGCCGTGGCGCGGTGGTGCTCGGCGTACCGGCGGAGCACCGGCTGGAGGTAGTCGACCTGCGGGCCGGCCAGTGCGGCGGCCTCCTCGGGCGTGGCGATGAGGGCCATCCCATCGAACTCCGGCTCGACGCCGCGCGAGCGCTCGTCGGCGAGCATCGCCTCGAAGTCCTCGCGCAGCGCGACGGCCGAGCGCGGCGGGGCCAGGTAGAGGACGCCGACGTTGCCGTTGGTGGTGTGGACGACGATCCACCGCCGCAGGGCCCCGGGGTCCGTGTCGCCGCCCGTCTCCTCCAGGAGTTCACGGGCGGCGTGGCGCTGGAGGGCCGGTTCGTCGAGGAGGTCGTCGCCGGTCGGCGGTTCGACGTTGCCACCGGGCAGGCCCCAGCGACCGGGGTGGGCGGTCGGCCCCGCCATCCGGCCGACCAGCACGCGGCCGTCGTCGGCCGGCTGGACGACGGCGACGAACAGGGCCGGCAGCCAGCCGGTCGCACCGGGCACCCGGCGCAGGACGAACTGCCGGTAGGTGGTGCGGGCCCAGCCGAGTTCGAGGTCCTGTGGACCGTCCGACCGCAGTCCCGCGCAGACGGCGACCGGGCCGTCGAAGAACGTCGGGTTGGCCCGCACCGCCTCGGCCCAGGCGCGGTCCATCGCCGTCCGCTCCTCCGGCGTGAGGTCGGGGGCGGCGGTCTCGACGAGGCGGATCCCGGTGGGCGCCAGGATCTCGACCTCGGCGGGGGCGGGCTGTCGTTCGGTCACGCGGCACATGCTGGCACAGGCCGTGCCACCAGGCCGAACCCGGCGTGGAGCGCATGCGGCCGATCACCGCGCCCGCCCGGCGATCGGCGCGCGAACCGGCACGGTGCCACGGGCCCGCACGGGCGCGGCGCAGACGCACAACGCCCGGCGCAGCGCAGATGCATCACGCCCGGCGCACGCGGCGCCCGCTCCGCGCGCACCCTCGCCGAGCGCCGGTCCCGCTTTCCCCCGACCCGATCCATACGGCACCCTGATGCCGCCCGCCTTGCCCGCCCGCGCAACGCTTTGCCACCGTGGTGAGGTGAGCGCGGCGGAACGGGGTGGACGCATGAACGGGCTCGGCGAGCGGACGGCCCCGGTCGTCGACCCCACGGACACCCCGCGGATCACGATCCTCGACGGGCGGTACCAGCTGGCCGTCCACGGCCTGGCACGGGCGGACGACACGTTCGCCGTCGCGTACTCGGTGACCCCGCCCATGCCCGGCGACCTGCACATCCCCTCCCCCGTCGCCTCCCGGCTGTCCCTCCGCCTGGAAGCCGACGACGACCTCGGCCACCGCTACACCGGCACGGGCGGCGCCCATGGCCTGAGCGCCGACGGGCTGCGCACGGAGGGGACGGTCTCCGGGCAGCCCGCCGTCGCAGCGGAGGCCGCGGAGCTCAGGGTGCGGCTGGTCTTCCGCCGCGGCCCGGAGGAGTACGCCTACCGGCTCGCGTTCCCGCTCCCACTCCCGCTCCCGCCGGAGGCCTGAGCGGCGGCCGAGACCCGGCCCGCATCACGCCGAAGGCCAACACCCTTTGTCAGAGGGCGACTTGGGTCTCGGCGCGCTCACGGATGTACTCGTCCGGGTGCGTTCTGGCGATCTCCACCGCGCGTTCCACGAGCGGGTGCAGCTCGGCCGGGTACGCGCGCGGGACGAGCGGCAGCCCGGGGAGGATGCTGCGGCGGACGTCCTGGTCCTCGTTGGCGACGAACTCCCGCAGCGCGGCCTCGTGCCACGCGTTGCGCACGCTCGCGCCGTCGTCCGGGTCGGTCCAGCGGTCGCCGGCCGACAGCGCCGTCCAGTACCAGGCCCGCGCCGCGCCCGCGCGCTCCTCGTCCGTGCCGGTCCGCAGCCGGGCGAGCAGCGCCATCCGGACCCGGCGCCGGCCGAAGCCCGTCAGGGCGGGCTCGACGAACCGCCGGTTGAAGCTCGGGTTCGGGTCGTAGACCGCGGCGTTCAGCAGCGCCTCGAAGTACTCCTCGGGGAGTTCGGCCCGTCCGGCGAGCGCCTTGTGGACCTCCCAGCGCCCCGCGTCCGTGAAGTCCGCCCCCGGCGCGACCTCGATGTCGAGCAGTCGGAGCAGGTCGGCCAGACGTTCCTCGAACGCGCGTGATCCGCGCCTCGCACTCCCCGGCCACGGCCGGAGACCCCGCACCTCGCCCGCCGTTTCGTTCGCTTCCACGAGCCCCTCCTCATTCTGAGTCACCGGCACACTACTCGCTGCACATCCGTTCGGAGGGTGTTTTCGCGCAGGCCGGGGGCCCGATCGGCGCCGCCGGACCGGGATTGACGAGCCCCCGCCCCTTCCACCACCCTTCCACTAATCGAATAGTGAAAGGGTACTTTCCCGATGCACGCGGTCCTCTCGCCAGCCCGCCCGATCCACCCCGACCCCCAGCCGTTCCCCGGCCTCCTCACGCGGCGGCTCGCCGTCCTGTGCCGCCCCGCCGCCCTCGCCTGGGGACTGGCCGCCGGCTTCGCCGCCCTCTACGCGTGCGTCGGCGTCAACCGGCACCGCCGCGGCCTCACCAAGGCCTACGACCTGGGCATCTTCGAACAGGCCATCCGCGCCTACGCACACGGCCGGGCGCCGGTCGTGCCGCTCAAGGGGCCCGGCTACCACCTGCTCGGCGACCACTTCCACCCGCTGATCGCCACCCTCGCCCCGCTCTACCGGGCCTTCCCGACCCCGGTCACGCTGATCGTCGCCCAGGCGCTGCTCATGACCCTGGCCGTCGTCCCGCTCACCCGCTGGGCGCACGAAGCGGCCGGACCGCGGGTGGCCCTCGCCATCGGCTGCGTCACCGGGGCCTCCTGGGGGATCGTCCGGGCGGCGGCCGACGACTTCCACGAGATCGCCTTCGCCGTCCCGCTGCTCGCCTTCGCCGTCACCGCGCTCGGCCGGCGCCGACCGTTGGCGGCCGCGCTGTGGTCGCTACCATTGCTGCTGGTCAAGGAGGACCTCGGCCTGACCGTCGCCGCGGTCGGCGCGCTCATCGCCTGGCAGGCCAGGCAGGACCGCCGCAGCCCGGCGCCCGGCCTGGCCCTCGCGGCGGCCGGCCTCGCCGCGACCGCCCTCACCGTGCTCGTCATCCTGCCGTCGTTCAACCCCACCGGCGGCTTCGACTACTGGCAGCAGGTGGACGGCGGCGGACACCCCTCGGCCGGAGCCATGGCCGCGCGGCTGGTCTGGCCCCCGGTCAAGTGGCTGCTGCTGTTCCTGCTCGCCGCCACCACCGGCTTCCTCGGCCTGCGCTCGCCGCTCGCCCTGCTCTGCGTGCCCACCCTGGCCTGGCGCCTGCTGTCGGCCAACCCCAACTACTGGGGCGTCAGTTACCACTACAGCGCGGTGCTGATGCCGATCGCGGTCGGCGCCCTCATCGACGTCATCCGGCGGGCCGACCGCCGCCGGATCCGGCGCGCGCTCGCCGTCAGCGCCCTGGTGACGGCCGTGACGCTGCCGCTCTACCCGCTGCACGAGGTCGTGATGCCCGAGGCCTGGCGGACCTCGCCGCGCCTCACCGAGACCCGGGCGATGCTCGGCCTGATACCCGACGACGCCACCGTCGCCTCGTCCAACCGGCTGGCGGCACAGCTCACCGACCGGGCGGTCGTCACCCTGGTCTGCCGGCCGCCGGACGGTCCGGGCCCGGAGTGGGTCGCCGTCGACCTGCACGACCCGACCGTCCAGTCGCCGTGCGCCATCGCCGCCACGCTCCACATGGTGACGGAGTACCGGGAGCGCGGGTACCGGCCACTGATCGACCAGAACGGCCTGCTCCTGCTGAAGCGACCCTGACCGGCCGGAGCCGCGCCGATCGAACCGAGCCGCCGTCCGGCCGGAGGCTCTCCCGGACCCCCGGGTCCGGCTTGACCCGCGCGCCGCAGTGGGCCACCATTCCACTATTGAACTAGTGAAAGGCCGCAACGGGGTGATCGAGTACCGCATCGAGCGGCGCAGCGGCGTCTCCACCTACCAGCAGATCGTGCAGCAGACCAAACAGGCCCTGCGGCTGGGCCTCCTGCAGCCCGGGGACAAGCTGCCGACCGCCCGCGAGGTGGTCGAGCTGACCGCGATCAACCCCAACACCGTGCTGAAGGCCTACCGCGAACTCGAACGCGAGGGCCTGGTCGAGCCCCGGCCGGGGCTCGGCACCTTCGTCCGGCGCTCGCTCGCCCGGCCGGAGGCGGCCGCCGACGGGCCACTGCGCGCCGACCTGGTCGGCTGGGTGGACCGGGCCCGGGAGGCCGGGCTGGAGCGCGAGGACATGGCCGCGCTGATGGCATCCGTTCTGGAGCAGCGCTTCGGCACCGGGGTCTCCCCGGCACCGCCGAACTGAGAACTACCTGTGGGGGACCGGGTGAACGACCCGATGAACATACCGCCGGCCGAAACGCCCCTCGAAGCGGCGGCAGCCGAACCGGCGGCATTGGAGGCCACCGGCCTCGGCAAGCAGTACAAGGGGGAATGGGCGCTTCGCGGCTGCGACTTCACCGTCCCGGCCGGCCGGATCTGCGGGGTGGTGGGCCCCAACGGCGCGGGCAAGAGCACCCTTCTCGGCCTCGCCGCCCGTCTGGTCGCCCCGACCGAAGGCGGGCTCCGGGTCTTCGGCGAACCCGGCGCGACGGCCGAACTGCGCGCCCGCGTCTCGTACGTGGCGCAGGACAAGCCCCTCTACCCGGGCTTCACGGTGGCCGAGACGCTACGGATGGGCCGCGAGCTCAATCCCGCCTGGGACGACGAGGTGGCCCACCGGATCGTCGAACAGGGCGAGTTGAGGATGCGGGCGCGGATCGGCTCGCTCTCCGGCGGCCAGCGCACCCGGGTCTCGCTGGCGCTCGCCCTCGGCAAGACGCCCGACCTGCTGCTGCTCGACGAGCCGATGGCCGACCTCGACCCGCTCGCCCGCCACCAGCTCATGGGCACGCTCATGGCCGAGGCCGCCGACCGCGGCACCACCATCGTGCTCTCCTCGCACATCCTCCCCGAACTCGACGGCGTCATCGACCACTTGCTGCTCGTCCAGCACGGCCGCATCCGGCTGGCCGGCGACCTCGACGACATCCTCGACGGGCACCGGCTGCTCACCGGCCCCGCCGAGGCGCCCGCCCCGCCCGCCGACGTCCTGGTCGAACGGCGCGTCGGCGGACGCCGGGCCACCGCGCTCGTGCGCACCGACGCGCCGCAGGACGGACCGTGGGAGGGCGAGCGGCCGAGCCTGGAGGACCTGCTGCTCGGCTACCTCCGCTCCCCCGCCGCCGGACAGCCGTCCGCCACCCTGAATGACGAGGCCGCCGCATGAGCGAACGAAGTGAGCGAATCATCAAGAGGTGCGCATGGGCGAATGCCCCTGCCGAGCGAAGCGAGGCGGGCGCATGAGCGAACGAAGTGAGCGAATCATCAAGAGGTGCGCATGGGCGAATGCCCCTGCCGAGCGAAGCGAGGCGGGTGCATGAGCACGAACGTCCTGCCCGACCGGGCCGCCACGTCCACGGCCCCGCGGCCGGCCGCCGGGCGGATACGCGGCCTGACGTGGGTGGTGCTCCGCCAGAACCGCGCGCTCCTCCGGACGATGGGCGCCCTGCTGGTCCTGGCGGCCGCCGATCTGCTCTGGATCCACATCGCCAGCCAGCACACCATCGGAATTCTCCGGAGGACCGGCTGCTACAGCCCCGCGAGCTGGAACAGCACCCAGTGCTGGACCCTGCTCGCCCCCATCAACCGGCCGACGTTCTGGTACGTGCAGGTACTCCAGCCCGTCGTCACGGCGATCCCGCTGCTGGTCGGCGTCTTCGTCGGCGCGCCGATGATCGCCCAGGAGCACGAGCGCGGGACGATCCGCCTCATCCGCTCGCAGTCCGTCCACCCGCTGCGGTGGCTCGCGGTCCGACTCGCCGTGCCCGGCCTCGCCGTGCTGGCCACCACCGGCGTCGTCGCCGCGCTGATGAGCTGGGTCTGGTGGACGGACGTCGTCCACGGCCCGATCGCCTTCGACCCGCCGTTCCAGTTCTTCACCTACCCCGCCCTCGGGCTGGCGCCAGTGGCCTGGTCCCTGTTCGCGCTCGCGGTGGGCGCGCTGCTCGGCCAGCTGCTGCGCCGGACGCTGCCCGCGATGTTCGTCACGGCGGCTACGGTCGGAACCGCATTCGGCGCCATGAGCTGGGCCCGCCGGTACCTCTACCCGATCACGGACAAGGTGGTACCGCTGCACGAGGCGCAGCCGACCAACGCGTGGCTGATCGACCGCGGTGCCGTCATGGCCGACGGCACCCGGGTCGGCAGCGACACGTGCCTGTTCGGGAGCCACGCCTGTGACGGGGCCACCGCCTCCTGGATCAAGTACCACCCCTCCGCCGACCTCGTCCCCGTGCAACTCGTGGAGGCCGGAATCCTGCTGGCCCTCACCGCCGCCGTCCTGGTGGCCGTCTTCCGGCTGGCCCGGAAGTAGCCCGCCCCGGGCGGCCTGCCGCCCCGACGCCCCGACGGCAGTGACACCCCGACGGCCGTGGCACTCAGGCCGGGCGGCCGGGCGGGACGAGGCCGGACTGGTAGGCGATCGCGACGAGTTGGGCGCGGTCGCGGGCGTCGAGCTTGGCCATCGCGCGGTGCACGTGGGTGCGGACCGTGAACGGGCTCACGTACATGCGCTCGGCGATCTCCTCGTTGGTCAGGCCGGTGGCGGCCATCGACATCACCTCGCGTTCGCGGGCGGTGAGGACGGCGAGGCGTTCGGCGGTGACGGCGGCGGCCGGGTCGGGCTGGGCGAGGAACTGGTCGATGACGGCCCGGGTGGCGGCGGGCGAGAGCAGGGCGTCGCCGGCGGCCACGGTGCGGACGGCGGCGAGGAGCTCCTTCGGGTCGGCGCCCTTGCCGAGGAAGCCGCCCGCGCCCGCGCGCAGCGCCTGGGCCACGTACTCGTCGATCTCGAAGGTCGTGAGGATGAGCACCCGGGTGCCGGCCAGTTCCGCGTCGCCGCAGATCGCCGCCGTCGCACCGAGGCCGTCGGCACCGGGCATGCGGATGTCCATCAGGACGATGTCCGGCCTGGTGGCGCGGGCGAGCTCCACCGCCTCGCGGCCGTCGGCGGCCTCGCCCACGACCTCCATGTCGTCCTCGGCGTCGATGAGGACGCGGAAGGCGCCGCGCAGCAGGGCCTGGTCGTCGGCGAGCAGTACGCGGATGGTCATGGGCGGTCCTTGTCGGGTCGGGCGGAGTCCCGTCGGACGGCGTCGCACCAGCCGGCGACGGGACGGGCGGCGTCGGAGCGGCCGGTCTCCGGGTGGGAGGCATCAGGGAGGGCGGCCTCCGGGCCCGGGTCGCGGGCGCCGGTGCGCAGCGGGAGTTCGGCGGTGACGAGGAACCCGCCGCCGGGGCGGGGGTCGGCGGCGAGGCGTCCGCCGACGGCGCCGGCCCGTTCGCGCATGCCGATGAGGCCGAAGCCGCCCTCGCCGGGGACCTGGCTGGGCAGCAGCACAGTCCGGCGGGCGGCGACCGGCGGCGGGCCGCCGTTGGCGACGGTCAGGGCGAGCCGGCTCTCGGTGTACCCGATGGTGACCTCGGCGCCGGCACCGCTCGCGTGCTTGGCCACGTTGGTCAGGGACTCCTGGAGGATCCGGTAGGCGGTGAGGTCGACGCCGGGCGACAGCGGCCTGGCCTCGCCCCGGACGTTGAGCCGCACCGGCAGGCCGGCCCGCTCGAAGGCGTTGATCAGGTCGGGGAGGCGGTCGAGGCCGGGGGTGGGTTCGAGCGGGGCCGGCTCCTCGGCACGGCGCAGCAGGCCCACGGTGGCGCGCAGTTCCTGGAGGGCGGAGCCGGTGGCGTCGGTGATGTGGCTGAGGACCTCGCGGGCCTGGGCGGGGTGGCGGTCCATGAGGTGGACGGCGATGCCGGCCTGGGCGTTGGCGAGGGCGATGTGGTGGGCGACGACGTCGTGGAGGTCGCGGGCGATCCGGATGCGCTCGTCGGCGACGCGGCGGCGGGCCTCCTCCTCGCGGGTGCGCTCGGCGCGTTCGGCGCGCTCCTCGATGGCGGCGAGGTGGGCGCGGCGGTTGCGGATGGAGTCGCCGAGGGCCCCGGGCAGCAGGGCCCAGGCGAGGACGCCGAGCCGCTCGCCGAAGTGGCCGCCGGCGTCGACGGCCAGCGAGGTCGCGGTGAGCACGACGGCCGTGACGATGGAGGCGCGCAGCGCGGTGGTGCGGTCCGTGCGGACGGCGAGGAAGTACAGCGCGCAGAGCAGCGGGGTGGCGAGGGCGGGGGTGAGCTTGGGGGTGGTCGGGGTCAGCAGGACGGAGCAGACGAGCGTGACCGCGACGACCGCGAGCGGGTGGCGGCGGTGGGCGAAGACGGCGACGACGGAGACCAGCGACAGGACGCCGGTGAGCGGGTTGAGGCCGTGGAAGTGGCCGCTCTGGTCGAGCGTCGCCCCGAAGGCGGTGGAGGTGACGAGAGCGGCGCCCCCGACGACGTCCATCAGTCGGGGGTGGTTCTGGCGCAGGCGCTGCCAGGTGGTGGTCATGGGTGCTCTCCGGGTCGCGGGTCGGGGGCCGTCGGCGCGAGCGGCGGTGCGCTCGGCGGCGGCCCCCGACTGCAACGGTAATCGGTGGGCGTTCGAATCGGTGGCCGTGGAATCCGTGACCCTGGGTCCGGCGGCCGTTCGAATCGGTGACTGCGCTAGACGCCGACGGACTCCCGGACCGGGGCCGGCTCGGGGGCGGCGGTGTGCAGCTTGCTGCCCTCGACGTCGATATCCGGTATGAGGCGGTCCAGCCACGTCGGCAGCCACCAGGCGCGGCGGCCGAGCAGGGCGAGGACGGCCGGGACGATCGTCATGCGGACCACGAAGGCGTCGAACGCGACGGCGGCGGCGAGGCCGAGGCCCATCATCTTGATCATCGGCTCGCTCATGCCGATGAAGCCCGCGAAGACGGCGATCATGATGAAGGCGGCGGCAGTGACCACCCGGGCGTTGTACCGGAAGCCGGTGACGATGGCCTGGCCGGGCTGCTCGCCGTGCACGTAGCCCTCGCGGATGCGGGTGACCAGGAACACCTCGTAGTCCATGGCGAGGCCGAAGACCACGCCGATCATGAAGATCGGCATCATGCTCATCACCGGCCCGGTCTGCTGGACGCCGATCAGGTCGGCGAGCCAGCCCCACTGGAAGACGGCGACGACGGCGCCGAGCGCGGCGGCCACCGAGAGCAGGAAGCCGAGCGCGGCCTTGAGCGGGACGAGGACGGAGCGGAAGACGACCAGGAGCAGGAGCACGGCCAGGCCGACGACGATCGCGAGGTAGGGCACGAGCGCGTCGGTGAGCTTCTGCGACACGTCGATGTTCATCGCCGTGGTGCCGCTGACCAGGACGCTCGCCCCGGTCTCGGCCTTGAGGCCGGCCGCGTGGCCGCGGATGGCGTGGACGATGTCCTTGGTCTCGGCGGCGGCCGGGCCGGTGGCCGGGATCGCGTTGAGCAGGGCGGTGTCGCCGGCCTTGTTGAACATCGGCGGGGTGACGGTGATGACCCCCGGCAGCGCGGAGACCGTCTTGGCGACCTCGCTCGCGGCGGCCTTCGGGTCGGGCGCGCCCTTGGCGTCCACCAGGACGGTCAGCGGGCCGTTGAACCCGGGACCGAAGCCCTCGGAGAGCAGGTCGTAGGCGCGGCGCTGGGTGGTGGAGGTCGGCTTGGCCTCGTCGCCCGGCAGGCCGAGCCGCAGGTCGAGCGCGGGCGCGGCCAGCACGCCGAGGCCGATCACGCCGCCGAGCAGCACGGCGACCGGCCGGCGCAGGACGAACCGGGCCCAGCGGGCGCCGCCGTTCTCCTTCGCGGACGCGGGGGCCGGGGCGGCCCCGTCGGCGTTCCCGGCCCTCTTGCGGACCTTGCGCGGCAGCACCCGCTTGCCGATGAAGCCCAGCAGGGCGGGCACCAGCGTGAGCGCGACCAGGACGGCGATGACGACCGTGCCGGCCGCGGCCATGCCCATCTTGGCGAGGAGCGGGATGCCGACCACCGAGAGCCCGGCGAGGGCGATCACCACCGTGAGGCCCGCGAACACCACCGCGGAGCCGGCCGTGCCGGCGGCCCGGCCGGCCGCCTCCTGCGGGGTGCGGCCCTCGGCGAGCTCGGCGCGGTACCGGGAGACGATGAACACGGCGTAGTCGATGCCGACCGCGAGGCCGAGCATCATCGCGAGCGTGCCGGTGGTGCTGGACAGACCGAGTACGCTGCCGAGCCCGGTGATCAGCGCCATGCCGAGGCCGACGCCGACGACGGCGGTGAGCAGCGGCAGCCCGGCGGCGACGAGCGAGCCGAAGGTGATCGTCAGGACGACCGCGGACAGCGCCATGCCGATGGCCTCGCTGCTGCCGCCCGCCTCGGGCTTGGCCGCCAGGGCGGTGCCGCCGATCTCGACCTTGAGCCCGGCGTCCCGGCCGTGCTGGGCGGCCTGCTCCAGGGCGCTGGTGGCGCCGGCGGACAGCTTGCCCGCCTTGACGGAGTAGTTCACCGTCGCGTACGCGGTGGTGCCGTCCTTGGAGATCGTGCCGGCCTTGAACGGGCTGACCGCGCCGGTGACCTCCTCGGCGTGCGCGAGCTCGTCGACCGTCTTCTCGACGACCTGCTGGTTCGGCCCGGCGGTGATCTTCTGCCCGGAGGGGGCGACGAACACCATGCGGGCGGAGGCGCCGTCGGCGTGGCCGCCGGGGAAACGCTCGTTCATCAGGTCGAAGGCCTTGTGGGCCTCCGTGCCGGGCATCGCGAAGCCGTCGTCTGGCGCGGCGGGTGCCTTGGCCGCGAGGACCCCGCCGACGGCCAGCAGGGCGACCCACAGGAGGGTCACCAGCCGGCGCCGGACGAAGGCCCATCGGCCCAGGCGGTAGAGCAACGTGGCCACGGGAGAGCGGCCTCCTTCGGATCGCGGTCTTCGACCTGGTGCGGAACACGCCGCGGAGGGCCGGGCGCCGGTCGGCGCGGTCCTTCCGCAGCGTGACCAATCCTTCGTCGCCGGCCCCTGCTCCGTCGTCATCCCTGCGCAGACACTTCCCGTACTGCGTACGCAGTAGGTCACCTCCCCGGACGGCGGAGCGCACGCCCTCCCCTCGAAGCAGTCCCGGGTGCTTCCGACGGCGTACCCGGCGTGCCCCCAGCGGCGGGCGTCACCCGTGCGGGGGCGTCACCCGTGCGGGGGCGACAACGGGCCGGTCGCGGGCGGCCGAAGTAGCGTGATGTGCCTGGCCCGGCCGTTTTCGGACGCCCGGACCGACCCCACCCGATCGGTGCTGACCCCAGCCCGCCGCCGGAGGTGCCCCATGGGCGTACCCGCCGCCCGCATCGTGTTCGACGAGAGCGACCGCACGGCCGTCGCCGAGGCGGTGGCGGAGATCCTCGCCACCGGTGCGATGACGCTCGGCCCCTGGACCGAGCGCTTCGAGCAGGCCTTCGCGGCCGAGCACGGCGCCTCGCACGCCGTCGCGGTGTCCAGCGGCACGTCGGCGCTGGAGATCGTCCTGCGCACCGTCGGCGTGCGGGACCGCGACGTGGTCGTGCCCGCCGTCACCTTCTACGCCACGGCCGGAGCCGTGCTGCACGCGGGCGGCCGCCCGGTGATCGCCGACGTCGACCCGGCCACCCTCGCGCTGTCCCCCGAGACCCTCGCGGCGGCCCTCACCCCGGATACGGCAGCCGTCGTACTCGTCCACATCGGCGGGCTGATCACCCCGGCCGTCGACGACCTGCGCGCGCTGTGCAACCGGCACGGCGTCCCGCTGATCGAGGACGCCGCGCACGCCCACGGCAGCAGCCTCAACGGACGCTCCGCCGGGTCGTTCGGCCTCGCCGGGGCGTTCTCGTTCTACCCGACCAAGGTCACCACGAGCGGCGAGGGCGGCATGATCCTCACCGAGTCGCCGGAACTGCGCGACGAGGCCCGCATCTACCGCGACCAGGGCAAGGGCTCGTTCAGCACCAACCACCACGTCCTGCCCGGCTACTCCTGGCGGATGAGCGAGCTCAACGCCGCCGTCGGCGCCGTCCACCTGCGCCGGCTCAAGGAGTTCATCGAGACCCGCCGGGCCGTCGCCCGCCGCTACGACGAGGCGCTGGCCGGACTGGCCGGGCTGGAGCCGGTCGCCGAACCGGTCGGCTGCCGCAGCAACTACTACAAGTACGTGGCGCTGCTGCCGCGCGGCGTCGACCGGGCCGACTTCAAGCGGATCGCCGCCGAGGAGCACGGCGTGCGGCTCTCCGGCGAGGTGTACGACCTGCCGCTCCACCTCCAGCCGGTGCTCGCCCCCTACCGGCGCGGCCCGCTGCCCGCCGCCGAGGACGTCTGCGCACGGCAGGTCTGCCTGCCGGTGCACTCCGACATGACCGAGGACGAGATCGAGCAGGTCGTCGAGGCCGTCTCGGCGGTCCTGCGGCGGCTGGCCTGACCGCGGCCGGCCGGCCACCCGCACCGATCCGTCGCCCGACCGACCGCCTCACCGACCGCCTCACAGACCGCTCGACAGACCGCTCAGACCGCTCGACAGATCAGCCGAAAGACCGCCCGACAAGGAGAGAGACCGTGCGGATAGCCGTCACCGGGGGATGCGGATTCATCGGCTCGCACGTCGTGGACCGGCTGGTCGCGGCCGGGCACGACGTCCTCGCGATCGACACCGCCGACAAGTACCTCAACCCCGAGGCCGAGCACGCCAGGATCGACGTCCTCGACCTGCCCGGCCTCACCGCCGCCCTGGCCGGGAGCGAGGTCGTCTACCACCTGGCCGCGATGGCCGACGTCGACCAGATCCGCACCGACCCCCTGCGCGCCGTCCGCGTCAACATCGACGGCACGGCGACCGTCCTGGAGGCCGCCCGGCGCAGCGGCCTCAGCCGCACCGTGCTCGCCAGCACCGTGTGGGTGTACGGCGCCGCACTCGGCGCCGAGGACCAGCTGGGCGGCGACGAGCAGGAGCTGGACGAGCACGTGCCGATCGATCTGGAGCGCAGCGGGCACCTGTACGTGGCCACCAAGCTCGCCGCCGAGATGCTCGTGCACAGCTACCGCGAGCTGTACGGCCTGCACTTCACCATCCTGCGCTACGGCATCCCGTACGGGCCGCGGATGCGCGACGAACTGGTCGTCGCCCGCTTCGTGCAGGCGGCCCTCGCCGGGCGGCCGATCACCATCGCCGGCGACGGCCGGCAGAGCCGCAACTTCGTCTACGTGGAGGACCTGGCCGACGGCCACGTCCGGGCCCTGTCCCCCGCCGCCGAGGACCAGACCTTCGCCCTGGAGGGCTCGACCGCCGTCTCGGTGCGCGACATCGCCGACACCGTCGACGGGCTGCTCGGGCCGGTGTCGATCGAGCACATCGAGGCCCGCACCGCCGACTACGCCGGCCGGCGGATCTCCTCGGCGCAGGCCAAGCGGCTCCTCGGCTGGTCGCCGCGGACGAACTTCGCCGACGGCGTGCGGCGGTACGCGGACTGGTACCGGGCCTCCCTCGGCTCCTGAGGCGCCGCTCGTGCCGCACGCACTGCTGATCTCCGGCTCCCTCGGCCAGGGCCACGACGTGATGGCCCGGGCCTGCGCCGACACGCTCCGGGAGCGCGGCTGGACCACCGACACCGTCGACGCGATGGCGCTGCTCGGCGAGCGCTCCGGCGCTGCCGGGGAGGCGGTGTTCCGGCGGCTGCTCGACCTGCCGGGGGTCTACGACGCCTTCCACTTCTCCGCGCTGCGGCCCGGCGCCCGCATCGCGCTGCTCGCCGACGCGGCGGCCCGCTCCCGGCTGGTGCCCGCGCTGCGGGAACTGACCGCCCGGCAGCGGCCGGACCTGGTGGTGTCGGTGTTCGCCACCGCGACCTCGGCCGTCAACCGGCTGCCGGGGCGGGACTTCAGGCACTTCGTGTTCTGCACCGACGTCACCCCGCACCGGCTGTGGGTGCAGGAGGGGACGGACCTCTTCCTCGTCACCTCCGAGGTCGCCGCCTGCGCGGTGCGGCGCTACCGCCCGGACGCGGAGATCGCCGTGCTGCCCGCCCCGCTGCGCGCGCCGTTCTACCGCCCGCCGGGGCGCGCCGCGGCACGGGCGGAGCTGGGTGTGCCGCCGGACGCCCGGTGCGTGCTCCTCATGTCCGGTGCCTGGGGACTCGGTCCGCTCGCCCGGACCGCCGCCTCCCTCGCGGCCGCCGGGCCGCACGTGCTCGCGGTGGCCGGGCGCAACGCGGAGCTCGAACGGCGGCTGCGGCGGGCCGCCGCCCGCGAACCGCGCCTGCACCCCTTCGGGTACACCGAGCGGATCCCGGCGCTCATGGCCGCGGCCGACCTCGTCGTCACCAGTTCCGGCGACACGTGCAGCGAGGCCCGGGCGCTGGGGCGGCGGATGCTGCTGCTCGACGTCGTCCAGGGGCACGGACGGGACAACCTGCAGCACGAACTGGAGCTCGGCCACGCCGACGTGACGAACGCCCACCCGGCCGACGTGGTCCGCAACGCCCTGGCCGCGCTGACCCGCCCGGAGCCCGCGCCGTCCGTCGGCGCGACGCCGGACGCGTGGCGCGCCGGGTTCGGCGCGGCGCTGGACAAGGCGGGGCTGGGGTGAGGTGGGCTGGGGTAAGGCGGGGCTAGGGTAAGGCGCCGCAGCGTCAAGGGAGTTCGCGACGCACCAGCGCCTTGTGGGCCGGCTCGCCCGTCCTGCGCGCATGGGCGAGGCGGGCCTTGACCTCGGGCAGGGTGCGCGGGCGGTAACCCGGGCCGCCGCAGCAGCTCTTGTGGAAGCCGATCCCCGCGTTCAGCAGCACGGACAGCGTCCGCCAGGCCGCGGTGTCGCGGCGGCGGGGCGCGGCGAAGGCGGAGCCCGCGTGGAACATCGGTGCGGCGCAGCGCGGGCAGATGCGCTCCAGCGCGCCGTAGGGCTTCTTGTACGTGGCCCGGCAGGGCAGGCAGACGTACGAGGTCTTCGCGTGGGCCATGGGCCGAGGGTAGCGAGCGCGCAGCCGTCTGGCCGAGCGATTTACCGGCCGCTCAGGACGGCGGCCGGTCCGGGGGCACCGCGTGGTCGCGGAGGGGGCCGAGGGTGAGGGCGTGCGCGCGGCAGTGGGCGGCGATGAGGGGGAGGGCGGCGAGGGTGGCGCGCCAGGAGCCGGGGGCGGAGGTGCAGTCGGAGTCGTGGAGGAGGAGCGTCGCGCCGCCGGTGAGGCCGGGGCGGGCGGTGGCGTGGACGGACTCACCGGTGGCCTCGGCCGTCCAGTCGCGGCCCCACGCCGTCCACAGGACGCTGCGCAGGCCGAGGCGGCGGGCGGCCAGGGCGGGGCCTGCGGTCAGCACGCCGTACGGCGGCCGGTACCAGAGCGGGCGGGCACCGCACAGATCGGTCACCGCCTCGGTGGCACGCCGGAGTTCACGCAGGTCGCGCGCCGGGGCCGGGTACCACTGCTGCCGGTGGTGCCAGCCGTGCACGGCCACCTCGTGGCCGCGGGCGACGAGTTCGCGGCCGAGGGCGGGGGCGCGGTCGAGCATCGCGCCGAGGAGGAAGAACGTGGCGCGGGCACCGAGTTCGTCGAGCACGTCGAGGACGTACGGGGTGCTGCGCGGGTCCGGTCCGTCGTCGAAGGTCAGGGCTACGTGGCCGGGGGCCGTGCCGAACCCGGCGGTTCGGCGCGCCACCGTGCGGCGCAGCACCGGGAGGCGGACGGCGGCCGGGGCCAGGTGGAGGAGCTCGACGGCGGCCGCGGCCGCGAGGAGGTGGCGGGCCGTCACCCGAAGCGGGACGCCATGCGGCGGAACACGCCCGGCGCGGCGCCGTGGATGCGGGCCGGGACGCCCAGCCAGTGCGGCACGAACAGGCGGTCGCGCTCGGTGCGGATCGTCGCCACGACGGTGTCCGCGACCCGCTCCGCCGACACCGGGCGCGGGCGGTCGCGCTGGTACGGGGTGCCGCGGCGGTCGAAGAACGGGGTCTCGACGGCACCGGGCAGCACCAGCCGCACGCCGACCCCGGTGCCGCGCAGCTCGTACCAGAGGCTCTCGGCGAACATCGCGAGGCCGCCTTTGGTCGCCGAGTAGCCGGACTCGTCGCGCACGCCGACCTGGCCGGCCATCGAGCCGAGCAGGACGATCCGCCCGTGCCGGCGTTCCAGCATGCCCGGCAGGAGGAGGCGCACCAGGCGCAGGGGGGCGGCGAAGTTCACCTCGATCATCCGGTCGAGGGTGTCGGACGGGGTGTCCTGGAACGCGCCGCGCCAGCCCAGGCCCGCGCTCGCGACCAGCACGTCCACCCGGCCGGCCGTCTCCAGCGCGGCCTCGGCGAGGCGGGCCGGGCCGTCCGGCTTGCTCAGGTCCTCGGGCAGGGCGACGCCGCCGGTGCCGGCGGCGAGCTCGTCCAGCCGGGCGCGGTCGGTGCCGGAGAGCAACAGCTGCCAGCCGGCCTCGGCCAGGCGGGTCGCGGTGGCCAGGCCGATGCCGGAGGACGCGCCGGTGATCAGCACCACGGGGCGTTCGGGCGCCCCCGGGTGTCGGGACCCTCGGTGGGCTTCGTCCGCCATCGCGCACCTGCCGCTCTACCGTCCTGCGTGGACGCCGTCCGTTTTGTCCGGCAAGCCACCTTCGCACGGCGGCGCCGCGCGGGCTACCGGGAGGGCCTTGCGGGGCACACTGCCGTGGCACTGGCGGGGCGGGACTAGCGGGGCGGCACCGCCGGCTCCGCCCGCGTGCCGGCCTCGGGGGCGAGCGCCTCGGCCGACTCCCCCTCCAGCTCGCCGAACCGGGACAGCACGAACGTGCCGCCCACCGCCACCGCGAAGCCCGCCAGCGCACACCATTCGAGGCCCGGCCGGGCGGCGTCGCCGAGCGCCACCACCCCGACCAGGGCCGGGCCGAAGGTCTCGGCGACCGTCCCGGCGGCCGTCGCGGCGGTCACCGTGCCGCGCTGCAGCGCGAGGGCGTACGCGAGGTAGCCGCCGAGCCCGCCCAGCACGAGGGCGTACGCGGCGGGGTCGGCGAGCACGGACGTCAGCCGGTGCGCGTCGAGCACGCGGACGGCGAGGCTGGTCACGCCGAACCCGACGCCGGCGAGCAGGCCGAGGCCGGCCGCGGCGACCGTCCCGTTGCGCCGCACGAGGACGACGGTGAGCAGCACCATGACGACGGTCGTGCCGAGCAGCGCCCAGTGGAACGCGGACGGCGCGTACTCGCGGCCCTCCTTGCCCGAGCCCAGGCCGAGCAGCGTCAGGCCGAGGACCACCGCCACGATCCCCGCCAGGTCGCCACGGCGCAGCCGCGCGCCGAGCAGCCAGACGGCGGCGAGGGCGGTGACGGCGAGGCTCGCGTTGGTGACCGCCTGCACGAGGAAGAGGGGGAGGCTGCGCAGCGCCACGATGCTCAGCACGAAGCCGAGGATGTCCAGCAGCGTGCCGAGGACGAACTGCCACGAGCGGACGAGCGCCGCCAGCAGGCCCGCCCGCACCCGGTCCGCGCGCGGCGCCGACCTGGCCCCGCGCGCCTGGAACACCGCCCCGAAGCCGAAGCAGACGGTCGCGACCAGCGCCGTCGAGAGTCCGAGCAGCATGCTTCTCCCAGCCTCGGGGGCAGCATCGATCCACCACCAGTCTGTGACAGGAGGGGCGGGGCCGCACGGTCCACGGGGGCGGGGCATGACGGGACGGGGGCGTGGTCGAGAAGGGTGATCGACGGAGGACCCGCCCGGCTCACCCGGACCGGCTCACGGTTTCAGGGCCACGCCCGAGTAGCACGCGGCCTCGGTGTCGGTGACGGCCGGGTCGTCGGGGGCCGGGCGCCAGCGGGGGGTGGGGACGATCGTCGGGGCGATCAGGGTCCAGCCGTCGAAGAAGCGGGTGAACTCGGCCCGGGTGCGGGGTTGGGTGGCGGTGCCGGCCGCCGCGTAGATGTGGATCAGCCGGGCGACCTCCTCCGGGGCGAACTCCGGGCTGACGTGCGTCATCACCAGCGCGCTGCCGGGGGCGAGCGCCGACTTGAGGTGCTCGACCACCTCGCGCGCGCCGTGCGCGTCCGGGACGAAGTGGAACAGCGCGTTGAGGGAGAGCGCGACCGGGCGCGCGAGGTCGAGGGTCTCGCGCAGGCCGGGCGCGGCGAGCAGGCCGGCCGGGTCGGTGACGTCGGCCTCGACGTAGGCGGTGCGGCCCTCGGGGGTGCTGGCGAGCAGGGCCTGGGCGTGGGAGAGCACGATCGGGTCGTTGTCCGCGTAGACGACCCGGGCGCGCGGGTTCACCCCCTGGGCGGTCTCGTGCAGGTTGGGCGAGGTGGGGATGCCGGTGCCGATGTCGAGGAACTGGTCGATGCCGGCCAGCGCGAGGGCGCGGGTCGAGCGGTGGACGAAGGCGCGGTTGGCGCGGGCGGCGGCGCGCAGCCAGGGCGCGATCGCGAGCGCCTGGCCCGCGGCCTCGCGGTCGGCGGCGAAGTTGGTGAAGCCGCCGAGGTAGTAGTCGTACATCCGGGCCGAGTGCGGGACGTTCAGCCGGAGGTCCACCCCGTCGTACCGGTTCATCGCTCTCCCCTGTGCGGCGTCTGCTGCGCAACGTGATCGATTGCTGCCCAGGCCGGCCGGAGGTCAACCGCGGTCCCGTCCCGCTCAGCCTTGTACGCAACCAGGCACTCATTCCCATGAGATGACAATCTGTATTCGCTTTGCAGCCTGGAGTGACAGGGCTGATGGAATGAGGATGGGCGCACACAGCCCGACCCTCGGGTGGCCCGGCGACCGGCCGGTGCCACGGAAAGCAGGCTCGATGACGATCGACAGGGGTGGCCGCGAGGCCCTCGCGGTGCCGGGCGAGTCCGTCAACGTCCGGATGGGGCTGGCCTATTCGGCGTTCTGCGAGACCCACGAACCCGCCTGGCACGCCCTCGCGCTCACCCGGATAGGCAACCGCGCCGACGTCACGCTCGTGGTGGAAGCGGTCAAGGAGGACCTCGCCCGGTGCTGGTCCCAGGTGCTGCGGTTCGAGGAGCCGGCCGCGTACGCCTGGCGGCTGGCGAACCGGCACATCGCCGACTGGGTCGCGGGCGAGGAGCCGGTGGCGGTCGAGGCGGTCACGTTCGCGGCCGTGATCGGGGCGTTCAAGCAGGTCGCGAACGGGCTGCTGCACAGCGAGGCGGACGAGGTGCGGCTGTACGCGGCGATCCTCGAACTGCCGGACCGCCAGCGGGACGTGATCGTCCTGCGCTACCTGCTCGGCCTGCACGTCAAGGTGATCGGGGCCTACTTGGACCGGCCGGTGGCCACCGTGCACTCCAACCTGCGGCACGCCCGGGAGCGGCTGGCGCGGCGGCTCGGGGTGGGCGAACTCCCGGACAGCGAGGGCGCGCAGTGACGCTCCGGCCACGACCCGAGCCGGAGCGGCAGCCGCAGCCCGAGACTCAGCCGCGCCGGGTCGAGCCGCACCCGCCGGTCGACGGCCCCGGTACTCCCCCGCCCGACAGGGCGCGGAGTGCCGGGCAGGGGCGCGCGCCGTTCCACGTGCCCCGCCCCGAACGCGCCCACGCCCAACGCATCGCCGCCCTGCGTCAGGCCCGACTCACCGCAGGACCGCCCCACCTGCCGACCGAGCACGAGCAGGCCGCCTTCGAACTGGGCCTCGTGGTGGCCCTGGTGCTGGGCGCGCCGGACGCCTCGCGCGGCCTCGACCTGCTGGTGAACGCGCGCCGCATCCAGCCCGAGGGGGCCGAGGTGTTCGGCGCGCTGCTGTACGCGACCGGGCGGGAGGAAGGCGCCGAGTTCTGGTGGCGCTTCGCCGCCGGGTCCGGGAGCGGGACCGCCGCGTACTGCCTGCACCTGCACCACCTGATGCTCGGCGAGACCGACGACGCGGACTACTGGCGCGCCTGGTCGGACCAGCTCGCCGCGGCCGAACGCACGCGCGGGCCAAGGCCGTTGCGGGTGAGCCGGCCGCTGCTGCCGGACGACGTGCGGCGCGACATCCTGTCCCGCTGCCACCGCGGGCTGGCGCCGCAGCTGCCGCCCGCGCTGGTCGCGGTGATCGACCGGCTCCCCGTGCAGGACGGCGACGGGGATCCGCACGAGGTGCCGAGCCCGTGGGAGCTCACCTCGGGGGCGACGGCGGAGTGCTCGTGGGAGTGGGAGGACACCCAGGGGTGACGCGACGGGCGCTCGATCTTCCTCCGTTCAGGTGAGCCGGGGCGGGCGCGGCGTCCGGGCGGGCGCGGGGTTCAGGCGGGTGCGGGGTCCAGCCAGGTCCGGCGCTCAGGCGAGTCCGGCGAGGCGCGCGGTGATCACGGGGTCGCGGCCGTCGCCCTCGGTCGTGCCCCCGGGCCCGTGGACGACGTAGTGGTGCGGCGCCATCACCGTGTCCCGGCAGGGCAGCACCGCGACCACGGCCCGGTGGGCGACGGCCGGGGTCAGCGCGGGGTCGCCGGTGGTGAGGCGGGCGACGAGCCGACCGTCGGCGTGGTCGACGGTAGCGGCGGCGCCGAGGACCTCGGCGAGGACCGTACGGAGGGCGGCCAGGTCGATCCACGAGCCGTCGACCTGCCGCCACTCCCCCGCCCGCAGGGTCGCCGGCCGGGCGGCCAGCGGGACCGGGCCGTGGGCGGCGGCGGCCAGGAGGTCGAGCAGGCGGCGGGCGAAGGCCTCGGTCTCGGCGGCGTCGAGCACCTGCGGACAGGCGGACAGCACGAACTCCAGCACGCCCCCGTGCCGCAGGACCGTGAACATCAGCCGGACGCCGATCGGCTGGTCGGGCAGCCTGACCAGCTCGGGGTCGGCGGCCGGGGCCGGGCGCGTGTCGAGCACGGCGTCGGGGACGGCCTGGCTCACGTCGTTCACCACCAGCCGCCGGGGGTACCGGGCGCCGCGCAGGTGCGCGGTGTCCTCGACCAGCCGCCAGACCTGCTCGGCGTCGAGCGTGCTGTGCCAGTACGCCCGCAGCGCGGCCGACTTGGCACGGCCGACCAGCCGGTCGAAGTCGGCGACGCCGGTGTCGAGGAGCAGCAGCGCGTCCTGCGCGAGGGTGCCGACGTGGTCGGCCATCGCAGCGCGCTGCCGGTTCGACGAGAGCGCCGAGATCATCAGCTCGTGGCTGCCCGCCCACTGGGCGGCCAGGGCCGCGAAGGCCGCGAGCACGACGACGGACGGGCCCGCGCCGGTGCGGCGGCAGACGGCGGCGAGGTCGCGGGCCCCGGCGGCGGACCGGACCAGCACGGCCCCGACGCGGTCCGGCGGGCCTGCGATCCGCGCGTCCGCGAAGGGCGTGAGCGGACCGGTGGCGAGCAGGCGCGCCCAGTGCCGCAGGGCGGCGTCGGTTCTTCGCAGGCCCCGCGGGCTCCGCTCGACGGCGGCCACCTGCAGCGGGGTGGGGGCGGTGACGGGCGGGAGCTCCTTGCCGGCCGCGAGGTCGAGCCAGTCCTCGATGAGCACGGCGGTGGCCGCTCCGTCGGCACCCGCGTGGCACACGACGGCGATCAGCCGCAGCACGCGGTCACCGTCGGCGAGCAGGATGAAGCGCAGCCGGGGAGCGGCGGCGACGTCGAACGGCAGGGCCACGTCGGCGCGTCCCAGCGCCTCGGCGAGCGGATCGAGTCCGGCGGCCGGAACGTCGTCGGCGTCGACGACCGTGACGTCGAACTCGCCTTTCGCGTGCACCACTTGGCGGTCGGGGAAGCCGTCTTCCCCCAACCCCCGGGGGAAGGACGTGCGCAACGACTCATGCCGCTCGACGAGTTCACGCAGGACGCGAAGGGCTTGTGGCACGGTGACGCCGTCCGGCACCGGCCAGACGGACTCCCGGTTGATCGCCGCGGGGGCGTCGTTGCGGATGCAGCGGAGCATGTTGTCCTGGCCGAGCGTGAGCGGGCCCGTGCCGCTGCTCGCGCCGTCGTACCGGACGGTGATCCGTCGGCTGGTCCGTGTCACGTCGCACGCGCCTCTCGGCCTGCCCGGATCGGACCGGGGGCGGGAATGTGTCCCGGACGCTACCAGCGGTATCCGCGACTGGACCAGACCACATTGCACATCGGATTCCGCTCTCAACTCCCTTGCCATACTTCGCAGTTGACATGACAAGGTGACTCGCCGAGAACGGCGAGGGCGGCACGGAACGGCCCCGGGACCGGGACGTCGGACAGCCACACCGGCCCCGGCCCGAGCGCGCCCGCATCCGCGAGCAGCAGCGGCGACGGACCGTCGACGGGCAGGCCGAAGGACTGCACCAGCCGGCCACCGTACGCCTTCGCACAGGCCTCTCGGCGGCACCACAACTCCGTGAAGCGCTCGGGCGATTCCAGGACGGCCCGCGCCTCGGCGGCCGGGAAGAAGCGCGCCGCCACCCGCCCGGCCACCCGCCGGTCGTGGATCCGCTCGACGTCGACGCCGAGCGGCCGCCCGTCCGAAAGGGCCAGCGCGGCAAGGGAGTCGGAGGCGGAGTAGTTCACCTCCAGCCCGCCGGACCGCTCGGGCAGCGGCTTTCCGTGCAGGCCGCGCCGCCACACGACGTCGGCCGGACGCACGCCGAGCCGGGCGCCGACCAGTTGGCGGACGGCGCCGTGCACGACGGTGAAGCGTCGGCGCACCACCGGGTCCGCCCCGGCACACCGGGCGCGCTCGCTCTCGTCGAGGAGGTTCCACAACTCCTTTGCCACTGACGCCGGCTGGTCGGTCGGGATGAGCCAGACGTCGACGGTCACGGGAGCGCGAGCGTGTTCAGCACGCCCAGTCGGCGGTCGAAGCTCGCGACGAGGACGGGGGTGCGCTGCGGCAGCCCCTCGGCGAGCTCCGCCCACACACCGGTGAAGGGCTGGGCAGTCGGACCGCCCACGCCGGGGCCGCGCACGAGCGCCGTTCCCGGCTCCAGCGACTCGGCGAGTGTGCGGACCTCCTTCTCCGGCTCGTCCGCGCAGGGCATTTGGCGGATGTCCATCGACTCCCCCGGAGCCTCCTCGCACACCAGCACCACCGCACCGTGCCGCTCGGGCAGTCGGACCGGTGCGCCGGGCGCGTAGTGCAGCGCCGTCTGCTCGGCGACGACCACCACCGCTCGGCGGCAGAATCCGGTGCGGTGGTACTCGGCGGCCAGTCGCAGCGCGGTGAAGGCGGCGCCGAGCCCCTGGTCGCAGACCGCGAACGCGAGCGGCGACCCCGGACAGGAGCGGCTCAGCGCCAGCGAGGACGGCGCGCCCGGACGGACGTCCGGGGAGTCGAAGGCCAGGATCAGCAGGTCGACGGGCTCGTCGTCGGCCAGCTCCTCGCGCAGCAGGCCCGCCGCCATCTCCTCGTAGGAGTGGCCGACGCCCGCGCGCAACAGGTCCTCGCGCACCGGCAGGCCGTACGGGCGGGTGAGGTCGGTGACGAAGACGCGCAGGTTCGGGTCGAGCGACAGTTCCGACCGGCCGTCGAAGCGCCGGGCCCGGGCCCGGGTGATCCGCAGGCCGCGCGTGGTCACCCGGTCAGTCCTCGGGGATGACGTGCCCGGCGACGTAGTCGGCGAGGCTGGTGACCGAGCGCAGGTCCTCCTCGGTGATCTGCTCGACGTCGACCTGGATGTCGAGCGACTCCTCCAGTTCGAGGATCAGCTCGATGGTGCCGGCCGAGGTGAGGCCGAGGTCGTCGAAGAGGCAGGCGTTCTCGGGGATCTCCGGCAGCTCGCGCTTGAGGACGCGCGGCAGGAGCTCGCCGATGCCGTGCAGGATCCGCTCGCGCAGCTCGGGGTCAGTGGTCTGGACCACGGGTTCCGACATGGGTGAACCGTCCCGTCGTACGTGGGAAGTGGCTGAAGTGACTGGTGATACCCGGAAGGGAGAGAGTCTGACGGATCGTCAGCACTGGACCGTCATCGCGGAGAAGGTGGCTCCGATCCCGGCGGCGGCGATCAGGTAGCGGTCGCCGCGGCGGAGCAGCCCCCGCGTCGTGGCGGTGTGGAGGTTGATCAGGCTGTCCGCAGCGAAACTGTGCCCCACGGACGGCACGTTGTCCAGCACCACCTTCTCCACCGGGAGCCCGATCCGGCGCGCCAGCATCCGCCAGGAGGCCTGGTTGACGTTGTGCGGAAGCACCGCGGCCAGGTCCGAGAGGTCCAGACCTGCCTGGTCCAGGGCGGCCTCGATCGCCTCGGTCAGCACGACCGGGTACTCGCGCTGGTAGCGGGCGAGGAGGTCCGGGTCCTCGGCCAGCCGGCCGTCGAACTCGGGGCGCTGGCGCACCGCGAAGGACAGCACGCGGTGCCGCTCGCCGGTCGCGCGGACCAGGCAGGCGGCGGCGCCCTCGGCGAAGACGCCCGTCTCGGGCACCACCTGGGCGTCCCTGGTGAAGGTCTTCTCGCCCGCGACGACGAGGGCCAGCGCCTCCGGGTCCGGGTCGCCGGCCAGCAGGCGGCCGGCCAGGTCGATCGCCAACAGGCCCACCGCGCAGGCGTGGTGGGTCACCGTGAAGGCGTTGGCGTGGGCGAGGCCGCGCCGGGCGATCAGGTCGTGCAGGGGGTTGAGCGGGTAGGGCACCGCCACCGGCATGCTGCGGGCGTGGATCACGAAACGGACGCGCCGTTCGCGTCCGCGCAGCTCCGTGAGGTTGTCGACGGCGGCGTCGAGCAGGTCGGGCAGCGTCCCGTCCGGGTCCAGTCGCAGCTGGTCCAGGCCGTGGAAGCGGCGGAAGAGTTTGAGTTGACGTGGGGTCAGGCCGATGCGCTCGCCCACCGCCTCGATGGGCACGGCGTGCGGGGGGAGGTGAACGGCCACTGCCTCCAGTGCGGTCACGCGGGCTAGTATTCCCACGCCCGGACCGGTCGCACAAGTGATCGCGGGCTCCTTCTCTTCGCATTCTCCTCGCGTTTCTCGCATTCCCTTCGCTTTTCCTCCGCACCGGCCACCGCCGCCGGTCGCGCCCGCCCCGTGCCGTCGAGCAGGTGGAGCCTTCCCGTGAACGATCCCGAACTTCCCGCGTACGCGGGGGCCGCATCCCTCCGCCCCGACCTCGTCGCGCTGCTGGTCGAGGCCGCCGCCGCACCGCTCGGGTGGGCGTCCCGCGTGACGCCGGACGCCCGACTCGACGGCGACCTCCTGCTCGACGAGACCGAACTCGCGGCGCTGGCCGCGGGTTTGCGCGAACGGTTCGGAGCGAGGGCCGATCTCGCCGCGCTGCGCGCCCGGTTGGACCTCGCCGCGCTGGAGGCGCTCACCGTGGGAGACGTGCAGCGATTGATCTCCGGGGAGGCGGGAGCATGAGCCGGTTCCTCCTCGTCATGCCCCCGTTGACCGGGCACGTGCACCCGGCCGCGGGCATCGCCGCCGAGCTCGCGCAGCGCGGCCACGACGTCCTGTGGACCGGCACCGAGACCGTCCTGCGTCCACTCCTCGGGCCCGGCGCACACGTCCTCGGCACCGGCACCCGGGCGTTCCGCGCGCAGGGCGGGCACGGGCTCGCCGCGCTGCGCTCGCTCTGGGAGGGCTTCATCGTGCCCTACGCGCGGTTCACCGCGAAGCCGCTGGACGCGATCGTGCGCGAGCACCGGCCGGACGTCGTGCTGGTCGACCAGCACACCCCGGCGGGCGCGATCGTCGCACACCGGCACGGGCTGCCCTGGGCGAGCTTCGCACCGGGCGCGATGGAACTCGGCCGACCGTACCGGGCGTTGCCGCAGGTCGAGGCCTGGATGACCGGGCTCCTCCGGGGTCTGTGGGAGCGGGCCGGGCTTCCTGCGGACGAGTTCACCGACCCGCGCTTCTCCCCCGCACTGCTGCTCGCGACCACCGGGCCGGCCCTCACCGGCGCCGGCGCACACCCACCGGGGTACGCGCTGGTCGGGCCGGTGCACGGCGAGCGGCCGGCCGACCCGTCGTTCCCGTGGGAGCGGCTGCTGCCCGGGCGCCGGCGCGTCCTGGTCACCATGGGCACGCTGGCCGGCGAGCTCGGTGCGGACTTCCACGCCCGGGCCGTCCGGGCGCTGGAGCTGTGCGGGGAGGACGTGCAGCCGGTGTTCGCGGCGCCGCACGAGTTCCTGCCCGAACTCCCGCCGCACGCCGTCGCGGTGGACCGCGCGCCGATCCTGGAGATGATGGCGCGCGGCACCCTGGACGCGGTGCTCTGCCACGGCGGGATGAACACCGTCGGCGAGGCGCTCGCGCACGGGATTCCGCTGGTCACCGCGCCGATCCGGCACGACCAGCCGTTCGTCGCGGCGCAGGTCGAGGCCGCGGGAGCGGGGGTGCGCGTGCCGTTCGCGCGGGTCTCGCCGGAGGGGCTCGCCCGGGCGGTGCGCGGCGTCCTCGACGACGAGCGGTACCGGGCGGCGGCCGCCCGGGTCGGCGCCGGGCTGCTGGCGGGCGGCGGAGCCCGTACGGCGGCCGACCGGCTGGAGGCACTGGTCAACGGGCCCGCGGCCGGGTCCCTTTAGCAGACCGGAAGATCGCACGTCCATTGGTCTAGGCCATTGTCTCCGCCCGGCCGACGCCCTAGGGTGGCGCCCGACAGCGGCCCGGCCGCACCTGGACCGGTGTGCCGGCCGCCCATCCCCGCACGGGAGTTCCGGTTGATCGAGACCACGGGACTGCGCAAGTCCTACCGCAAGAAGACCTCCCGCAGGAGCGGTGAGGACACCACCGTCGACGCCGTCCGCGGTATCGACCTCGCCGTCGACGCGGGCGAGATCCACGGCTTCCTCGGCCCCAACGGCGCCGGGAAGACCACCACCCTGCGCATGCTCGCCACCCTGATCCGCCCCGACGGCGGCCGGGCGACCGTGGCCGGCGCCGACCTCTTCGCCGACCCGGCGGAAGTGCGGCGCCGGATCGGCTACGTCGCCCAGGGCGGCGGCACCACCGACGGCGTCAGCGCGCGCGAGGAGCTCGTCCTCCAGGCCCGGATGCACGGCGCCCCCAAGGCGCGTGCCGTCCGGGCCGCCGAGGACGCGCTCAAGGCCTTCGACCTGGGCGAGTTCGGCGACCGCCCGTGCGCGACGTACTCCGGCGGCCAGCGCCGGCGGGTGGACATCGCACTCGGAGTGATCCACGAACCGCGCGTGCTCTTCCTCGACGAACCCACCGTCGGCCTCGACCCGGCCAGCCGGGCGCACGTGTGGGCGGAGATCAAGCGGCTGCGCTCCGAAGGCATGACCGTCGTCGTCACCACCCACTACCTCGACGAGGCCGACGCGCTGTGCGACCGGGTGGCGATCGTCGACCACGGCCGGGTCGTGGCCGAGGGCACCCCCGAGGCGCTCAAGCGCGAGATCTCCGGGGACGTCGTGCTGGTCGGCCTGGCCGACACCACCGAGGGCACCGCCGAACGCGCCGCCGAGGTGCTGCGGGCCCAACCGTACCTGCACCGACTGGAGTTGCGGGGGGAGGACGGGCTGCGGCTCTACCTCGACGACGGCGCGGCCGCGATCCCCCGACTGCTGCGCGCACTGGACGGCGCCGGCGTCACACCCGGCACCGTCCAGCTCCAACGGCCCAGCCTGGACGACGTGTTCCTGGCCCGCACCGGCCGCTCGCTGGAGCAGACCGCCTGAGCCGCCACCTGGAAGGAGTTCGCGTGAAGCTCGCCCGTGACACCTGGCTGGTCTTCCAGCGGCAATTGCTGCTGATGATCCGCACCCCGGTCTGGATCGCCGTCGGAATCATCCAGCCCCTGTTCTACCTGCTGCTGTTCGCGCCCCTGCTCAAGAAGGTGCTCGCCCCCGAGGGCGCGAGCAGCTACGCCGACGCCTACCAGGTCTACGTGCCGGGCCTGTTGGCGGTGCTGTGCATCTTCGGCGGCCTGTTCACCGGCTTCAGCCTGCTCGGCGAGCTCAAGGCCGGCATCATCGAGCGCTCCCGGGTGACGCCGGTGAGCCGGCTGGCGCTGCTGCTCGGGCGCGCGCTGCGAGAGATGGTGGCGCTGCTGGTGCAGGCCGTCCTCATCACGCTGATCGCGCTGCCGTTCGGGCTGCGGGTGAGCCCGCTCAACCTCCTGCTCGCCTACCTGCTGCTCGGCCTGCTGGCGCTGATGACCTCGGCGATCTCCTTCGGCATCGCGCTCATGGTGCCGACGGACGCGGCGATGGCACCGGTCGTGAACACCATCGCGCAGCCGATCGCGCTCCTGTCGGGCGTGCTGCTGCCGCTCACCCTCGCGCCCGACTGGCTGCGCTCCGCCGCTCGCTGGAACCCCTTCTACTGGGCCGTGGAGGGCATGCGGGCGCTGTTCTCGGGGCACGCCGGCGACGCCGTGGTCTGGCAGGGGCTGCTGGTCGTCGTCGTGATGACCGTCCTGTCGGTGTACTGGTCGGCGCGGCTGTTCTCGACCCGCGTGCGCTGACGGACGGGACGACGAGAAGGGCCCGGCCGGCACAGGCCGGACCCTTCTCGTCGCTCCGCTCAGCAGGACGTGATGAAGGCGGCCAACTTGGCCACTCCGTCGATGATCTGACGCTGCGTCACCGAACTGATGGAGAGCCGCAGCAGGCGCTCTCCGCCGCCCGCCGGGTAGAACGGCGCCATCGGCGTCCAGAGCACGCCGTACTCCCGTGCGCACCGCTCCATCGCCGCGTCGTCCGCCGTGAACGGCACGGTGAGGACGGCGAAGAAGCCGCCCTCGGGCCGGTTCCAGGACACCCCCAGGCGGCGGCGCGCGGACGCCGGGAAGTGCCGTTCCAGCTCGCGCAGCAGCGTGTCCATCCCGGCCGCGTAGTGGGCCGTGGCGGCGGCGTTGGCGGCGCGCAGGCGGCAGTCGTGGCGCAGCAGCATGCCGCCGATGACGGCCTGGCTGAGGGCGGGGGTGTTGACCGTCGTCATGCTCTTGAGCCGGGCCAGCTCGTCCGCCAGCAGGGTGCGCCGGCCGCCCGGGCCGGTCACCTCCTGGTCGGCGACGACGTAGCCGAGGCGGGCGCCGGGGAAGCAGGTCTTGGCGAAGGAGCCGAGGTAGACGACCCGGCGGTGGCGGTCCAGCGCCTTGAGGGTCGGCCGTTCGCCGCACGCGCGGACGAAGAAGCCGTACGGGTTGTCCTCGATGACGAGCAGGTCCTCGTCCGCCGCGACGGCCAGCAGCCGGGTGCGGGCGTCGACGGGCATGCTGGTGCCGGACGGGTTGGCGAAGTCGGGGACGACGTAGAGCGCGCGCGGGCGTCGGCCCTCGGCGCGGACGGCCCGGGCGGCGGCGCGGACGGCCTCCGGGTCGGGCCCGCCGGCCGGCCCCTCGGGGACGGGGCGGGTGGTGAGGTCGAGCAGCCGGGCGGCACCGGTGACGCCCACGTAGCAGGGCGAACTGACCAGCAGGACGTCGTCCGGCGTGGCGCACAGCGCGCGCAGGGCGAGCAGCATGCCCTCCTGGGCGCCGACGGTCAGCACCAGGGCCTCGGGGGCGACGGTGAGGCCCTCGTCGTTGGCGAGGGTGCGGGCGACCAGGTCGGCGATGATGCCCTTGGTGGGGCCGTACTGGAACAGCGCGGTGCGGACGGCGTCCCGGTCCAGGCCGCGGGCGGCCAGGTGCGCGAGGTAGGCGTCCAGGTGGGCCGGGACGTCCTCGGGCTCGAAGAAGCCCTCGTAGGGGCGGCCGGGGGCGAAGGAGACGGCGTCGGGGTAGCGGGTGGTCACCTCGTTGAGGAAGGTCATCGCGTCGAGCAGCGGGTCGGAGAGGGAGGCGTGCAGGTCCGCCAGGTCGAGGGTCATCGCAGGGCCTCGCGCAGGCGCTCGGCGGCGTACCGCTGGGCCTCGGCGGCGGCGTCCAGGACGCCCGTCATGGCGAAGAAACCGTGCGGCACGCCCTCGTACCGCCGTGCGCCGACCGGGACGCCCGCGGCGCGCAGGGCCTCGGCGTACTGCTCGCCCTCGTCGCGCAGCGGGTCGTACTCGGCGGTGATGACGGTCGCGGGCGGCAGGCCGGCCAGGCTCGGGGCGCGCAGCGGGGAGGCGTACGGGTCGGCGCCGTCGGCCGGGTCGGCGAGGTAGTGGCCCCAGTACCAGGCGGCCGAGCGGCGGTTGAAGAGCAGCGGGTCGTCGTGCTCGCGCAACGAGGGGGTGTCGGCGCCGTGGTCGGTGTTGGGGTAGACGAGCAGCTGGTGGCGCACGGCCGGGCCGCCCTCGTCGCGCAGCAGGAGGGTGAGCGCGGCGGTGAGGTTGCCGCCCGCGCTGTCGCCGCCGACGGCGAGGCGGGCGGGGTCCAGGCCGAGGCTCTTGGCGTGGGCGGCCAGCCAGTGGACGGCGGCGCGGCAGTCGTGGAGGGCGGCGGGGAACGGGTGTTCGGGGGCGAGCCGGTAGCCGACGGAGACGGTGGCGCAGCCGACGGCGTTGGTCAGGCGGCGGCAGATCGCGTCGCCGGTGTCGAGCGAGCCGAGGGTCCAGCCGCCGCCGAACAGGTAGAGCAGGACGGGAGGTTCGCCGACGGCGGCCGGCCGGTGGAGGCGGAGGGCGAGGTCGCCGCCGGGGCCGGGGACGGTGAACTCCTCGACGGAGGCGACCGGTTCGGGTGTGCCCGCCGCCGCGCGGATGTCCGCGAGGTCGGCGGCGCGGGCCTCGGCGAGGGTGAGGGTGTAGAGGGGCGGCGCGCCGGAGCTCGCGCGGCGGGCGCGCAGGGCTTCGGCTTGGGGGTGGAGGGGCATGGGGGACACTCCCGTGGTCAGCGGTCGGCCTCGACGTAGATGGTCTCGTCGGTGCGGAAGGCGGTGTCGAGGTCGGCGACGTCGGCGCGGGCGCCCTCGCGGTAGGCGCAGTGGCGGATCCGCCCGTCCTCGAAGCCGGCCAGGCCGAGCACGTGCCGGAGCTCGTCGAGGTCGTAGATCCACTGGTGGCCGTAGTGCCGGAAGATCTGGTTGACCAGGAAGGCGGGGCGCGCGGGCATCGGCGGGCCGAAGCCGAGGGTGGTCAGGCGGCGGCGGTGCTTAGCGAGGAAGCCGTCGCCGGTGGCGTAGCCGACCAGGTAGCGGGCGAGGTCGGGGGTGGTGATCCGCAGGACGCCGCCGGGGCGCAGGACGCGGCGGGCCTCGCGCAGCCAGCCGGCCGCGACGGGCAGGGTGACGTGCTCGATCAGGTGCTCGGCGTAGACCCAGTCGACGCTGGCGTCGGCGAAGGGCAGCGGCCGGGAGACGTCCAGCTGGGTGAACCAGCGGTCGCCGTCGACGCGGTAGAGCGTGCCGGGCTCGGTGGCGGCGCCGGGACTGCGCAGGGTGGCGAGGTCGGTGCCGAGGCCGTGCGGGTGCGCGGTCCGGAATGCGGCGAACTCGATCCCGGTCAGGCCGAGTTCGCGGAACCCGGCGTGGTCGCGGGGCAGGCCGCCGGGTGCGGCCTCCAGCTTCGCGCAGGTGGCGACGTCCGCGCTGAAGTCGTCGAGGCGGGCGGTGAGGCCCTCGGGGTCGTCCCAGTCCCAGCCGGGGAAGCGGTCCGCGTTCTTCGTCATGAGGGAGTTCTCCCAGTCGGGGTCGAACGGTCTCGGGGTTGAGCCCGGTTCCGATTCGGCATTGTCGATATTCGGACGCCCGGTAATGAACCCCGGCGGGATTCTTGACCGTTGAACATTCACCGGTGCGGCGGCGGCCACGGGGTGACGGCCGAGCGGTCCAGGTCGGCGAGCCGGGGGCGGCCCAGCAGGGCCAGGGTGTGCTCCAGTTCGTCGTGCAGGAGGTCGAGGACGCGGCGCACGCCCGCCTCGCCGCCGGTCGCGAGGCCCCAGAACGCCGGGCGGCCGATGAGCACGGCAGCGGCACCGAGGGCGAGGGCGAGGGCGATGTCCGCGCCGGTGCGGACGCCACCGTCGAGGAGGACGGGCAGCGTGCCCGGCACGGCGTCGGCGACCTCCGGGAGGGCGGCCAACGCGGGCACGGCACCGTCCAGTTGCCGTCCGCCGTGGTTGGACACCACGACGGCGTCGACGCCGTGCTCGACGGCGAGCCGGGCGTCCTCGGCGGCGAGGACGCCCTTGAGGACCAGCGGCAGCCGGGTGCGCTCGCGCAGCCAGCCGAGGTCGGCCCAGGTCAGCGAGGGGTCGAACTGCTCGCGTGCGTGGTCGGCGATGCCCGAACTCCCGCTCGCGGCACGGTGGCTGGCCGCCATCAGGGCCGGGTCGAGGTTGACGGCGCGGACGGCGGGCGGGATCGCGAAGCCGTTGCGCAGGTCGCGCAGGCGGCGGCCGATCCTGGGGGCGTCCACGGTCAGCACGAGGGCCGAGATTCCGGCCGCCTCGGCCCGTTCGACCAGGGCCGCGAGGGCCGCGCGCTCGCGCAGCCAGTACAGCTGGAGCCAGACCGGGCCGGTGGCCGCGGCCGTGATGTCCTCCAGGGTGCGGCTCGCGAACATGCCGGCGACGAGCAGGGCTCCGGCCGCGCCGGCCGCCCGCGCGGTGGCCGTCTCGCCCTCGGGGTCGACCAGCCGGTGGTAGGCCATCGGGGCGATGCCGACCGGGAGCGCGAGCGGGCTGCCGAGCAGGGTGGTCGCGGGCGAGCAGGCCGAGACGTCGACGAGCGTGCGCGGCCGGAACGCGTAGCGGGAGAACGCCTCCCGGTTCGCCGCCAGGGTGCGTTCCGCGCCGCTGCCGCCTTCGATGAAGTCCCAGATCTCGCGGGGGAGATGTGCGCGCGCGGCGCGCTCGATCCCGGCCAGCGTGGTCACTCCCACGGGCAGCTCCAATTCCCGGACGGCCACGCGCGGACCGCTCCCGGTTCGGCAGCGTAGGAGCAACAACCACATTGGTATAGACCTTGATTTGACCAATCGTCTGTGCCAAGGTCTGGCCACGGAATTGACCGTTTTGGTTGTTCACGGCGTCCATGTCAAATCCCCTCACTATGTGGAGTGGTGTTGACCGCCTTTTCAAGCTCTTCACTTCCGCTCGCGGATCGGATGCTCCCCGCGCAGCCGCACGCCGATGCCCCGCCCGACTGGATCGACCGGCTCCTGCTGGCCGGCGACGGGGGCGAGGAGTGCCTGCACTTCGGCGGCCCGATCGACCGGGCTGCCCTGCGCGCCCTCGTCGACGAGCAGACCGCTCGGCTCGCCGCCGCCGGTCTCGGCGCGGGCGGCACGGCGGCCCTGCGGCTGCCGCCCTCGGTGGCGTTCGTCGCCGTGCTGCTGGCAGCATGGCGGCTCGGCGCCCAAGTGGCGCTGCTCGACCACCGGTTGACCGACCACGAGGTCGACGCGGCGGTGGCCCGACTGGCCCCGCAGGTGCTGGTGGGCTCCGCCCACCGGTCCGCGGCGGCACTGCGCGGGTTCTCCGACGTGGAGCCGGTGGCCGTCCGGCTGCCGGACGGACGGCCGGCCCGGACCGGGCACGCGCTGGTCCAGCTGAGCTCCGGGTCCACCGGCCCGGCCAAGGTGATCGCCCGCACCGCCGCCGACCTGCTGCGCGAACTCGACTGCTACCGCAGGCTGGTGGATTTCCCCGGCGAGGGCGAGCGGGTCGTCCTGCTCTCCTCGGTGGTGCACGTGCTCGGCCTGGTCGGCGGACTGCTCAACGCCCTGTTCGCCCGCGCCGCGCTGACCGTGCCGGAGCGCATGACGGCCGCGGGCATCCTCTCGGCCGCCGCCCGCGGCGACCGGCCGGTCACCGTCATCGGCGTCCCGTTCCACGCCGAACTGCTGGCCGGCGCGGTCGCGCCGCCGCCGCTGCCCCGGCTGCGGCGGATGGTGGTGGCCGGCGAGCTGGTCCGTCCGGGCCTGGCCGCGCTGTTCACGGACCGGTACGGCGTCCCGCTCGGCACGATGTACGGGATGACCGAGACCGGGGTGATCGCCACCGACCTCTCGGGCGGGCTGCACCCGGCCAAGCGGCCCGTCCACGGCATGCGGCTGCGGCTCGTCGGAGGCGAGCTGCGGATCGCGGCGGGCACCTCGCCCTACCCAGGGCTGGACGACCCGACTCACTGGTCGGACGGCTGGCTGCACACCCGGGACGCCGCCCTGCTCGACCCGGACACCGGCGAGGTCACCGTCCTCGGCCGGCTGGACTCCCAAGTGTCCGTCGGCGGCCTCAAGGTGGACCTCACCGAGGTCGAGCAGACGCTCACCGCGCTGCCCGCCGTCCGCGAGGCCGTCGTGGTCTTCGAGGACGGCGCCATCGAGGCGTACCTCGCCCTCGAAGCCGGCGCCGACCCGGCCGCCGTCCAGGACGGGCTCAACCGCCGCCTGGCCGCCTACAAGCGGCCCCGCCGGCTCGCCCTCCTCCCCCGACTCCCGCGCACCGCGACCGGAAAGCTGCTGCGCGACCCGACCGCCCTGCGCGACGCCACCACGGCCACCACCGCCCGCTGACCAGCGCGCCTTCCTCTCCTAGGAGCCCTCCATGCAGGACCGCGTCCGCGACTTCGTCCTCTCCGCCCTCGCCCAGATGCAGTACGACGTCTCCGGGGTCACCGGCGACACCGACCTCGGCCCGGCCGGGCTGGACCTCGAATCGCTCGCGCTGGCCGACCTGTCGGTCCAGGTCGAGGACGAGTTCGGGGTCAAGTTCGACCTCGACGAGATGGAGACCACCGCGATGATGACGCTCGACGAATTCACCGCCGACGTCGTCCGGCGCATCGCGGCCGCCGGGGCCCAGGACCCGGCCGGCGCGGCCGCCGGCAGCGCCGCGTGACGCGCGCCGGCCTGCCGGACCGCGCCGAGGTCGTGGACATGCTGGCGGCGTTCGGGCAGCGCGCCGCCGACACCGTGCCCGACGAGCTCGGATCGCTGGAACTCACCTGGCTGATCGCCGAGTTCGAGCAGCGCTACGGCATCGAGGTCGACCTCGACGACGAGCGCTTCGCCGCCGTGCGGACCGTCGACGACGCCACCGGACTGCTGCGCGAGGCCCTCCTGGCGAGCACCTCCCCCGGAGCCGCGCAGCCATGACCGCCGTCCTCCCGGCCGCCGCCCGTCCGGTGGTCAGCGGCGTCGGCGTGCTCAGCGCGGCCGGGCGCGGCCTCGGCGAACTCACCGAGGCCACCGCCCACGGCAAGGCCGCCTTCGGTACCGTCACCCGCTTCGACGTGAGCGCGTGCCGCACCACCCGGGCCGCCCTGCTGCCCGCGCCGGTGCCGCTCGCCGACGCGGTGCTGGACGCCGTCGGCCAGGCCTGCCGCCAGGCCGGGCTCGGCGCCGCCGACGGCGCGGCGACACCCGTCCTGCTCGCTCTGCACGGCGACCTGCGCACCCGCGCGACCGCCGACGCCGTCGCGGCCGGACTCGGCGCCGCCTGGGGACTCCACGGCGTCACCCGCGTCTACACGGGTGCCTGCGTGGCGGCGGCGACCGCCGTCGCCGACGCGGCCTCGCTGGTCGCCGCCGGGCGGCACGAGCGGGTGCTGGTGGCCGCCGGGCACCTCGTCGAACCGGGCGTGTTCGCGGTCTTCGACGCGGGCCGCGCCCTCGCCCGCGACGGCGAGCTGCGCCCGTTCAGCACCGGCCGGACCGGCACGCTGCTGGGCGACGCGGCTGCCGCCGTCCTGGTCGAGGCCGCCCCGGCCGCCGAGCGGCGCGGCGCCACCGCGCTCGCCCGGCTGGCCGGCTGGGGCCGCACCGGGGACGCCCACCACGTGTGCCGCCCGGAGCCCGACGGCGCCGGCGTGGCCCGCGCCATCGGGGCCGCGCTCGCCCGCGCGGGCGCCGGGCCGGCCGATGTCGGCTACGTCAACGCCAACGGCACCGGCTCCACGCTGGCCGACCGGGCCGAAGCCCTGGCGCTGCACCGCGTGTTCGGCGCGCACACCGCCCGCCTGCCGGTCAGCTCCAGCAAGTCCGTCCACGGCCACGCCCTGGAGGCCTCCGCGCTGCTCGAACTCGCCGTCACCATCAGCGCGTTGCGCAGCGGACGGCTCCCGGTGAACGCCGGCTGGCTCGGCCCGGACCCGGACGTCGGCCTCGACCTCGTCCTGGACGGACCGCGCGCCGCCGCACCGCGCTACGCCCTCAGCCTCAACTCCGCCTTCGGGGGCGCCAACACCGCCCTCCTCGTGGCCCGCGCATGAGCGGCGACCGTCAACCGGTCGGTGCGCAGGCAGGCTTCGGGCCGACCCCTCCGAACACCCGGCCGGGTCCGGAACGCCAGGCACCCCGCCCCGGCTCCACCCGCGCACGAGCGGACCACACCAACCATCCACCCGCGACGCGCCCGTCGTACAGCCCCGCCCGACAAGCTCCCGCCCACCCCGGAACCGCCCGGACGCACACCGCCGACCGCCCCCGGTTCCCTCCGCCCACACCAGGACCGCCCCGCCCATGCTCCTGCCGCCGCCCCTGCGCATCCTCGCCGAGGCCCACTGGCCCGACCCCGACCGGGCGGACGACCCCTTGCCACCCCTGCCCGGCTTCGCCGCCTCCACCTTCAACCCCCTCGTCGCCCACACCGCCGAACGCTGCCTGCGCGCCCACCACGGAGACGCACCCGCGCCCGGGCGCACGGCGCTGCTGCTCGCCAGCGCGAGCGGCGACCGCGCCACCGCGCGGGCCATCGACGAGGGCGCCGCACCCGGCCGCCGGACGGCCCCGCTGCTGTTCTTCCAGTCCAACCCCAACGCCGTCCTCGGGCACATCGCCGCCCGCTGGGGCCTGACCGGCCCCGTCGTCGCGATCAGCCCGGCCGAGCCCGCCCCGCCCGGCACCGTCCCCGCGGACGCGCTCGACCTGGCCGCGCTGCTCCTCGCCGACGGCGACGCCGACCGGGTCCTCGTCCTCGCCGCCGAACAGGAGGAGGACGGCGACCGGGCCGTCGCCCTCCTCGTCGAGAGCTGAACCGACCTGCCGCCGGCCGCCGTTGCCGGCCACGCCGGGCACACCTGCGCCCCCGCCTCCGTCGCCCGGGCCCACACACCCGGGCACCGCCGCCCGAACCCGCACACACACCCGGGTCAGGACACCCGGGACAGCCGCCGCCGTCGCCGCGCGCACGCGCGGCCCGAGCGCCCAGCCCCAAGCCCACCGCCGGGGCCAACCCCGGCACCGAGGGAGGGATCCGCCCCCGTGACCACCCCCCGCACGACCGCACGCACCACGCCTGCCACGACGAGCCGCGTCCGCGGCCTCCTCGCCGACGACCCGGACGTCGGCGCCGGCTCCGTACTGACCAGCCGCCTCGAGCTCGGCCTCGGCCTGGACGACCCGCTCCTCACCTTCGACACGCAGGTCGACGAGCACCCCGCCTGGCACGCCCTCAGTCTGCGCGAGCTCGACCGCGCCGTCCGCGCCCGCGCCGCCGCCCTGCACGGCCTCGGCATCGGGCGGCGCGACCCCGTCGTCGTCTACGCGAGCGACGCCGCCGACCACGTGCTCGCCTTCCTCGCTCTGGGCCGCCTCGGCGCGATCCCCGCCCTGCTCAACCCGCACCTGGACGGCGAGCGGGCCGCCCGCTACACCGCCCGCCTCGGCGCCGCCGGCGTCCTCGCCGACCCGGCCCACCTGGCCGCGCTGGCCGGCCACGAGCCCGGCGCCCGGCTGCTCCCGGAGATCGCCACCCTCGGCGCCGGCGACCCGGACGCCGCACCGGAGCCCTACCGGCACTGGTCCGACGACCCGGTCGCGATCACCCACTCCTCGGGCACGACCGGGATGCCGAAGGCCGTCGTCCACTCGCACGCGAGCCTGTACGCGGCGATCCGCCACCGGCTGCGGCTGCCGCGCCCGCAGGGGCAGGACCGGATGCTCAGCGCGCTGCCCGCGCCGCACGCGGCGACCCTGATCGCGGTCAACCTCGCGCTCAGCTCGCACACCCGACTCGCGCTGCTCTCAAGCCAGTCCGGCACTGGTGTGCTGGACGCGATCGAGCGCTGGCAGCCGTCCGGCGTGGTCGGCTTCGCCGCCACCTGGGCCGACCTCGCCCGCCACGACCTGGCGGCGCGCGACCTCGCGTCCGTCGCCCTGTGGTGGAACACCGGCGACTGCGCCCACGAGACGCACATCCGCCGCCTGATCGCCACCGGCAGCCGGGAGACCGTCACCCGCGCCGGCCGCACCCGCGAACCCGGCTCGCTGTTCGTCGACGGGCTCGGCTCCACCGAGATGGGCCACTCGCACTTCTTCATCACCCACGGGCCCGGCACCGACCGCTACGGGCGCTGCGTCGGGCGCCCGCACGCCTTCGTCGACTGCGCCGTCGTCGGCCCGGACGGCGAACCGCTCGGCCCCGGCGAGATCGGCGAACTCGCCACCGCCTCGCCGACCCTGGCACTCGGCTACTGGAACGACTCGGCGACCACCTTCCGCACCAGGATCCGCGGCCGCTTCCTCACCGGCGACCTCGTGTACCGGGACGAGGAGGGCTACTACTACCACGTCGACCGGGCCGTCGACTCCGTCGAACTCGGCGACGGCTCCCGGCTGTTCACCGCGATGTCGGAGGAACGCGTGCTGGCCGCGTGCCCGGACGTGACGGACTGCACGGTCGTCGCCGTCCGGGACGGCGAGCGCGTCGTCACCGACGTGCTGCTCCTCCTCTCCGACGGCGCCGACCCTGCCGCCGACCGGACGAAGGACGTCGTCGCCGCCCTGGACGAGGCCGCCGCGGCGACCGTCCGCCGGGTGCTCGTGGTCCGCGCCGACGACCTCCCGCTCGGCCCGACCGGCAAGGTCCGCAAGGTCCTGCTGCGGGAGCGCCACCTGGCGGAGGTGCGGGCATGAGCGTTGTCGTCACCGGCCTCGGGCTCGTCTCGCCGCTCGGCCGCAAGCCCGCCGACGTCTTCGACGCCCTCGCGGCGGGCCGCTCGGGCCTGAGCGCCGTGCCCGAGGGACATCCGGCCCACGGCTGGCTGCCGGTCGCCGGGATCGCGCCCCCGGTGGACGGCCGCGAGGTGCTGCCGCCCACCGAGACCCGCTGCGTGGACAGATTCGTGCTGCTCGCCCTGGCCGCCGCGGACGACGCGCTCGCCGACGCGGGCCTGGTCGTCGGGCGGGACGTGGACCCGCACCGGACGGCCGTCGTGCTGGCCACCGGCGGGGGCGGGCTCGAAACCTTCGAGCAGCAGTCGCACCGCCGCCTGGAGCGCGGCCGGCCGGGCGTCAGCCCGTACCTGCTGCCGGGAATGCTCTCCAACATGGCGACCGCCCGGATCGCCATCAAGCACGGGATCCGCGGCTACAGCTCGGCCGTCGTGACGGCCTGCGCGGCGGGTGCCCAGGCGGTCGCCGAGGGCCTGCGGCTGATCCGGGCCGGGGACGCGGACGTGGTGGTGTGCGGCGGGACGGAGTCCTCGCTGCACCCGACGATCGCCGCCGCCTTCACCAACGCCCGCGCGCTGGCCCAGGGTTGGGACGATCCGGAGGAGGCGAGCCGGCCGTTCGACGCCCGCCGCAACGGCTTCGTGCTCGGCGAGGGCAGCGCCGTCCTCGTCCTGGAGCGCGCCGGGCACGCCGACGCGCGCGACGCCGCCGGGTACGCGGACGTCCTCGGCTGGGGCGCCTCCACCGACGCCCACCACCCGACCACGCCCCGCCCCGACGGCGCGGGCGCCGCCGACGCGATGCGCGCCGCGCTGGCCAACGCGGGCCTCGCGCCCGGCGACATCGACTACGTGAACGCGCACGGCACCGGCACCAGGCTCGGCGACGCCGCCGAGACCGCCGCACTGCGCGCCGTGTTCGGGCCGCAGCCGCCGGCCGTCTCCTCCACCAAGGGAGCGACCGGGCATCTCCTGGGCGCCGCAGGCGCGTTGGAGGCCGCGGTGACCGCGCTCGCGGTGGCACGGGGAACGCTGCCGCCGACCCGCAACCTGGCCGACCCCGACCCGGCCTGCGACCTCGACCACGTCCGGGGCGCGGCCCGGACCGCGCCGGTGCGCGCGGCGCTGAGCAACGCCTTCGCCTTCGGGGGCCACAACCTCAGCCTGATCCTCGGCCCGGCGTCCACCAGGCGCGCCAAGTAGCCCGACGCCACCGGCCGTTACCCGCTCTTCGTCGCTCCCGAGGGGGAGATCCCGTTGTCCATCCAGACCATCACCCATGTCGAGTTCGCGTGCGCGGACGCCGACAAGACGGCCGCCGGGCTGCGCGCCGACTACGGCTTCGCCGCCGACGCCCCGCAGACCTCGCCCGACGGCCTGCGCACCGTCCGCGTCCACCAGGGCGACATCCGCCTGCACCTCGTCTCGGCCGCCCGGCCCGGCCATCCCGTCGCCGAGTTCGTCGCCCGGCACGGGGACGGCGTCGCCGTGCTCGCGCTCGGCTGCGAGGACCCGCAGGCGGCCGTGGAGCGCGCCGAGCGGCACGGCGCCCGGGTGCTCGACCGCGACGGCGCACTGGTCGCCGGCTTCGGCGACGTCGCGCTGCGGTTCGTGCCGCCCGGCGCCGGAGCGGCCGCGCCCGGGCTGCTGGACGCCCTCGACCACGTCGCGATCTGCGTCCCCGGCGGCCAACTCGCGGACGCCGTAAGGTTCTGCGAGGCGGCGCTCGGCCTCCACCGGATCTTCGGCGAGTACATCGAGGTGGGCGAGCAGGCCATGGACTCCAGCGTCGTGCAGAGCGCCTCCGGCGAGGTCACCTTCACGCTGATCGAGCCGGACACCGGCCGGCGCCCCGGCCAGATCGACGAGTTCCTCGCCGCCAACGAGGGCGCCGGCGTCCAGCACCTCGCCTTCCGCACCGCCGACATCGCGACCGCCGTCCGCACGATCCGGGCCCGCGGGGTCGAGTTCCTGAGCACCCCTGACGCCTACTTCGACGCCCTCGCCGAGCGGTTCGGCGAGACCGCCATCCCGGTGGGGACGCTGCGCGAACTGCACGTCCTGGTCGACCAGGACCACGGCGGGCAGCTCTTCCAGATCTTCGCCCGCTCCACCCACCCCCGGCGGACGTACTTCCTGGAGCTCATCGAGCGCCAGGGCGCCGGCACCTTCGGCACCGCCAACATCAGGGCCCTGTACGAGGCCGTCGAGCGGCAGAGCTCGGCCGCCGCCCGGTGACCGACCGGCCTCGAAAGGCACGCCCGGCCCACCCTCGAAAGGCACATCAGTGACCACCGCAGAGTTCCACCTCACCGACGCCGAACGAGCGCTGCTGCCCACCCCCGACGACGTCGACCACTACCGGACGTACGGCTGGTACCTGTCCCACAGGCTGTTCAGCGACGCCGAGCTGGACTCCCTCCAGGCCGCCACCGAGCTCTACTACGCGGGCCACCGCGACCGCGAACTCCCCGTCCGTCCGGCCCGGTTGGCCTCCTGGACGCCGGCGGACGGCCCGGTCCAGCGGCACAACGACTACGTCCACTACGAGAGCGACGCGATCGGCGCGGTCCTGCGCAAGCCGCTGGTCGGCGCCGTCGCCGCGCTGCTCGCCGGGGCCGAGGAGATCCGGATCTTCCAGGCCACCCTGATCTACAAGCCGCCGGTGCCCGAGGAGCCCACCAACCGGGTGCCGTGGCACTTCGACAAGCACTACTGGCAGACCTGCACCTCGGAGGAGATGCTCACCGCGTTCATCCCCTTCCACGACTGCGGCGACGAGAACGGCACGATCACCATGATCGACGGCAGTCACCGCTGGCAGGAGCTCGCCTCCGGCGAGGACTCCACCCGGCACTTCGCCGACCGCGACGGCTCCGAGCTGGAGGCCATCCTCGCCGCGAACGCCGCCCACAACGGGCAGCAGGTGCGGAAGGTCCCGATGCCGATCCCGCGTGGCCACATGAGCTTCCACCACTGCCGCACCTACCACGGCAGCGGCCCCAACCTGGCGTCCTTCCCCCGCCGGGCCGTCTCGCTGCACCTCCAGGACGGCGCCAACGCCTACCGCCGGCACGAGCGGCCGGACGGCGGCCCGGTGGTCTACAACCACGACGTGCTGGTCCGCCGCACCGCCGACGGCCGGCCCGACTACGCCGACCCGGACTTCTGCCCGGCGATCTGGCAAGGGGCGCTGTGACGGGCACGGCCGCCGCGACGGCGCCGCTCGGCACTCCCGCCGAGCGGTACCGGATGCTGCGGCTGATCCGCGGCTTCGAGGAACTCGCGCTCGCCCTCGTGAAGGCCGGCGCGATCCCCGGCGGCATCCACCCGTACATCGGACAGGAGGCCGTCGCGGTCGGCGTCTGCTCCGCGCTCGGCCCCACCGACCGGCTCACCAGCACCCACCGCGGCCACGGCCACGTGCTCGCCCGGGGCGCCGCGCCGCACCGGCTGCTCGCCGAACTCGCGGGCCGGGTGGACGGGTTGAACCGCGGCCGGGGCGGCTCGATGCACGCCGCCGACCTGTCGCTCGGCATCCTCGGCGCCAACGGCATCGTCGGCGCGGGCGCGCCGATCGCCGTCGGCGCCGCGTGGGCGGCCCGGCAGGCCGGCGGCGGCCGGGTCGCGGTCGCGTTCTTCGGCGACGGCGCGCTCAACCAGGGCGTGGTGCTGGAGTCGTTCAACCTCGCGGCGATGTGGCGGCTGCCGGTGGTCTTCGTGTGCGAGGACAACGGCTACGCGACCACCCTGCCCGCCGCCGCGGCGGTCGCGGGCAGCGCGACCGGCCGGGCGGCCGCCTTCGGCATCCCCGCCGAGGAGGTCGACGGGATGGACACCGAGGCCGTCCGCGCCGCCGCCCTCCGCGCCGTCGACCGGGCGCGCAGCGGCGGCGGCCCGGCCTTCCTGGAGTGCCGCACCTACCGCTTCGAGGGCCACCACACCATGGAACGCCGGATGAAACCGCGCTACCGCACCCCCGAGGAGGTCGACGCCTGGCGCACCCGCGACCCACTGCCCCGGGCCGCCGCCCTGCTCGACCCCGCCGCGGTCGCCACGATCGACACAGAAGTCTCCCAACTCCTTTCCAGTGCCGAGGATTTCGCGCTGGCATCCGCACACCCCGACCCGGCCGGCGCCGCCGACCACCTGTACGCCGACGGGCTGCGCCCCAGAGCAGGAGCGGTGGCATGACCCGCCTGTCGTACACCAAGGCGCTCAACCGGGCGCTCGCCGACGAGCTCGCCGCGGACCCTGCGGTCTGCGTGTTCGGCGAGGACATCGGCGCCGGCCTGGCCGGCCCCACGCTCGGGCTGCTGGAGCGCTTCGGCCCGGAGCGGATCGTCGACACCCCGCTCTCCGAGCAGGCGTTCACCGCGATGGCGATCGGCGCCGCGCTCGAAGGGCGGCGGCCCGTACTGGAGTTCCAGATCCCCTCGCTGCTGTTCCTGGTCTTCGAGCAACTCGTCAACCAGGCCCACAAGTTCTCCCTGATGACCGGCGGCCAGGCGGGCGTGCCGCTGACCTGCGTCGTGCCCGGCTCCGGCTCCCGGGACGGCTGGGCGGGCCAGCACTCCGACCACCCGTACAGCCTCTTCGCGCACGCCGGGGTGAAGACGGTCGTGCCCGCCACCCCGACCGACGCCTACGGGCTGCTGCGCTCGGCCATCCGCGACCCGGACCCGGTCGTCCTGTTCGCACCCGCCGCCGCCCTGCCCGGCCGGGAGACGGTGACGTGGGAGCTCGCGCCGGTCCCGCTCGGCCGGGCCCGGATCCACCGCTCCGGCACCGACGTCACCGTCGTCGCCGTCGGCCACCTCGTCCACGACGCGCTCGCGGTGGCCGAGGAGGTCGCCGAGGAGATCTCCGTCGAGGTCCTCGACCCGCGCACGCTCCATCCGCTCGACTGGCCCGCGCTCGCCGCCTCGCTCGAACGCACCGGCCGGCTGGTCGTGTTCGACGACTCCAACCGCAGCTGCGGCTTCGGCGCCGAGGTGCTCGCCACCGCCGCCGAGGAGCTGCGCCTCACCGCCCCGCCGCGCCGGGTCACCCGCCCGGACGGCGCCGTCCTGCCGTTCGCCCCCGTCCTCGACCGCGCCCTCCAGCCGAGCCGCGACCAGCTGCGCCGCGCGCTGTACGCGGTGCTCAAGTAGCCCCTCCCTCTCCCCCGAAAGGACTCCGCATGTCCACCAACCGCTACCACTGGGACCGTTCGCACCCCGGCCTCACCGGCCTCCAGCAGGCCGTCGACCCGCTGCGCCGCGAGGTGGTCGGCCACACCGTCTACGGCGGGCTGACCGGCCTCGGGCGGGTCCGCACGTTCCTGGAGAGCCACGTCTTCGCCGTCTGGGACTTCATGTCGCTGCTCAAGAGCCTCCAGCGCGACCTGACCTGCGTCGACGTCCTGTGGGTGCCGGCCGGTCCGACCGCGAGCCGGCGGCTGATCAACGAGATCGTGCTGGTCGAGGAGAGCGACGAGCTCGGCGAGGGCTACACCAGCCACTTCGAGCTGTACGTCGACGGGATGCGCCGGGCGGGCGCCGACACCGGCCCGGTCGAGGCCTTCCTGGAGCTGCTGGGCGCCGGCACGGCCGTCCCGGAGGCACTGAAGGCGGCCGGGGTGCCGCAGGCCGCCGCCGACTTCACCGGCACCACGTGGTCGATCGTCGAGAACGCGCCCGTGCACTGCCGGGCCGCCGCCTTCGCCTTCGGCCGGGAGGACCTGATCCCGGACATGTTCGCCCAGGTGGTACGGATCGACGACCCGGACGGCGCGCTCACCGTCTTCAAGGACTACCTCGTGCGGCACATCGAGGTGGACGGCGAGCAGCACACGCCGATGGCCATGCAGATGCTGATCGACCTGTGCGGCGAGGACGACGCGAAGTGGGCGGCGTGCGCCGAGACCGTCCGGCTCGCCCTGCGGGCCAGGACGCAGCTCTGGACGGCCATCGAGAAGGCTTTCTGACGAAGCTTTCCGACGGATCATCAGATCACTCGAGGCACGGCCGCGGCCGGCGGGGGCAGTTCGTCGGCCGGGTCGCGGAAGCGGTGCAGCGCCGCCCGGCCCTCCGCCCCGCGCACGCGGGCGGCGAGCCGGGCGGGCAGCACGACGGTGGCCAGGAGGCCGGTGCCGCGGAAGCCCTCGACCGTCCAGCAGACCCACGGCAGCGGGTAGTTGGCGGCCGGGCTGAAGTACACCGGCCGCTCGCCCTGGAACCGGACGTCGTACGCGCCGAAGCGGCTCCAGTTGGAGAAGCTGAAGCGGCGGGCCGCCGGGTCGAAGCCGACCGGGACGCAGTCGCCCAGCCGGTCGCGGCCGACGGCCGCCAGGAAGCGCAGGTTGGCCCGCAGGTTGAGGTGCTCGGCCGGGAAGTCGGCGACGGCCGCGCGCAGGGCGGCGGCGAGCGCCGCGGGCCCGTCCTTCGCGGAGTGCGCGAGGTGCAGGTCGCTCAGCAGGTTGCCGACATGGGCGGGCGAGAGGCCGAGCCAGCGGCGGGCGTTCACCGGGACGGTGAGCATTCGCTCGGCTTCGTCGCCGTCCAACTCCCGTATGGTGCACACGACATGGGCGCAGAGGACGTCCCCGGCGGAAAGTCGCCGTCCGGCCGCCGCGCCGAAGTCGGCGCGCATCCGCTCGATCTCGGCGTCCCCGAAGTAGATCTGGACGGTCCGGTTGGCGCGCGGCCCGGCCGCCACCTCGCGGGCCAGGAACGCGGCCTCGACCGGGTCGGGCAGCCGGAAGCCGGGCCGTCCGCAGTCCTCGGCGGGGAGCACCTCGTCGAGCAGCGCGTCCTGGTCGGCGACGAGTTCGGCCTCCGGCAGCGGCTCGCCCTCGACCGCCGCCGACCATGCGCGCATCAGCAGCATGAAGCTCTGCAGGTCCCCGACGGCGTGGTGCCAGGAGCAGCCGAGCACGGTGCCGCCGTCCGCGGTACGGGTGACGCGGACGGTGAACAGCGGCCCGCCGCCGGTGCGCGCGGCCGGGGCGTCCACCGGGTCGACCAGTTCGGCGCCGGCGGCGGTGACGCGGCCCATCGCCTCGGCGAGCGTGCCGTCCACGGCGTGCACGTCGAAGGGCACGCCGGCGTCGTCGCAGACGGCCTCCAGGGCGCCGCCGGCGGTGGTGCGCAGCCGCCCGGCGAAGACCGGGACCCGGTCGAGGGCGCGGGCGAGGCCGGCGGCGAGCCGCTCGTCGTCGAGCGGCCGGTCGAAGAAGAGCACGACCGAGACGGCGAGGTCGGCCAGCATGGTGTCCATCAGTCCGCAGCGCAGGACGGTGCCGGGCGCGCGGCCCGCTCGCACGGTCCGGGAGCGGCGCAACTCCGGCCAGGCGTTCATGCGTTCCGTCCCCGGGTGGTCGGCGGATGGCGTGCGGGCACGCCGAACGATAGTGGCGCGCGGATCCAGTGGTCCAGTCCAATCACCGGGTGAAAACGCGCCCCCGGACACCCCCGGCGATACAATGCCGACCATGGGAGAGCGCTTGGCCGCACCCGTGGCACCGCCCCTGATGGTGGTCACCGACACCGACTCGCAGCTGATCGATCCGGGCCGGTCCTACCACGTCGGCCGCGACCCGACGAGCGAGATCGTCCTGGACGACCCCCGCGTCTCGTGGCACCACGCCGTCCTGCACGCCATCGGCGACCGCTGGGAGCTGGAGGACGTCGGCAGCACCAACGGCACCTACGACGACGGGCGCCGGATCAGCGCCGAGGACGTCGGCCCCGGCACCCGGGTGCGCTTCGGCAACCCCGCCGACGGCCCGTCCGCGACCTTCGCCGGCCTCCCCCGGCCCGCGCCCGGCGAACGCCCGTCCCTGGTCGCCCCGCAGTCCTCCGGCACCTTCCGCAGCCCCAGCGCCGTGCTTCCGCTGCCCGCCCGGGCCGTGCGGATCGGCCGCTCGCCGGACAACGACCTCGTCCTGGACGACCTCGTGGTCTCCCGCCACCACGCCGAACTGCGCGAACTGCCCGGCGGCGGACACGAGATCGTCGACCTCGACAGCCACAACGGCACCTACCTCAACGGCGGCCCGGTCCGGCGCGCGCCCGTCGGCCCGGCCGACATCATCGGCATCGGCCACTCCGCGCTGTGCCTGTCCGACGGCCACCTCGTCGAGTACACCGACACCGGCGAGATCTCCCTCGACGTGCAGGACCTCGTCGTCCGCGTCGGCCCCGACCACCGGGTGCTGCTCGACCGCGTCGGCTTCCCGCTCCCCGAGAAGGCGCTGCTCGCGGTGGCCGGCCCGAGCGGCGCGGGCAAATCCACGCTGCTCAACGCCCTCACCGGGCTGCGCCCCGCCGACGAGGGCACCGTCCTGTACGACGGGCGCGACCTCTACCGCGACTACGCCGAACTGCGCCGCCGGATCGGCCTCGTGCCGCAGGACGACATCCTGCACACCCAGCTCACCGTGCGCCGCGCCCTGTCCTACGCCGCCGAGCTGCGCTTCCCCGGCGACACCGACCCGCACGAGCGCGAGGCGCGGGTCACCGAGGTGATCCACGAGCTCGGCCTGGACGAGCGGGCCGACCAGGTCATCGCGAGCCTCTCCGGCGGCCAGCGCAAGCGGGTCAGCGTGGCCCTGGAGCTGCTGACCAAGCCCTCACTGCTCTTCCTGGACGAGCCGACCTCCGGCCTGGACCCGGGCATGGAACGCTCGGTGATGCACATGCTGCGCGGCCTGGCCGACGACGGCCGCACGGTGGTCGTGGTGACGCACAGCGTGCTGAGCCTGAGCGTGTGCGACCGCCTGCTGGTGCTCGCCCCCGGCGGCCGGACGGCCTACTACGGGCCGCCGCAGGAGGCGCTGGCGTTCTTCGGCTTCGACGAGTGGCCGGAGGCGTTCGAGGCGTTCGAGAGCGACGACCGGGGCGTCTGGCAGCAGCGCTTCCGCGCCTCGCCGCAGTACCACCGGTACATCGCCGCCGAGGCCGCCGCGGCCGTCCCCAGGGGACCCGCCGCCCCGGGTTCTCCCGCCATCGGCCGGGAGAAGCCCCAGGGCTGGTTCGCCCAGCTCGGCACCCTCGTGCGCCGCTACACGGCAGTGCTGGCCGCCGACCGGCTCTTCCTCACCATCATGGTCGTGCTGCCCTTCGTCATCGGCGGCATGTGCCGGGCGATCGCGGGCACCCGGATCTCCCAGGAGAACGCGATCAACTGCCTGATCACGCTCTGCCTCGGCGCCCTGCTGACCGGGTCCGCGAACTCGGTGCGCGAGCTGGTCAAGGAGCGCGCGATCTACCGGCGGGAACGCGTGGTCGGACTGTCCCGGTCGGCGTACGTGGTCTCGAAGGTCGTGGTCCTCGGCGCGGTCACGGTCGGTCAGGCCGCGCTGCTGACCGTGGTCGGCATCGCCGGGGTGAAGATCGAGCCCAAGCTGCCGCCGGGCGCACCGCCCGCGGTGACCACCGGCGTCGTGATGCCGCAACTGCCCGAACTGATCGTCGCGGTGGCCGTGCTCGCGTTCTCCGCGATGATGCTCGGGCTGCTGGTCTCGGCGCTGGTGGCCCAGGAGGAGGCCACCATGCCGCTGCTCGTGCTCGTCTCGGTGGTCCAGATCGTCTTCACCGGCCTGATGCTCAAGCTGCACGGCGTGCCCGGCCTGGAACAGGCGTCCTGGCTCGTGCCGTCCCGCTGGGGCCTGTCCGCCATGGCCCGCACCGTCGACCTGCGCAACCTGTCCTTCCCGACCGTCCTCACCGCCGACCCGCTCTTCCGCCACGAGCGCCGCGGCTGGCTCCTCGGCATGGCCGCGCTGGCCGCGCTCTCGGTGACGTACGGCCTGCTCGTCCTGGCCCTGCTGCGCCGCCACGAGCCCGCCGTCATGCGGAAGTAGCCGGCGCCGCCGCGCCGGGAAGCCCCGGCCCGCCGCCGGTAGAGTGGGAACCGACCTGTGGTGCGAGTGCCGCACGCAGCCCCCGCCCCGGGGCCCGACCCCCGGGCGCCGGCCCGCGCGGCGGAGGAAATGTGCCGCGCATGGACGAGTTCGCGTTCCGCCCCACCCACATCGCCCCGCCCGGCGGGATGGCCACCTGGGCGGCCCCCGACCCGGCCCGGCCGTCGGCCCGGCTGGACGAGCTGCTCCCCGTGCGGCTCGTCGCCCGGCAGGGCGACTGGGCCCGCGTGCTGTGCTCCAACGGCTGGACCGCCTGGGTCGACGCCCGCCTGCTGATCACCCTGCCGGACGCCCCGCCGGTCGCCGGCGGTCCGCCCGCCCGCACCGCCGACCCGCGCCCGGCCCTCGCCGACGCGGCGGCCGCCCTGGACCGCCACCGGGCGCTGCTGGAGCGGCTGGCGGCCGGCGCCCTGGACCTGGAGTCCTTCCGGGAGCAGACGCGCGGCCTGCGCGTCGGCCTGGTCGTCGACGGCGAGGCGCTGTGGGTGTTCGACCCGGTGCACGACCGCTGGTGCTACTGCGACGGGCTCCAGCTCCAGACGTACGCGGCCACCGACCGGGTCGAGCCGGAGCCCGCCTCCCCCGCCCCCGTAGAACCCGCCTCCCCTGCCCCCGCGGAGCCCGACGACTACGCCCGCACCCGGGCGGCCGAACCGTGATCCCGTCCGGACCGGGCACCGGCCCGCCCCCCGAGAGCCCGATGGGGCCCGCCGACGCCGCCGGCCTGCCCGCCGGGATGGTCGGGCGCGAGGTCGCCGGCTACCGCCTGGAGGGCGAGGTCGGGCGCGGCGGCATGGCCGTCGTCTACCGCGCGAAGGACCTGCGGCTCGGCCGGACCGTCGCCGTCAAGCTCCTGGCCCCCGAGCTGGCCCGCAACGAGGTGTTCCGGCAGCGGTTCATGCACGAGTCCGAGGCCGCCGCCGCGATCGACCACCCGCACATCGTGCCGATCTTCGAGGCCGGGGAGCACGAGGGCATCCTGTTCATCGCGATGCGCTACGTCGACGGCGGCGACCTGCGCGCCCTGATGGGCCGCAGCGGGCCCTTCCCGGTCGACCGGGCCGCCCGGCTGGCCCTGCAGATCGCCTCCGCCCTGGACGCCGCGCACGACCACGACCTGGTCCACCGGGACGTCAAGCCCGGCAACGTGCTGGTCGCCGCCGGCACCGACAGCGAGCACCCCGAGCACCTGTACCTCGCCGACTTCGGGCTCACCAAGAAGTCCCTGTCGCTCAGCGGGCTGACCAGCGTCGGCCAGATCGTCGGGACGCTCGACTACGCGGCGCCCGAGCAGATCTCCGGCCGCCCGCTGGACGGGCGCTGCGACCAGTACGGCCTCGGCTGCGTGGTGTTCGAGATGCTGGCCGGCGCACCGCCGTTCCGCCGCGAGAGCGACCTCGCGCTGCTCTGGGCGCACCTCAACGACCCGCCGCCCCGCGTGCGCGAGCACCGCCCCGACCTGCCCGAGGCCGTCGACGCCGTGGTCGCCCGGGCGCTCGCCAAGGCGCCCGAGGACCGGTACGCGACCTGCCTGCAGTTCGTCGCCGAGCTGCGCGCGGCGGTGGCCTCCGTCGCCGCGCCCGCCGCCTGGACGGGCGGCGGACCGCCGACCCAGGTGGTCCCCGCGGTCGCCGCGGTCTCCTCCGTGCCCGAGCCGCCCGCGTGGGCCGCGCCGGTCGTCCACCCGCCGCCGCGCGGCGGATAGGAGCGGTACGCCCCATGAACGCCGTCAGCCAGGTCTTCGCCATGCTCGCCGCCGCCGTCCACATCATCGCGTGGCCGCTGGAGAGCTTCCTGTACGGGCACCCGCGCGTGCGCTTCCTGCTCACCGGCAGCACGGCGGACGCCCCGGAGGTGCGGGTGTGGCGCTTCAACGTCGGCTTCTACAACCTGTTCCTCGCGCTGGGCCTGGTCGCGGGGCTGGTCCTGCTGCACACCCGGCACGACACCGCCGGTCGGGCGATGATCACCTACGTCAGCACCTTCATGATCGCCGGCGGGGTCATCCTGTTCGTCTCGGAACCCAAGGTCTGGCGCGGTGCCCTCGCCCAGGCGCTGCCCCCGGTGGTGGTCCTGCTGGCCGAGGCGTTCTGAGGCCCCGACCGGTCACACGCTTCAGCCCTCTTCCGGCACCTCGCCCCGGCGTCCGACGCGCGCCGCGAGCAGCGCGCCGAGAGCACCGGCCAGCAGTCCCCAGCCGGCTGCCAGGGGCACGGCCGTCCACAAGTACGGGTGGAGCGTGAGGCTGCCGTTGCCGAGCCCGGCCAGGGGGCCGCCCGCACTACCGAGGACGGAGCCCAGGAGGCCGCCGAGCCCGCTCTCCCCCACGCCGACGCCGAGCACGGACAGCCCGTAGTCGGCGTCCACCCGGGTCCACGCCCCGATCAGGGCGACCGCCACGGCCGTGGCCAGCGCCAGCCGGACGGCGTGCTGCCACAGCGGGACGCTCCTCGGCGAGCGGTAGGCCGCGAGGAAGCCGGCCGCGAGCAGCAGGACGGCGGCAATCGGCAGCAGCCACCAGCTGCGCGCGTCCTGGTCGGCGAGGGTGCCGAGGCTCACCGTCGCCTCGTGGCCCTCCGGTGCGCGCAGCACGTCGGCGAGCGGCTTGGGCACCGGCAGGCCGAGGGCTCCGGAGAGCCGGCCGTGCCACTCGGCGCCGAGCCCGACGCCGAACGCCAGCCACCCGAGGTTCGGCAGGGCGAGCAGCACGACGGCCATCGTCTGCCGCCCGTTGCCGTGCGCGAGCGCCGTCAGCACGCCCGCCACCACGCCGATCGCGACGTACCCGAGCAGCACCGTCCAGAGCGCGAACGCGGCCGGGCGCACGGCCTGTTGGTACGGCAGCAGCGCGCGCGGCAGCGGCGCCCGCCGGGACACCGCGAACGTGCCCGCGAGCACCACGAGCAGCCACGCCAGCCCGATCCCGACCGTGGTCGGCCCGTCCGCGTGGAAGCCCACCTCGGGGGTCAGGCCGAGCGCGTTGCCGATGGCCTGCTCGATGCCGCCGCCGAGCGGGACGGTGAAGGTGTGCGAGGCGCCGAGGGTGAGCAGGACCAGGGCGAGCAGCCAGAGCACCACCGTCCGCACGATCCGGCCGAGCAACTCGTTGCCGCCGGTCACCGCGCGGAAGCGCAGTTGACGCAGGAACACCTCGGCCATCACCACCGCGCCGGCCAGCCCGACGGACAGCGGCATCGCGCTGATCCCGGCGTCCACGGCGGCGAACTGACCGGCCCCGCCGTCCAGTTGGACGGACCCGCCGACGGCCAGCGCCACCGTGGCGGCGAGCACCGACGGGAACCCGCCGTCCGGGAGGTCGCTCGCGCCGGCCAGCCAGAGGCCGAGCGCGGCCACCGCCGCCATCGCGGCGAGCCCGGCCACGACGACGGCGAGCGCGTCCAGCCACCCGCGCACGGCGCCGGGCGCTCCGGCGGGGGCGGTCGCGGCCTGCTGCATGTCGCCTCCTGCTGTTCCTGCGGGTGCCGGACGGGTTCCGGTGCGCCGGACGGCTTCCGGCCTGCCGGACGGTCCGGGTGTGCCGGACGACTTCCGGTGCGCCGGACGGTCCCGGGTCTGCCGGACGGCTTCCAGCCTGGCCGAAGCGGCGTCGGCACGCGCGGCGACGGTGCGCGTGCCCGCTGTTGCGACATCCGGGGCACGGGGGGAGAAATGGAACCCAGCGGCAGAAGCGTTCCCCGCCGGCCCTCTGCGCCGGCCGCCTACGAAACGGAGCCGCCATGAGTTCCCAACCCCCTCCCTCCGGCCCGCCCGTCGGCCCCCCGTCCGGCCCGCTCTCGGGCGGCGGCGCGGCCGGCCCGCCCTCCGTCCCGCCACCGCCCTCCGGGCCGCCGGGACAGTCCGGACCGCCCACCGGCGGCCCAGGGCGCGGGCCCCGCCGTCCGTGGTGGCGCTCCGGACGCGGCATCGCGGTGGGCGCGGGGGTGCTGGCGGCGGCCGTGGTGGCCACCGTGCTGGTCGTGAACAACCAGAGCGGCGGCAGCAAGAACGAGATGGTGCCGACCGCCAACGAGGTCGCGCTGCAGGCGCCGGCCGACTCGGGCCCCGACCCGTTCACCCAATCGGTGGAAACCACCCCGGTGAGCGCCCCGGCCCCCGCCCCGGTGACCTCCCCCGCGCAGCAACCCGGCCACAGCGCCTCGCCGGCCGCCCTACACAGCGTGCAGGGGACGTCGAGCGGGGTCTACGGCGGGACGATGTCCAAGCCGAGCTGCGACACCGAGCGGCTGATCGCGATGGTCTCGACCGGCGACGTCGGCCGGGCCTGGGCGTCGGCCGCGGGCATCGACCAGGGCACGATCCCGTCCTACCTGCGCTCGCTCACCTCGGCGTACCTGCGCGTGGACACCCGGGTGACCAACCACAACTACAAGAGCGGCGTGGTGACGGAGTACCAGTCCGCGCTCCAGGCCGGCACCGCCGTCCTGGTGGACGCGCAGGGCGTGCCCCGGGTGCGCTGCTCGTGCGGCAACCCGCTGAAGGCGCCGGTGCTGGTGGCCAACGCCAAGTACATCGGCAGGCCGTGGCAGGGCTTCGAGCCGACCACGCTGATCATCGTCGTGCCGGCGCCGCAGCCGGTGACCGAGATCATCCTGGTCAACATCCAGACGGGCGGCTGGTTCTCCCGTGTGACCGGACGGCTCGAAGTGATCGACCGGCCCGTGGGGCCGCCGAGGGAGCCGCTGGTGCCGTGGATCCCGCCGCCCACGCCGTGGCGGCCGGGCACGCCGTCGGGGACGGCCTCGACATCGGCCTCGGGGACCACGACGTCGGGTTCGACGACCTCGGGTTCGACGACCTCGGGCTCCACGACCTCGGGTTCGACGACGTCCGGGTCCACGACGTCCGGGTCCACGACCTCCGGCTCGACCACCTCCGGGTCCACGACGTCCGGGTCCACGACGTCCGGCTCGACCACGTCGGGCTCCACGACCTCCGGGTCCACGACCTCCGGCTCGACCACCTCGTCGGGCGGGCCGTCGTCCTCCTCGGGCAGCCCGTCCGAAACGAAGGCGACGGCGACCACCACCTCCCCCGGCACGCCGACGTCGACGGCCACGTGCCGGCCGGCCGGCACACCCGGCACGCTGCCGACGTGCCCGCCCACGGCGACCGCGTCCCTCAAGACGACGTCCGCGGGCACCACATCCGCCGGCACCACGACGTCGACGACTCCCACGCACACGCCGACGGTCCACACCCCGACGGCGACGTGCGCGACCACCGCCCCGGCCACGCTGCCGGCCTGCGCAACGACCTCGGCCCCGACCCCCTGATCGCGTGACTCCCCCGCTGCCACCGGCCGTTCGGCCCGCCGGTGGCAGCGGCACGCGTCAGGGCAGCAGCACCCGGGTGTCGTCCGGCCCGAGCACCCGCCCGTCCGCCGCCCGCACCTCCACCGGCGCGACCGGCGCGCTGGACGCCCGCTCGACCAGGCGCGCGCGGGGCTCGTCGGCCCCGAAGAACCACTGGTCGCCCCACTGCCGCAGCGCCGTGACCACCGGGAACAGCGCGCGGCCCTTCTCGGTGAGCAGGTACTCCTGGTACGGGCCGCCGTCGGCGGCGGGCGCGAGCTCGAAGACGCCGTTCGCGACGAGGCTGGCGAGGCGCGCCGACAGGACGTTCTTCGCGAGGCCGAGGTTCTTCTGGAACTGCCCGAAGCGCCGCAGCCCGTCGAAGGCGTCGCGGACGATCAGCAGCGTCCAGCCGTCGCCGACGACGTCGAGCGGACGGGCGACCGGGCAGGCCGACTCCTCGTGCGTGGTGCGCTTCGGCACGTCCGCCGCCTCTCCTCCTCGGTCGTTCCGGTCACTCAGGGTATCGGTTGCCATCGAACCCGGCGGGCGTTCCGGGGCAGGCCGCGGGACGGCGGCCACGGACTCCGGCCACCGCCCCGCGAACCCGCCGGCCCTCGGAACCCGTGGGCACTCATAACCCGCCGGCCCTCAGTCGACGCAGGGGATCCCGCCCGCCTTGACCGCCGGTCCCTGCATCGGGAGGCCGGCCGCCGGGTCGCCCTGATCACCGGAGGGAGCGGCGGACGGCGCGGCGCTCGGCGTGGCGGCACGGGCGCTGCCCAGCGTGACCACGACGTGCCCCGCGGGCACGCCCGAGGCCGCCGTCGCGGTGACGCCGTAGCGGGCCGCGATCGTCTGGGCGTCGGCCTTGGCGCCGGTGCCGTAGGTGACCGTGGTGGTCTTCGTCTTGACCGCCGCGTCGCCCACCTTGCCCGCCGGGTAGCCGAGTTCGGTGAGCGCCTTGGACTCGTTGGCCGCCGCGCCGGGCCCGGCGGCCGTCACCGCGAGCACGTCCACGGTCGCCTTGTCCTTGGCGGGCGTCGCCGCGGCCGTCGTGGGCGCGGCGCTCGCGGCGGCGGCGTCCCCGGGATCGGGCGCGGCCTGGACGGGCGCCGGGTCGCGGCTGAAGAGCTGCCGGGTGATCTTCTTGATCAGGTCCGGGTTGACGGTGTTGACCTCCTGGCCGCCGACCGTCTTGAACCCGGTGATCGGCAGGGTGTTGAACTCGACGTTGCCGCCGGTGAGGTTGGGCGCCTGCTGGGCGAAGTCGAGGATGTTCCACTCGTTGTCGATGACGACGTCCTTCTTCACCACCCCGAAGAGCTTCTGCATCTGGCCGAAGTCGTTGAGGATGCCCTGCTGCTTGAGCTTGTACTCGACCGAGGAGATGAACGCCTGCTGGCGGTGGGTGCGGTCGAGGTCGCCGTTGGTGAGGTGGTGGCGCTGGCGGACGAAGGAGAGCGCCTGGGCGGCGTCCAGCGAGCTGATGCCGGCGGGCAGCTTGAGCCCGGTGCCGCCGCCCTCGTGGCTCGCGGTGCGGGCGATGATCGGGTCGTCGACCGGGTGGTTGAGGCAGACCTGGATCGGCTCGACCGCCTTGGCGATGTCGTAGAAGCCGATCAGGTTGACCTCGGCGAAGTGGTCGATCGGGACGTCCAGGAAGCTCTGCACCGTCTGGATGGTGGCCGAGCGCCCCGCCTCGCGGCTCTGCCGCTCCAGCTCCGCCTTGGAGAGCCCCTTGTTGGCGAGCTTCGCCTCGGCGGCCTCCTTGGCGATCCCGTACGCCTCCTTGATCTTGTGCATCTTGCCGTCCGCGCCGACCGTCTGCACGTAGTCGTCGCGCGGGACGGACAGCGCGGTGACCTTGCCGCCGTTGGCCGGGATGTGCAGGACGATCAGCGCGTTGGTGTTGTACCCGCCGATCTCGCTCGACCCGGCGTGCAGCTCGTCCTCGACGAACTGCTTCGGCAGGTCGTTGCCGTCCATGTCCTTGCGGCTGTCGAGGCCGATCAGCAGCAGGTTCACCGACTTGTCGAGGTGCGGCGGGGCGTTCTTCTTGGCCTCGCCGAGCGCGCCGGACTTGGTCATGCCGTCGTCGAGGCTGCGGTACTCGTACCACGTGAAGCCGCTCGCCCCGAGCACGGCCACCGAGACGGCGCAGGCGATGGTGCGGGCCGCGACCGCCAGCGGCGCCGGCCCGCTGCGCGCGGCCCGCCCGCGCGGGGTCCTGCGGTCAGCCACGTCGACTCCTCCGGTTGCCGTCGGATGTCCCGCCGCCGCCGGCCCTGGCCTCCGGCTGCCGGCCCTCCGGCCGCCGCCGGTCGACGACGGCCTTGGCCACGATCACCACGAGCGCCGCCACCACCGCCGCCGCCATCACCGGGAACGCCCCGACGACCCAGCGCAGCGCGCCCGTGCCGAGCTGCTTGGTGTTCTGGTACTGGTCACCGTTGAACACGTACTCCGTGGCGGAGGCCGTGACCAGCACCACGAGCGGCGCGCCGGTCACCACCCACCAGCGGCCCGCCGGGCTGCACAGCAGCGCGGCGAGCCCGGTGCCGAGGACGGCGGCGACGGCGAAGAAGACGCCGACGCCCGGGCCGCCCAGCTCGTCCGCCACGGCGCCGGCCAGCGGCAGGCCGATCGCCAGCACGACCGCCACGAGGCTCCCGCGCTTCTGCGCCTGCTGCTTGCGCCGCGCGGCGGCGTTCGCGCGCTGGCCCCGCGAGCCGGCCGCCGGGGCCGGCTCGCCCGCGCCCGCCGAACGCGACCGCTGCGCGGGGACTGCGGCGTCGTCGGGGCGCGGCCCGGCCTCCTGGTACGGCGTTCTCGCCCGCTGCCCGGCCATGCGCACTTCCCTCGATCGTTTCGGCTGCCGCGGCGCGAGCGCGCCGCTCTGCGTGCCGGGACGCGGAGCGTCCAGGCAGCGGTTCCCGCTTCTACAGCGCTGTAGAAGCGGGACTGGAGCATACAAACCCATTTCAGCAAAGTCACCCGCCGTGCTCCGCACCGGCGGACCACCGGGTGGCCGTCGCTAGGATGGTCATGATCCGAACGATCATGCCCCCCGCCACGTCGGCACATCAACAGGAACGCATCAGAGGAGCAGAGCGTCACCATGTTTGAGAGTCTGAAGAACCTCGCGGACAAGGCCACCGACCTCGCCCGCGAGCACAGCGACGTGATCGGGCAGGGTCTGGACAAGGTCGGCGACGCCATCGACGACCGGACGGACGGCAAGTACAGCGGCCACATCGACACCGGTGTCGAGAAGGCCAAGGACTTCCTCCGCAACCTCGACGGCGAGCGGAAGCCGGGCGAGTAGCACCCGCCGGACGCACGTCCACCAGTACGGATATCGAACGGAATTCCGGACGGACGGGGAGGGGCCGGCAACGGTGAGCGAAGAACAGGGCGGACCCCGCTGGGGACGCTGGATCGCCGTCGGCCTCGTGGTCGCCGTCGGCTGGGGCATGATCCGCGGCGGCGACCACCCCGGTGCACCGTCCGCCTCACCCTCCGCCCCCCCGGCCTCCTCCTCGTCCGCCGAGTCCTCCTCGTCCGCCCCTTCCTCGCCCCCCGCGCCGTCCTCCTTGCGGGACTACGACCCCGCCGACTACGCGAAGCCCGTCCGCGAGTACGCGGCCCAGGCGGGCGTGAACCCGCAGCTCGTGATGGCGATCCTCTACAACGAGTCCTACAAGCCGCACGACCCCGACCTCGAACGCGCCTGGCAGCGCAGCAAGCCCGACGCCTCCTTCGGCATCGCCAACATGCACCGCGCCGCGTTCGACGACACCAAGAAGGGCCGCGACTTCGCCTCCCGCCGCTGGGAAGAGCTCCCCGACGACCGCAACCTGGCCGTCCAGGCCGAGTCCTGGCACCTGCGCGACCTCGCCGACCAGCTCCCCGCCAAACCCGCCGGCCCCTACACCCGCGACGAACTCCTCGCCCTCGGCTACAACACCGGCTCCTCCAACATGCTCGCCTTCGCCCGCGGCGCCAAACCGGGCTCGCAGGCGCAGTCCTACCTCGACCGCCTCCACGACAACTGGCAGAAGTCCGCGGACGCGGTGAAGTGACCCGGCGGGCCCGGGCGGCCGGACCCGGTCCGCCAGGTCCCGGCCGTCAGGGGGTGGCCGTCAGGGGGTCGTGCTGCTCAGCTGGGTGGTCCACTTGGAGCGCCAGGCCAGGGCGTCGGTGACGGCTTCGGTGATGGTGCGGCGCGGGGTCCAGCCGAGGAGGGATTCGGCGGTGTCGATGGCGGCGTAGCAGCCGATGACGTCGCCGGGGCGGGGGCCGGCCTCGCGGACGTCGAGGCGGGCGCCGACGGCGGTTTCGAAGGCGGCGACCAGTTCGCGGACGGTGGTGCCCTCGCCGGTGCCGACGTTGACGACGCGGTAACGCTCGGCGGCGCCCGGGGCGATCACCTCGTCGAAGCGCAGGAGGGCCGCCACGTGGGCGTCGGCGACGTCCTGGACGTGGATGTAGTCGCGGATGCCGGAGCCGTCGCGGGTCGCCCAGTCGGTGCCGGTGACGGTGAACGGGGTGCCGGCGCCGTGGGCCTCGATCAGCTTGCCGAGGGCGTGCGAGGGGTGGAGGTCCTGGAGACCGGTGCGCAGCTGCGGGTCGGCGCCGATCGGGTTGAAGTACCGCAGGGTGATGACGCGCTGGTCCTCGGCGTCCTCGCCGCGGGTCCAGTCCTGGAGGATGCGTTCCATCATCTGCTTGGTGCGCGCGTACGGGCTCTGGGCGTCGACGGCGCAGGTCTCGTCGACGCGGCCGTCCGGGGTGGGCGCGTAGATGGAGGCCGAGCTGCTGAAGACGACGCGGGTGCAGTGGTGGCGCTGGAGGGAGTCGAGGAGTTCGACGGTCTTGGCGACGTTCTCGCGGTAGTAGTAGAGCGGCTTGGCCACCGATTCCGGGACGACGATCCGGGCCGCGCAGTGCAGGGTGGCGTCGATGTCGGGGTGTTCGGCGAAGACCCGGTCGAGGAGCTCGGAGTCGGCGATGTCGCCCTGGTAGAAGATCCTGTCCTCGACGAATTCGGCCCGGCCCCTGGACAGGTCGTCCAGCACGACCGGGGTCACTCCCCGGTCGAGCAGCGTGGACGCGACCGTGCTGCCGATGTAACCCGCCCCGCCGGTGATGAGGACCTTCTTCATAGGCCGCGCTCGCTTTCGTCCGTCCGGCCGCCGGGTGGCGGCCGGTCCTGAGACCAGGGACGGCGGCGCGGAGCGGACGGTTCCACCACGTACCGTGGCGGCAAGGGTCAGCGGCGGGCGGCGCGGGCGCGGAGCCAGTAGCCGACGGCGACGAGGACGACGGCCGCGGTGGCGGTGGCGATGGCGGCCCAGGTGGTCGTGTCCGACGTGGTCTCGTGGGCCGGCGGCGCGGCGGCGTGGGCGGCCTCGGGGGCGGCGGCGGACGTGGGGCCGGCGCTGCTGACGACCGGTGAGACGGACGGCGGGACGACCGGCGAGACGGACGGCGGGAGGGACGGCCCGGCCGGGGCGGGGCCGGTCATCGCCGGGGCCGGGTCGGTGATCGCGGCCGCTTCGACGTCGAGTTCGCGCTCGCCGTGCCCGAGCGACGGGAAGGCGCAGTCGACGGTGACCTTCCAGTGCCCGGCGGGCAGCGTCTCGCGCGTGGTGTACGTCCCGGGGCGGCCCGGGACGGGGACGAGCACCCAGGGGCCGGCCGAGCGGCCGTCGCCGGAGGTCGCGGCGAGCGTGCCGGCGAACTCGTCGACGACCGGGTCGCGGTCGTTCTCGAAGGTGGCGACGGTGGTCACGTGGCCGTTCTGCTGGCCGGGGATCTCCAGGTGGACGGTGTCGCCGTGGGCGGAGGCGGGGAGGGCGGCGAGGCCGAGGGCGGTCACGGCGAGCGCGGGGGCGGCGAGGAGCGTTCGGGTGCGCATGGCGGGGGTTCCTCGTGGGGGTGGGGGCGTGCGGGCGGAAACGGGTGCGGGTGCGGCCGCCACCACCGGTGAGGTGGTGACGGCCGCACCCGGGGTCCTCAGGGGACTCAGGCGGTCTTCTGCAGCGACCAGTTCTGGTACGGCTGGCCGTTCGGCTGCTGGAGCTCCAGCAGCCAACCACCGTAGTACCAGCGGTCGCTGACCCCGAGCACCAGCGAGCTGCCGGCCGCGGTCAGGCTGAACCCGCCGCCGGCGGAGGTGATCTGCCACTTCTGGGTGGCGGCGTCGGAGCACGGCTGCTGCGCGACGTACTGGCCGGCGACCGGATCGCCGCCCAGCTGCAGGCACTTGTCGGAGCGGACCGACTTGATCCGCACCGCGCCGTCGCCGGCGTCCTCGAACGCCCACTTCTGGTTGGCGTAGCCGGTGCGCTGGTAGGCGATGGCGACGGTGCCGTCGTTCATCGAGCTGCCCCACAGGTCGGCGGCCTGGCCGGTGAGGCCGTTGACCATCGTGTAGTGGGCGCCGGGCTGCGGGCGCCCGGCGTCGGCGGCGGTGCGGAAGGTGACAGTGCGGCCCGGCTTGCCGACGGACCCGGCGGCGTCGCGGACGGCGACCGCGACGCTGTACGAGGTGCCGGGGGCGAGGCGGACGAGGCCGACGACGGTGGCGCGGACGGTGCCGATGGTCTGGCCGCCGAGCAGGACGTCGTAGCCGGCCGCGTTCGGGACGCCCGGCCAGCTCAGCATGACCGAGTTCTGGGTGACCTGACTGACCGTCACATCAGGCGAGCCGGTGCCGGCGGTGGGGGTGCCGGTCGGGGTCGGGGTCGCGGTCGGGCTGCCGGTGGCGGTCGGGGTCGCGGTCGGGGACGGCGATCCGGTCGTGCCGCCGCCGGGCGTCGGGGACGGCGACGCGGTGCGGGTGGGCGACGCGGTCGGCGACGGCGTGGGGGTGGCGGTCGGCGACGGGTTGGGGTTGGGGCCGGTGCCACCGCCGTTGCCGGTGATCAGGAAGCGGTTGTTGGCGACGTTCCAGTGCGAGGAGAGGTAGCTGCCCGGCTTCGGGTCGGTGCTGTAGTAGTCGTCGTGCGTGCAGTCGAGCCGGTCGTAGTGCGCGCGGTCCGGGCAGACCACCTTCATCTGCGGGTAGTACGGGTAGTCCGAGTAGCACATCAGGTCGTAGTCGTAGACGCAGTGGCCGCCCTTGCTGGTGCTCGGCGCGCTGTTGTTCACCGCGCCCAGGTTGTGGCCCAGTTCGTGCGCCGCGGTGTGCCCGCCCCAGCAGCCCGAGTCCGTCCGGCCGTACGAGGGGCCGAAGTTGCTGAGGTTGTCCTGGCCGGGGCGCTCGTCGCCGGCGAAGGTGCCGATGCCGCAGTACACCTTGGCATCGGTGAACATCATGTACTTGCGGTCCTTCCGGTTGAACCCCTGCGCAGCGACGGCGTCGTTGCTCGCGTTGAAGTCCTGGAGCGCCGCGTCGGAGATCTGCACGTTCAGCACGGACGCGGAGCAGTCGGAGTCGGTGACGAAGCGGACGTGCCGCGCGCCGCCGGTCTCCTGGGCGCTCGCGTTGTAGATGACGTCGACGTCGGCGGCCCACTTCTTGAAGGAGGCCAGGTACTGGGCGTAGCGGTCGTTGCCGGGAGCGTGGAGGTACACCACCTGGATGCGGTTGCCGCTGCTGCCGTCGCCCTCGCAGACCACGGACGAACCGCCGGACGCGGCGGGGGTGCTCTGCTGCGGGGCACCGGCCGGGTCGCCCAGCAGCGCCTTCTGGCCGGCGTCGAGGACCGGCGTGGCGCCCTTCAACAGGTCGGCGGCGGACGGGGGCTGGGCGTTGGCGGCCGGGGTGAGCACCGGTGCCTGGGCGGCCGCGGCGGCCACCGGCGCGACGTCCTTGTGGATGTCGACGTCCTTCGGCGGGGCGTCCGGGCCGTGGCTGCACAACTGACCGTTGGAGACCTGCAGCGAGCCGGCGCAGCGGTCGCCGTTCGGCAGGCTCAGACCGGCGTAGACCAGGCCGCGGTCGGGCTGGTCCTTGGGTATCTCCTTGAGCGGGGCGGCCTTCTGGTCGCGCTTGGGCGCGGGGGCCTGGGTCGCGCCCTCGGCGGTCCCGGTCTCGCCGCTGCCGTCGTCGGACACCACACCCGCCTGGTTGCCCAGGACCGGACCGTCCGCCGAGACACTGGCGTTGGTGCGGCTGCCCGCCGGTTCGAGCGCCGTCGAGATGCCGAGCGCACCCGCGACCAGGCCGGCGGCGACCGCCGCGGCGATCAGCGTCGTCCTGCGGGTGAACCGCCTGCGCCTGCGTCGACGGAGCTCCGTGCTGCGGTGTCCCATCGCGTTCCTTTCCTCGTGCGACGGCCCGCGCCCCTGTGGTGACGGGCGCCGGGCCTTCCGACACGTGGGAGACCGGATGGGACGGGTGGGAATAACAGAAACTTCTTTCGAAAATCTTCGGGGAACGTGAACGGGCCCTGGGCGCAGGGGGCATCAGCCCACGTCAGGCGGCTCCGGACGGCTTCGAACGGCTTCAGGAGGCTTCAGGCGGCTTCAGGCGGCGTGTGCGGGCCGCCGCACGGCCGGGCCCGGGTCCTGCCGGGCCGCGCCCCGGCCGCGGCGCAGCCGGGCGAGGGCGACGGCCAGCGCCGCCGGGTCCCCGCCGAGCCAGAGCCGCAGGGCCGCGGACAGCGCGGCGCTGGCCGGGCCCGCCGCCGGACCGCCCGTCCGGGAGATCCGCTCGCCCAGCAGCGGCAGCAGGTCGCCGACCGGCGCGGGCAGCCACAGCGTCACGGCGCAGGGCGCGGGCCGGGCGAGCACGCGCCGCAGCCGGCGGGCGGCGGCGTCGCCGTCCAGGGCGGGGATGACGTCCAACAGGCCGTCCACCGCCACGTCGGAGACGTCCCCGCCGCGGTCGCGCGCCAGGGAGCGCAACAGGGCCCGCTCCGCGGCGCTGATCCGGACGGTCACCATGACCTCGTCGTCGCAGTCCATGTGATCCCAGTTCCCGTCTCGTGGCGTCGGACCGGTTCGGTGGCGGAGCGGCGTACGGGGGATTCCTGCCCCCCGACCGTCCCGCCCTCACCTCCCGGCCCTCGGCTTCGTGTCCGCACGGTGCAGATCACACCGAGCCGTTCCGGCGACCGGCGTCGGGTACGGGCGTGAGCGCGGGCCGGTGGCGCAGACGGGTCATCAGGGAACCTCCTTGTCCGCCACCATGCTGGACCCGCCCGCGGCCGACCGGCGAGGGCCGAAAGACCCTGCCGGCGGGGCACGCACGGGCGCACCGGTGCACCGCCATCACCGCAGGTCGCGGCGGGCGTGCGGGCCGGCCGCCGGGGCGCGCGGGCGGGTGTCGCCGATCGACCGTTGGGGTGATCCACCCGCACGCGGCGCAACGCCCGTCCGAACGGCGCGTTTCCTATGGCGTGCGCCCTCTGGGAAGGACGTACGCGGGGCTCCGCGGTGACCGGTTCCCCGCCTTCCGGCCGGCGCGACGGCGCATCCCGCGGTACCGCCGCACCGGCCCATCTGGTGAGAGGTAGTGTCATGACCCTGACGACGGAGACACTCACGACGAGCGGCACACCGGCGGCGCGAAGGACGGCGGCGGCCCCCGGGACGCCGAAACCGGTCACTCCACCCAAGGCCAACCCGCCGACAGCCGTCCGGCCGACACCGACCCTGCCGACACCGACCCCGCCGACAGCCGCTCCACCGAGGGCCACCCCACTGGAAGCACCGAAAGCCACGAGAGCCCTCGCCCCCGCGGCCGTCCCGCCGCTCGCCCCCGGCGCGCTCCCCGGCCTCGGCCACGCCGCCGCCCTGCTGCGCGACCCGCTCGGCTTCCTCGGTTCGCTGGCCCGCCACGGCGGCGTGGTCCGCATCCGGCTCGGCCCGCGCACCGTCTGCGTGGTCACCGACGCGCCGCTCGTCCACGCGCTGCTCACCACCCACGCCCACGGCTGCCCGCGCGGCGCCGTCCAGGACACCCTCAGGACGGCCTTCGGCGACGGCCTGCTGATGTCGGAGGGCCAGGCCCACCGCGACCGCCGCCGGGTGATCCAGCCCGCCTTCGGCCCCGACCGGATGGCCGGGTACATCGCCGTCATGCACCGGGTCACCGAGGAGCGGGCCGCCCGCTGGCGGCCCGGTCAGGTCCTCGACGTGGCCAAGGAGATGAACCACCTCGCGCTGGAGATCGTCACCCGCTCCCTGTTCGACGCCCGGCTCGGCGAGGACGCCACGCTCGCCTTCCACCGCGCGCTGCCGGACCTGGTCAAGGGCCAGATCGTCCAGTCGCTCTACCCCCACCCGGCCATGGCCCGGCTGCCGCTGCCCGTCAACCGGCGCTTCGACGCGGCCGTCCGGGTGCTCAACCGGGTCGTCGACCAGGCCGTCAACGGCCGTGCGGCGAAGGGCGGTCCAACCGACGGCGGTCCGGCCGACGGCGGTCCGGCCGGCACGCTGCCCGCCGTGCTGCGCGCCGCGACCGACCCGGCCACCGGCCGTCCGCTCACCGAGGCCGACGTGCGCTCCGAGGCGATCACCATGTTCGGCGCCGGGACGGAGACCGTCTCCACCACCCTCACCTGGCTGATCGACGAACTCCTGCGCCACCCCGAGGTGGAGGCCCGCGTCCTCGCCGAGCTGGACGAGCACCTGCCCGCGGGCACCGTCCCCACGCCCGAAGCCCTCGCCCGCCTCACGTACACGCGCGCCGTCGCCCAGGAGGTGGTGCGGCTGCACGCGCCCAACGCGTTCCTGATGCGCACCGCGCAGCTGCCCGTCGAGCTCGGCCCGTACCGGATCCCGGCCGGCACCGAGCTGCTGTACAGCCTCACCGCGCTGCACCGCGACCCGGTCCGCCACCCGGACCCGCTCGCCTTCCGCCCCGAACGGTGGCAGGACGGCGGCGCCGGGCGGCAGTCCTACCTGCCGTTCGGCGCGGGCAAGCACAAGTGCATCGGCGAGGCCTTCGCGTGGGCCGAACTGACCGTCGCGGCGGCCGCGATCCTGCGCCGCTGGCGGCCGGTGGCCGTCCCCGGGGCGCGGGCCCGCGAGGTGGTCTGGACGACCGTCCAGGCGCACGGGCTGCGGGTCCGGCTGGCCCCGCGCGAGAGCGGCGGGGGGCGGCAGGAGACGGCAGCGGGCCGGTGTCCGGCCGACCATCCCACCCTCCGGCCCGCCACGCACCCGGTCCGCCGACCCGCTCGCCCGGCCGCCGAACTGGCCGCCGCCACCGCCCGGCACGCCGACTGGGCGGTCGACCGCGGCCTTCTCACCCGCGCCGAGCTCGCCCGCTACCAGGCCTACACCCTGCCGGAGTTGATCGGCCACGCGTACCCGCGCACCCGGGGCGCCGACCTCGACCTCCTGATCGACGTCCTCGGCTGGTTCACCATCCTCGACGACCGCTTCGACGGCTCGCCCGGCCGCCGGCCCGCCGAGGCACGGGCGATCGTCGACCCGCTGATCGCCGTGTTGGACGGCGCGGCACCGGCCGTCGGGGACGACCGGCTCACCGCCGCCTGGCGCGAACTGTGGCATCGGCAGACCGGGCCGGCCTCCCCGGCCTGGCGCGCCCGCGCCGCCCGCGAGTGGCAGGCCTGCCTCGCGACCTTCCCCGCCGAGGCCGAGCACCGCGCCCACGGCACCGTCCCCCGTCTCGGCCTGGCCGAGACGATGCGGCTGCGCCGGCACAGCAGCTGCCTCTACCCGTTCATGAACATACTGGAACGCGTCCACGGCGCCGACGCCCCCGCCGCGCTGCACGCCGAACCCGCCCTGCACCGGCTGCGCGCCCACACCGCCGACGCCGCCACGCTGATCAACGACCTCTACTCGCTGCAGCGGGAGGAGCGCCAGGGCGCTGCCGCCTTCAACACCGTGCTCGCGCTGCAGCGCCTGCGCGGCTGCACCCGCGCGCGGGCCGTCGGCGCGGTCCGCGCCCGGGTCGCGCAGCTGCGCAACGAGAGCGCGCTGCTGCGCCGCGAGCTGCTGCGACGGCACCCGGAGAGCGACTGGTACCTCGACGGCACCCGGGAGCTCGTCGACGGCGTGCAGGCCTGGACGAGCACCAGCCGCCGCTACCACTAGCGGACGACCCCGGTCCGCTACTTCCGGCCGCCGAGCGCGAAGAGCAGCAGCACGAAGCCGGCGAACAGGTGTGTGGCGAAGATGTAGATGCCCGCGCGGATGAGCATCGCCTTGCGGCGGCGCTTCTCGTCGCTCGTGCTGTCGGGCGTGCTCTCGCTCATGGCGGCGGGTTCTCCTCGGGTGGAACGGTCTGCGGTCCGGACGCGCGGCGGACGGATGGTCCGGCGGCCGGACGGAACGGCGGCCGGACGCCTCAGCGGCCCGGCAGCGCCGCCCCGGGCGCGCGCAGTTCGGTGAGCAGCGCGCCCTGGTCGGTGATCAGCTCGGTCAGGATCCGCCGCGCGGCCCGCAGCAGGTCGGCGACGTCCGGGGTGCTGAGCGCGTACACCACGGTGTTGCCCTCGCGGGTGGCCGTGACCAGCTGGGTGCGGCGCAGCACCGCGAGCTGCTGGGAGAGGTTGGAGGGTTCGACCTCGATCTCGGCCAGCAGCTCGCGGACCGGCCGGGGGCCGTCCTGGAGGAGCTCCAGGACCCGGATCCGGACCGGGTGGCCGAGGGTGCGGAAGAACTCCGCCTTGGCCTGGTACAGCGGGACGGGCATCGTCCGCTCCCTCCCTCGTGTGCGGCTGGGTCGACGGCCGGGTGCGGGGCGCACGGCCGGCAAGCATCATCCTTGGAGATGAAGAATTCTTCAAGTCGTCACAGCATCGGCGCGGGGTCACGGCGGCATCGGAACGGCCCGAAGGGGCGCGGCCACCCCGAACACGGTTGCGGAGGCCGAGCCCGGACGCTGCCAACTCCCGGGCTCGGCTGTCGAGGTGACGCGCCGTCAGAACCCTACAGGCAGATCCGCCACCACCGGAGGGCAGAACCGGGAAAAGGGACGGACGGCGGCGTCGGCCACCGGCCCTACCGGCGGGCCAGGACCTGCCGCGCCCCGCCCGCGTCCGCCGAACGCCTGATCGCGTCGAGCAGGCGGTGCATCCCTACGCCCTCGTCGAAGCCGGGCACGCCGTGCTCCCCCGTCCGGAGGTCACGGGCCAGCCGGGCGTACAGCCGGGCCACGTTGAAGCCCTCGGCATCCCGGCCGATCCCGGGCACCTGGTACCGGTCCGGGAGCGACACCTCCCGGAACCCGCCGCCGGGGGCGTCCGCCCGCAGCAGGCGCAGCTCGCCGATCTGGATGCCGGCCGGACCGCCCGGCCCGGTCGAGACGATCGCCAGGGCGCCCTCGGTGCCCGTGATCTCCAGGCGCGTCCCGGCATCCGCGCCCTCGGCGTCCTGAACGGTGGCCGACAGGCGGACGCCGCCGAGGAGGGTCCCGTCGAGGCGGAGCCGGTCGGGACTGGTCGCGACGACCGTGGCGCCGGTCTCGGCGACGGTGTACGCGGACCGCGAGACGGACGTGACCGCCGTCAGCTCCTCGATCCCGCCGAGCACGTGCTGCACGGCGTCGAGTGTGTGCCCGCCCGCGACCTCCAGCATCCCGGCGCCGTTGGCGCGGTCGAGCGTGTAGGCCGCCCAGCCAGGAATCAGCCCGCCCGCACCCTTGCCGCGGGCGGCGTGGACGGTCGCCGAGGTGATGCGCCCGAGGCTGCCACCGGCCACCAGCTCGCGGGCGTGGGCGAGCGCCGGGGCGTACCGCGCCTGGAGCCCGATCACGTGGTGCACGCCGGCACCGCGGGCCGCCGCCGCGAGCGCCTCCGCCTCGGCGGTGGTCCGGGACAGCGGCCACTCGCAGTACACGTGCTTGCCGGCCGCCAGCGCGGCCCCGACCAGCTCGGTGTGCGCGGGCACCTTCACGGTGACGACGACCAGGTCCACGTCGGGGTGCCCGGCCAGCCGCGCGGCGTCCGTGAAGGCGTGCGCCGCACCGAAGGCGCGGGCCGCCGCCCGGGCGCTCTCCGGGCGGCTGGTGCCGACGGCGGTGATCTCGTACTGCGGCAGCGCCCGCAGCGCGGGCAGGTGCGCCCGGACGGCCCACCCCCGGTCGGGGTTCGCCCCGATGATGCCGACCCGGATCTTCCGCGGTTCCACGACGGATGCCCCAGCGGATGCCCCAGCGGATGTCACGACAAGCCCCCAAACCATAAACGGACAGACCTTGTCCGTTTGATCTGCCGAGGACTCTAGCCAAGCGGACAGGATTGGTCCAGTTAGCGGCTAGGATCGGCCCGTGAACACACCACCGGACGCCGCATGGAGCACAGCGCCAACCATGGCGCCGAACGCGCCGTCGCCGGCACCGCGCGGCAGCACCGTGGACCGCCTGCTCGCCGACGCGTCGGGCCGGCTCCCTCGCGCCGACGCCCGGCGCAACGTCGAACGCCTCGTGGCGGCCGCCAGGACGGCCGTGGCCGAGGTCGGCGTCGGCGTCTCCGCCCACGAGATCGCCCGCCGGGCGGGCGTCGGCGTCGGCACCTTCTACCGGCGCATCCCCTCGCTGGAGGTGCTGCTCGAAGCGCTGCTCGACGAACTCCTCGGCGAGATCGCGGACCGCGCCGACGACGCCCTGGCCGACCCCGACCCCTGGCACGGGTTCTGCGGATTCGCCGCAGCCTACGTAGGGCTGCGCGCCGAGAGCTGCGGCATCGGCGAGGCACTCGGCGGGGCCTGCGGGGACTCGCTCGCCCGGCAGCTGGCGGACCTGCGGGCCCGGATCCGGCAGCTCGTCGAACGCGCCCAGGAGGCGGGCGCGATGCGCGCGGACGTCGCATGGGAGGACGTCCCGTTCCTGCTCGCCGCCGCCGCGACCGGCGAACGCACCCTGGGCCTACGGGCCGACGAGCAGCAGTGGGAGCGCAACCTCCGCATCATCCTCGACGGGCTGCGCACCGCACCGCCCGCGCTCTGAGGCCCGCCGTCAGTCGAGTGCGGCGCGCAGGCCCGTGATGCGGGCGAGGGAGGCGTCGAAGGCCGCCCGGTCCAGCCGGCCCGAGTCCAGGGCGGCGGCGACGGCGGCGGCCGCGTCCTCGCCCTGCTGCGGGTCGCGGGCCGAGCACAGCAGGAGGTCCATGCCGGCGTCGGCGGCCGCGACGGCACGGGCACCGGTGTCGCCGTACGGGGTGAGGGCGCCGGCTTCGAGGGCGTCCGTCACCGTGACGCCGCCGAAGCCCAGGCGCTCCCGGAGCTCGCCCCGCACGATCGCGGGCGACAGGCCCGCCGGGCGCTCGGCGTCGAGCGCCGGGTAGACCGCCCAGGAGGCCATGACCAGGTGGACGCCCGCCGCGATCGCCGCCCGGTACGGCTCCTCGCCGCGGGCCCGCAGCTCGGCGAGCGGCACGGACAGGGTGACCGGGCGCTCGTCGGTGTTCTCGTCCCGGGCGGCCGAGCCGAGACCGGGGAAGTGCTTCGCGGTGGCGGCGACCCCGAGGCCCTGCTGCGCGGCGGTGAACGCGCTGCCCAGCCGGCCCACCGCGGCCGGGTCCCGGCCGTACGAGCGCTCGTGGCGGTCGATGAAGTTGCCCGGGGTGTCGTAGACGTCGAGCACGGGGGCGAGGTTGACGTTCAGGCCGGACTCCGCGAGGTTCTCCCCCGCGCCGGCGCCCGAGCGGGCCGCCTCGGCGAGCGGGTCGGGCGCCAACCCGGTGGCGCGGGCCGAGAGTTCGGGCGCACCGGGCAGGCGGCGGACCTTGCCGCCCTCCTGGTCGGTCATCAGCAGCAGTGGCTCCGGCACCGGCGACTCCGCCGCGGCCTGCCGCAACTGGCCGACGGCTTCGGCCAGTTGCTCGGAACTGGTGACGTTCTCGCCGAACAGGATGACCCCGGCCGCCCGGCCCTCGCGGATCGCCTGGAGCACCACGGGCGACGGGGTCGGCCCCGGGTACGAGTAGACGATCCGGCGGCCGGCGAGCAGCCGGGAGTCGAGCGTGGACGGCATGGCGGCGCTCCTCTCCACCGGGCCTGACGCGCGGGCCGGCACCGGCACCGAGCCGGCCGGGACGACCGGCCCGAGCGCGGCGGCCAGGGCCGAGAGCACCGCCACGAGCTGGGCGGAACGCCGGAGCGGGGACATCGGGGCCTCCCGGAACGGGACGGACGGGAACGGGACGGACGGGAACGGGACGGACGGGAACGGGACGGACTCCACACGCGGGAAGCGCGTACGGTCCGTCAGCGTACCCAACGAACCGGCCACATGGTGGCGGCTGCGCACGCATGCGGCCGATGGGCCCGACGTCGTGTCGGGCCCATCGGTCGTTCTGCTTCACGGCACGCCCTCGGCGAGGTTCAGCGGCACAGGGCGGTGTCCACGGCGCGTTCGAGATTCCTCCGGGCCGCCTCGTCGGTGAGCTGCATGGTGACCGCGACGTTGGCGGCGCGGCCGTCGTCGGTGGCGCCGCCCCGGGTCTCGTACCCCGGGAAGCTGCCGCCGTGGCCCCAGGCGAGGCCGCCGCACGGTAACGGGCGGCTGACGAGTCCAAGTCCGTAGCGGGCGCCGGGGCCGAAGGTCGCTTCGGCGGGGACGGTGGAGCGCATCTGGGCGAGCTGGGCCGCTGGGAGGAGGTGGCCGGCCAGGAGTGCGCTGAAGAAGCGGTTGAGGTCGGAGCCGGTGGAGACCATCTGGCCTGCCGCCCAGCCCCAGGAGGGGTCGATCTCCGTGATGTCGCGCAGCGGCGCGTCCGCCGATTCCCGGTAGTAGCCGTGGGGGTGGGGCTCCCGGATGCTCGCGTCACCGGGAGCGGGGAAGTAGGTGTGGCGCAGCCCGGCGGGTCGGACGACGCGCCGGCCGATCTCCTCGGCCAGGGGGCGGCCGGTGACCTTCTGGACGATCAGGCCGGCGAGCACGTAGTTGGTGTTGCTGTACTTCCAACTCGTCCCGGGGGCGAAGTCGGCCGGGTGCTGGAGGGCTGTGGCGAGCAGTTCGTGGGGTGCGTAGTACCGGACGTCGTCCCCGAGGTAGTCGCTGTAGTTGGGGAGTCCGCTGGTCTGCTGGAGGAGCTGGCGGACGGTGATGCGGCGCCCGTCGATCCCCTCCCCGCGGACGAGGCCGGGCAGGTAGGTGTCGACGGAGGCGTCCAGGTCCACCCTCCGCTCCGCGACGAGCTGGAGGACGACGACCGCGACGAAGGTCTTGGTGTTGCTGCCGATCCGCACCTGCCCGTCGACGGGTACCGGTGCGCCGGTGGCCAGGTCTCCGACTCCTGCGGGGTAGGTCCGGGTGCGGCCGTTCCGGTCCTGGACGCTCGCCAGCGCGGCGGGCATCCCGTCGTCGCGCACCAGCGCGTTCAGGCTCCGCTGGACGGAATCCTGCCTGGCGGCGGAGGCCTGGGGCGCCGACAGGACGCCCGGCGTCATAACGCCGATGGCCACTGCGACGGCGGCCGGCAGGGCCCGTCGCCGCCGAAGTCCTTGCCGTGTCCGTCCACGCATGAGTCAACTCCTGGGGGATTGCCGGATCTTCGTTCGGATCGCCCGGGCCCGGCGAGCCGGGCCCGGGCGGGGTGGCGTGCCTCAGCCGCACAGGGCCCTGTCCACGGCGTCCTTCACGTGCTGGGTGGCCGCCTCGTCCGTCGGGATGGTGGTGACCGCGACGTTGGCGGCGCGGCCGTCATCGGTGACACCGCCCCGGGTCTCGTACCCCGCGATGTCGCCGCCGTGGCCCCAGTAGACGCCGCCGCACGACAGCGGCCTGCTCGTGAGCCCCAGCCCGTAGCGGAGGCCTGAGGTCCCGGCGGGGACGGTCGTGCGCATCTCGGCGAGCTGGTCCGCCGGGAGGAGGTGGCCGGCGAGGAGCGCGGTGAAGAAGCGGTTGAGGTCGGAGTTGGTGGAGATCAACTGGCCTGCGGCCCAGCCGGCGGAGGGGTCCAACTCCGTGAAGTCGCGCAGCGGTCCGTCCGCCGGGTTTCGGTGGTAGCCCTGGGGGTGCGGCTCTCGGATGGTCATCTCGCCAGGGGCGGGGAAGTAGGTGTGGCGCAGCCCGATGCGCTTGATGATGCGCCGGTCCATCTCCTCGGCGAGGGGGCGGCCGGTGACCTTCTGGACGATCAGGCCCGCCAGGACGTAGTTGGCGTTGCTGTACCCCCACGTCGTCCCCGGAGCCGCGTCGGCCTTGTACCGGAGGGCGATGTCGAGCAGCTCGCGGGGCTCGAAGTACCGGTTCCTGATCTCGTCGTCGTCGAGGTGGATGCCGTAGTCGGGGAGTCCGCTGGTGTGCTGGAGGAGCTGGCGGACGGTGATGCGGCGCCCGTCGATCCCCTCCCCGCGGACGAGGCCGGGCAGGTAGGTGTCGACGGAGGCGTCGAGGCCGATCTTCCCTTCGCCGACCAGTTGCAGGACCACGACCGCCGTGAACGCCTTGGTGTTGCTGCCGATCCGTACCTGGCCGTCCCTGGGTACCTTCGAGCCGGTGGTCAGGTCGCCGACTCCTGCGGTGTAGGTGCGGGTGCGGCCGTTCCGGTCCTGGACGCTCGCCAGGGCGGCAGGCATCCCGTCGTCGCGCACCAGCGCGTTCAGGGCCTGCTGGACGGCGTCCGGCCTGACGGCGGCAGCAGCGGAGGCGGCTGCGGAATCGGAGGTGGAGGCGGAGGCGGCGGGCGGGGCGAGGGCGCCCAGCGTCATGGCGCCGATGGCCACCGCGGCGGCGGCCGACACCGCTCGTCGCCGCCTGCCGCCCTGCTGCCGGGTCGAGGAACGAAGGCCCTGCCGGATCTGAGCACGCATCAGTCAACTCCTGGGGATCGTTTGGTCTGGGCACGATCCTGGTTTCCAGGGGCCTCTGACCGCATCGCGGGAAGACGGGAGAAATCGCTCCCCCTTTCGGGGGAGGCTGCCGGTGGGCTGCCCGGCAATACTGGCGACCATGATCAGGGGAATCCGGCCGCTGCTGCGCGGCTCCACGTATTCGGGTGTGCTGTTCGCCTATTGCGGCGCGCTGGCGAGCCTTCCGCTGCTGCCTCTCGCCCTGTTGCCGGCGCTGTCGTGGCGATCCGCTCCGGAAAGCGTGCAGATCGTCCTGGTCCTGCTGGTCTGGGCGGTGCTGGTCGGCGTGGTCGGACTGGCGCGCCCCGTACGGCGGGCGCTGGTCGTGTCCGCCCGCCGGCTGCTGCGGGTGCCGCTGCCGAATCCGGTGGCCGGTCGCCGGACCTCTGGTTCACTCGGCCTCGACCGCTGGCGGACCCCGATCTGGCTGGTGCTGCACGTGGCCGTCGGGTGGACGGGGGCGCTGGCGAGCGGGGTGCTGTTCATCATGGGCCTCTCTCTGCCGGGGAACTGGCTCGGCGGCGAGGCGCGGGCGAGCCTGTTCGGCGCGTCGGTCCGGGTGTCGGGCGGGTGGAGCTGGGTGGTGGCGGCCGTGTGCATCCTGCTGGCGGTGGCCGTCTGCGTACTGGTGACGAAGGCCCTGCGGTGGTCGGCGCCACGGCTGTTGGGCCCGTCGGCGGCCGAGCGGCTCGCGCTGGCTGCCGAGCGGGAGCTGCTGCTGGCCGAACGCAATCGGATCGCTCACGAGTTGCACGACTCGATCGGACACACGCTGACCGCGGCCACCATCCAGGCGGCGGTGGCGGGCGAGGTGCTCTCCGCCGACCCGGCGGCGGCGCGGGCCGCCCTGCGCAGCATCGAGGAGTCGACCCGGGCCGCGCTGGAGGACCTGGACTACGTGCTCGGAGTGCTGCGCGAGGAACAGTCGGGAACAGCGCCGACCCGGACCCTGGCCGACCTCCCCGAGCTGCTGGACCGTCTGCGGCACGCGGGGGCGGTGGTGGAACCGGCCCTGTCGGGCGAGCTGACGCAGGTGCAGGGGACGCTCTCCCGGGCGGCGTACCGGATCCTCCAGGAGGGGCTGACGAACGCGCTGCGCCACGGGGCGGGCGGCCCGATCGAAGTCCGGGTGGCGGCCGGGCCGGACGGACTGGATCTCGCGGTGGTCAACCGGACCGGGGCACGGCCGGGCCCGGGACCGGACTCCTTCCCGACCTCCGGCCACGGCCTGCCCGGACTGGCCGAGCGCGTACGGCTGCTGCACGGTGAGTTCCAGGCCGGCCCGGACGGGACGCAGCACTGGCGGCTGGCCGTCCGGCTGCCGGTACGGGTCTCGGCGTGAGTGGATCCGACGCGGGCGAAGGCATCGCCCTCCCCGCCGTCACCAGCCCCGCCATCACCCTCATGATCGCGGACGACGACGAGGTGACCCGCAGCGGCCTGCGCATGCTGCTCGCCGCACAGCCGGGGATCACGGTGGTCGGCGAGGCCGCCGACGGCGTCGAGGCGGTCGAACGGGCGCAGAGCCTGCGGCCGGACGTGGTCCTGATGGACGTCCGGATGCCGCGTCGCAACGGGATCGAGGCCACCCGCCAACTGCTGGCCGAAGCGGCCGACCCGCCGAAGGTCGTGGTGATCACCACCTTCGAGAACGACGGCTACGTCACCGCCGCCCTCAGCGCGGGCGCCAGCGGCTTCGTCCTCAAGCGCCTCCCGGTCCGCCGGATCGCCGAGGCGGTCCGGGTCGTGGCGGCGGGCGAAGCGGTCCTCTTCCCGGCCGCACTGGGCCGCATGGTCGCCGCCCGCCCGCTGGGCTCCGCCGAGGCCCTGCCGCAGGCCGCCCTGACCGGCCGGGAGGAGGAGGTGCTGCGCCTGATGGCCACCGGGCTCTCCAATCCGGAGATCGCGGAGTCCCTCACGGTGAGCCTGGAGACGGTCAAGACCCACGTCGGGAACGTGCTGACCAAGCTCGGCGCGCAGAACCGGACCCATGCCGTGGTGATCGCGTACGAGTCCGGCCTGGTGGTCCCGGGCTTCACCGGCTGACCATTCCGAACGGCACCCGACCGAGACGGCTACAACGCGATCCCAGCTGCGTCCCGGTTGCAGTTCTGGTGGCTCGCGGGCGACTTTCCGAAGTAGGCCCCTCGGCCGCCATGGGCTGCGCCAGCCGGTCACATGGTCTCGGTTTTGGTCTCGTTCACCCCCGTCCGGCCGGGTTCACCCACCGTCCATCGGTTCGCTCCGTCGCAGGTCAGGACGGGTGTGAACCCCGGCGGACGGCGTTCGGGAGACTTGGCGCGGCGGGCGGCGACCAGCAGCAGGATCTCTGCGGCCAGGTCGAGCGGGGGTGCGAATCCGGCGAGTGCCGCGCCGGCCACCGTCCAGGTCAACAGGGCCCAGGCGATGAACGGCGGTGGAGCGATGCCGCGGCGGTTCAGCCACAGGATGGTCAGGCCGATGATGACGAAGGGCGGGGCGAAGCTGTCGACCGTCAGCCAGTACGCGCTTCCGGCCGGGCTCATCTCGGACAGGGAGGCGCCCCACAGCTCCCCGCCGAGCCACTCCCCGATGTGGCTCGCGGCGTGTTCCTTGGTGAACGCGAGCACCGTGTGCGCGGTTCCGAACACCACCAGGAGCCATCCGGCCCAGGTGATGATTCCGGTCGTGGGGGCCGGCCTCGCCCCGGTCGTGGTCGTCATGACCGCACCTCCTCGTTCGGGTAGGGAGATGGTCCTCCGGCCGCCGGGCCGCGGGCTTGAACGGAACGGCAATGCGCGCCCGCAGGGCCACCCGGGAGCGGGACCGGGAGCGTGTGCGACGATGCCGACGTGGTCGAACAGTCGCGGTCCTGGCGCCTGGAGGGCGACGGCCAGCTGGCTTTCGCCGCCGTCGCCGCCGAGTTCACCTGTTTCGCGGCGTCCACCTCCGGCACGGTGCGACCACACGCCGCACCGGCCTGGCAGTTGACCCTGTCCTGGGACGGTCCGGTCACCGCCACCGACGACCGCGGCCGGGTGGCCGCCGGCCCCGGGCTGCTGATCCCGCCCGGCCTGCCCACGACCTTCACCCGCCCGGACGGGGGCACCCGGCTCTGGATCGACCCCCACGGCCTGGCGCTCCCCGCCGGGCGCCGCGTCCACGAACTCGACCGTGCACAGGTCGGCACACTGCTGGCCGCGGTCGACGGCGGCTTCGAGCTCCACGCCGTGCGCCGCGCCGTCCACGGTCTCTTCGGGCCGCCCGCCGCCGTCGACCCCCGCTTCCGGCGGGCCGTCGACCTGCTGCGCACCGGAACGGACCTGGCTGCCGTCGCGGAACGGGTCGGCGTCTCCCCGCGCCGCCTGCGGCAGCTGTCGGCCGAAGCCGTCGGCTGCCCGCTGGCCGGCCTGCGCCGCTGGCACCGCACCCGCGAGGCGATGGTGCACAGCGGCGCCGCGGGCCTGGCGACCGCCGCGGCCGAGGCCGGGTTCGCCGACCAGGCCCACCTGACCCGCACCGTCACCGCACTCATCGGCCGCACCCCCGGCGCCGCCCTCGCCGAGACCCTGAAACGCTCCACCGAGAGCCGGACACAAGCGCCCCCGGCACCCTCGACTACCCCGACCGGCGCACCAGCCGCCCCAGCACCGCCACCCCCTCCGCGATCTCGCCCGGCGCACCGGCCGCGTACCCGAGGACCAGCCCCTGCGCGTACGGCAGTCGCGCGTGCCACGACAGCGGCTGCACCTTGACCCCGTGCGCGAGCGCCGCCGTCGCCAGCTCGGTGTCGGTGCAGCCGAGGTCCGCCGGGAGCGTGAGCATCAGGTGCAGCCCGGCCGCGGCGCCGTGCACGGTGGCGCCGGGGAGGTGCTCGCGGACGGCGGCGATCATCGCGTCCCGCCGGCGGCGGTGGCGGCGGCGCAGCAGCCGCAGGTGGCGTTCGAGCGCGCCGGACTCCATCACCCGGGCGAGGACGAGCTGCGGCAGGACGGGGTTGCCGAGGTCGGCGTAGCGCTTGGCGGCGAGGACGTCCTCGCGGAAGCGGGGCGGCACGAGGAGCCAGCCGGTGCGCAGGGCGGGCGCGAGCAGCTTTGAGACGCTGCCCGCGTACAGGACGCGGTCCGGGAGGGCGGCACGCAGGGCGGGCACCGGCGGGCGGTCGTGTCGGTGCTCGGCGTCGTAGTCGTCCTCGATGACGAGGCCGCCCTCGCCCGCCCAGCGCAGGAGTTCGCGCCGCCGCTCCCCGCTGAGGACCACGCCGGTCGGGTACTGGTGGGCGGGGGTGAGCAGGACGGCGGGGGCGCCGGTGGCGCGCAGCGCGTCGACCCGGACGCCGTCGGCGTCGACCGGGACGGGCGGGGTTGCGGCGAGCCAGTGGGCGAGGTGCTGGCGGGCGCCGAGCGAGCCCGGGTCCTCGGCGGCGACCTCGGTGATGCCCGCCCGGCCGAGCGCCTGGCCGGTCAGGGCGAGGGCCTGGGCGGTGCCGGCGGTGATCAGGACCTCGTCGGGGTCGGCGCGGACGCCGCGGTTGCGGGCGAGCCAGTGCGCGACGGCCCGGCGCAGCTCCGGCGTGCCGCGCGGGTCGCCGTAGCCGAGGTCGTGGGCGGACAGGCCGTCGAGGACGGCGCGTTCGGCGCGCAGCCAGGCGGCGCGGGGGAAGGCGGCGAGGTCCGGGCGGCCGGGCGAGAGGTCGATCCGGGCGGGGGCGGCGCGCAGGGCGTCGAACACCTCGGGCCCGGGATCGGGGCGGAACAGCGGGGGTTCCGGGCGGGCGGCCGGCGGTGCCGGCGCGGGCGGCGCGGGGGCCGCGACGACGACGGTGCCTCCCCTCCCCCGTCCGGCGACCTGCCCCTCCTCGGCGAGGCGCCGGTAGGCGTCGGTCACCACCCCTCGGGAGACGCCGAGTTCGGCCGCGAGCACGCGGGTCGCGGGCAGTCGGTCGCCGACCGGGAGGCGACCGTCGGCGACCGCCTCGCGCAGGCGGTGGGCGAGCCAGTCGGTGAGTCCGCCGGGTGGGGCCTCGGCGGTGTCGAGCTGGAGGAAGTCGGCGCCGGGGTCGGCGGCTCCGGACTCTTTGGACCGGTCGGGAGCGTCGCCTATGGACCTGTTCACCGGGCCATTGTGGGCCGAAGGTTGAGGCCATGACCACCGAGACCGCCCCGCACGACGGCCCCTACGTCCACGGCTACTCCGACACCGAGGCCCGCCGCCTCGACGACCAGGCGAACACCCTCGCCGACCTGCTCCACGCGGGCACCGCGTACCCGCCCGGGAGCCGGGTCCTGGAAGCGGGCTGCGGGGTGGGCGCGCAGACCGTGCACCTGCTGGCCGCCAGCCCCGGCGTACGGCTGACGGCGGCCGACATCTCGGCCGAGTCCCTGGCCCGCGCCCAGGCCCGGGTGGCGGCGCACGCGCCCGCCGCCGAGGTCGCCTGGCACCACGGCGACCTGCACGAACTGCCCTTCCCGGACGGCACGTTCGACCACGTCTTCCTGTGCTTCGTCCTGGAGCACCTGGCCGACCCGGCGGCCGGCCTGGCGGCCCTGCGGCGCGTGCTGCGCCCGGGCGGCACGATCACGGTGATCGAGGGCGACCACGGCTCGGCCTTCTTCCACCCGGACAGTCCGGCCGCCCGCGCCGCCGTCGGCCATCTCGTCCGCCTCCAGTCCGACGCGGGCGGCGACGCCCTGGTCGGCCGCCGCCTGCACCCGCTCCTGACCGCGGCCGGCTTCTCCGACGTCACCGTCCGCCCGCGCACGGTGTACGCCGACGCGTCCCGCCCGTCCCTCGTCGAGGGCTTCACGCGCCGCACCTTCGTCGCCATGGTCGAGTCCGTCCGCGACGACGCCCTGTCCGCCGGCCTCGCCACGCCCGCCGCGTTCGACGAGGGCATCGCCGCCCTGCGCCGCGCGGCGGACCCGGGCGGGACGTTCCACTACACGTTCTTCAAGGCGGTGGCGGTGAAGCCCTGACTCAGTGCCGCCCGCGCCACCATTCGACGGTCGCGCGGAACTGCTCCTCCAGCGGCGTGGCGCGCAGGGTGAACGTGGACTCGTAGGCGGAGGAGTCCATCACGAACGGGCGGTCGAACTGGTAGAGCGTCTCCCGCAGTTCGCGCAGCAGCGGGGAGACGAGGGAGCCGAGGGCGAGGACGGCCGGGGGTGTGCGGCGGACGGCGACCGGGCCGGTGCCCGCCGCTTCCGCGAGGCCGGCCACCATCGCGCGGGCCGACGCCGGCGGGACCGTCGGGACGTGCCAGGCCCGGCCCCACGCGCGTTCGTCGTCTGCGGCCTCGGCCAGGGCGGCGGCCACGTCGGGCAGGTAGGTCCAGCTGTGCGGCGCGTCCGGGTCGCCGAGGACCGCGACGGGGCGGCCGGCCAGGACGCGGGGCACGACGCGGGCGGCGAGGTGGCCGCGGTCCGTCACGCCGGGGCCGAAGAAGTCGGCGGCACGGACCTCGACGGCCCGGATCCGGCCCGCCTCGTGCAGCGCCCGCGCCCGCTCCCAGACCTGTGCCCGCACCCGGCCCTTGCGGCCGGTCGCGGCGAGCGGCAGGTCTTCGGTGAGGGGGCCGTCCACCGGGCCGTAGCCGTACAGGTTGCCGAGCAGGACGAGCACCGCGCCGCTCGCCTCGGCCGCGGCGCACAGCGCGTCGGCCAGCGGCGGCAGTTCGGCGGCCCAGCGGTGCAGGGGCGGCGCGGCGCAGCCGTGGACGGCGACGGCGCCGCGCGCGGCCTCGGTCAGCCGGGCGGGGTCGGAGGCGTCGAGCGCGAGGTGCTCGATGCCGGGTTCGGCGGGCCGCCCCGACCGGGTGACGACGCGTACCTCGTGCCCACGCCCGGCCAGCAGCCGCGCCGTGGCCGCCCCCGCGGGCCCGTATCCCACCACCAGATGAAAGCTCACGGCGACACCTTAGGGCCCGTCACTCCGCGCTGTCGCCGAGGAAGGCGAGGAGCGTGCGCATGGCGTCGACGAGGGCGGCGGTCTGCTCCTCGTCGAGGCCGGCGAGCATGCGGTACTCGGTGGCGAGGTGGGCCGGCAGCGCGCGGTCGATGAGGTCGTGGCCCTCGGAGGTGAGGGCTACCTCGCGGCTGCGGCCGTCCTGGTCGCTGCGGGTGCGGGTGACCAGGCCGCGGGCCTCCAGGCGGTCGAGGCGCTGGGTGATGGCGCCGGAGGTGACCATGGCGGACTGCATGAGGCCGGTGGGGGTGAGCCGGTAGGGCGGGCCACTGCGGCGCAGGGTGGCGAGGACGTCGAAGGAGGCCGCGTCCAGGCCGTGTTCGCCGAAGGTGCGGTTGAGTTCCGCGTCCACCAGCCGGAAGAGGCGCTTGAGCCGGCCGAACACCTCCATCGGGGAGACGTCCAGGTCGGGGCGCTCGGCGCCCCACTGCGCGACGACGCGGTCCACATGATCTGCCACGGGTCCAGGGTAGGGGATCGCCCCCATGGTTCCTTAGCGGTGAGGTAACTGTGAGCCACCTCACGACACCGGAGCGCCAAGGAATGTCTTAGCGCTGAGATACATTGGCTTAGTGCTAAGACATCGACTCGGCATCGTGCTGCTGACCGCACTGGCCCCGGCCGTCTGGGGCTCGACCTACCTCGTCACCACCGAACTCCTGCCGCCCGACCGGCCGCTGCTCGCCGGCGTCCTGCGCTGCCTGCCCGCCGGGCTCCTGCTCGTCGCCCTCACCCGCAGGCTGCCCCGGGGCGACTGGTGGTGGCGGGCGCTCGTCCTCGGCGCGCTCAACATCGCGCTGTTCCAGGCCCTGTTGTTCGTCGCCGCCTACCGCCTGCCCGGCGGCATCGCCGCGACCGTCGGCGCCGTCCAGCCGCTCGTCACCGCCGCGCTGTCGGCGGCGCTGCTGGGCGAGCGGATCACGCTGCGCACCGTGCTGTCCGGCATCGCCGGGGTCGCGGGCGTCAGCCTGCTCGTGCTGCGGGCCGGCGCCCGGCTCGACGCGGTCGGCCTGGCCGCCGCGGTCGGCAGCGCGGTGGTCATGGCCGCCGGCCTCGTCCTCGCCAAGCGCTGGGTCTCCCCCGCGCCGGTGCTCGCGACGACCGGGTGGCAGCTCACCGCCGGCGGGCTGCTGCTCGTCCCGGCCGCCCTGGTCGTCGAGGGCGCCCCGCCGTCCCACCTGACGGGCACCAACGTGCTCGGCTACCTGTACCTCAGCCTGATCGGCGCGGCCCTGACGTACGTGCTGTGGTTCCGCGGGCTGCGGGCGCTGCCGCCGAACTCGGTGTCCTTCCTGGCCCTGCTCAGCCCGGTGGTCGCCACCGCGCTCGGCTGGCTCGTCCTCGGACAGGACCTCACGCCGTTGCAGGTCCTCGGCGCGCTCGTCGTCCTGGGCTCGCTGGTCGCGGCCCAGCGGCAGCGCCCGCGCGCCACCGCCGCGGCGCAGGCCGGGCCGGCACCGAAGCCGTCCGTCCACGAGAACGTCTGATCCCGCCACCCCTTCGAAGGAGAAATCCCCATGCGCATCACCGTGTTCGGCTCGACCGGCAACGTCGGCAGCCGGGTCGTCGCCGAGGCGCTCGCCCGCGGCCACGAGGTCACCGCCGTCGTCCGCGACCCGGGCAAGCCGCACGGGCTGCCCGCCACCGCGGCGATAGCCGTCGGCGACGCCCGCGACGCCGACGACGTGGCGCGGCTCGCGGCCGGCCAGGACGTCGTGATCACCACCACCCGCCCCGCACCGGGCAGCGAGGGCGAACTCGCCGTCGCCACCAAGGGCCTGCTGGCCGGCCTCACCGGGACGGACGTGCGCCTGCTCGCCGTCGGCGGCGCGGGCAGCCTCACCGTCCCCGGGACCGGCGGCACCCTCCTCGTCGACACCCCGGGCTTCCCCGCCGCGATCCTCCCCATCGCCCTCGCCTGCGGCGAGCAGCTCGCGCTCTACCGCGCCGACGAGCAGGTCGACTGGACCTACCTGAGCCCGGCCGCCCTGCTCGAACCCGGCACCCGCACCGGCCGGTTCCGCCTCGGGCGCGACGAACTGCTCGTGGACGCCGACGGCGACTCCGCGATCTCGATGGAGGACCTCGCCGTCGCCCTCCTCGACGAGGCCGAGACCCCCGCCCACCGCCGCACCCGCTTCACCGCGGCGTACTGATCCGACGCCCGGTCCCCGGTCCGCCCCACACGACGGACCGGGGGCCGGCCCCCGCACGGGGGTGTAGCTGGCACCACCCCCGAAACGGATGCCCACGTGATCGCCCGTCAGCCGCCGGTCCGACAGGATTTTCCACGTGAAGACAGCCACCGGCACCGTCGCCGCCCCGAAGCCCGCCGCCTCCCGCATCCGCCGCGCCGCCATCGCCGTGGCCGCCGCCGTGGTGGCCGGGCTCGCACTGCCCGCCACCGCCAGTGCCGCCCCGAACGACGCCCGGGACCCGGGCGACGCCGTGAGCGTCCCGGCCCGCTACGCCCAGCAGCAGCTCGACTGGAAGCCGTGCGACGGGCAGCCCGCCCTGGAGTGCGCCACGATGGCCGTCCCGCGCGACTGGCACCACCCGGACGCCGGGGCCGACCTCTCCATCGCCGTCTCCCGCCACCGCGCCGGCGACCCCGCCCACCGCCGGGGCACCCTCCTCATGGCCGCCGGCGGCCCCGGCGCCTCGGGCCTGCTGCGCCCGGCCGGCCTCGCCACCAAGGCCCCGAAGGTCGGAGCCGCCTACGACATCGTGAGCTTCGACCAGCGCGGGGTCGGGCGCAGCACCCGGGCGCAGTGCCAGAACCCGGAGCAGTTCCAGGAGTTCATGGCGGGCGACTACCGCGACCAGTCCCCCGAGGCGGTCGACCGCGTCGTCTCCAACGCCCAGGCCCTCGTGGCCGCGTGCGAGGAGCACAGCGGGGACCTGCTCCCCTACCTGACCACCGAGCAGACCGTCCACGACCTCGACCTGTTCCGCTCGCTGCTCGGCGAGCGGAGGATCAGCTACTTCGGGCCGTCCTACGCCTCGATGATCGGCGCCTACTACGGGACGCTGTTCCCGCACCGGGTCGAGCGGATGGTGCTGGACAGCAACATCGGCTTCGAGGGCACCTGGGAGGAGTTCGAGCTCGGCCAGCCGATGAGCTTCCAGCGGCGGTTCGACGAGGACTTCGTGCCGTGGCTCGCGGCCCGCGACAGCACCTACCACCTCGGCTCGACGCCCCAGGAGGTCAAGGACCGCTGGGAGAAGCGGCGCGCGGCGCTGCACGACAGCCCGATCGTCGCGGGGCCGGTGACGATCGGCCCGAACCAGCTCGACAACGGCGCGATCGGCGCCATCTACGAGGAGGAGAACTTCCCCTACCTCGCGCAGGGGCTGGCGGCCGTCGACAACTGGGACGGCGCGGACGCCGCGGCCAAGGACATGGCAGGCCAGGTGTTCGGCCACTACCTCAGCCCGGAGTTCCTCGCCGAGTACTTCTCCGTGACGTGCTCCGACACCCCGTGGACCAGGGACCTGGACACCTGGGTCGAGCGCGGCGCCGAGAACACCGCCCGCTACCCGCTCGCGGGCGCCCGGACGCTGGCCTTCAGCGCCGTCTGCGCGTCCTGGCCCAAGACCCACGCCCCGCACGTGAAGGTGACGGGCGCGAACCTGCCGCCGACCGTCATGCTCAACTCGGTGCACGACCCGGCGACGTACTACGAGGCTGCCCTCGGCGCCCACCGCGCACTGCGCGGCTCACGGCTGGTCACCGTCACCGGCAACGGCGACCACGGCCAGTACCCCACCGCCAACACCTGCGTGACCGGAGTCGTCGAGCGCTACCTGCTGGACGGCCGGGCACCCGAGCACGACCTGACCTGCCCCTCCCCGCAGGCGGGTTGATCCCCGGCGCCCCAGCGCGTGCGCAGCCAGGCGGCCGCGGCGGCGAGCCCGGCCACCCCGCCGACGGCGAGCTTGATCCCGAGCTTGGCGACGAGCACCCCGACCACCGGGATGCTCCAGCCCAGCCAGTGGAAGAACGCCAGCAGCACGGCCGCACCGGCGACGATGCTGAGGACGGTGGCGCAGACGGCGGCCGCGGTGGAGAGTTCACGCGGCTCGGGAGCGGACTCGGGAGCGGGCTCCGTGGCGGACTCGGGAGCGGACTCGGTGGGCGACGGAGAAGAAGCGGATGAAGAGTTCGTCGGATCGTTCGCATCCACAGGGCTCATGGCCGTCATCGTACGGGTTCACCGCCGGGCGTGGTGAGTGTCTCCGCAGTGCTCCCCCGTCTCCTCGTCGGGGAAGCTGACGGCCAGCGTGACGCGGTACTCGTAGACGTCGTCGCGGTGCCCCGGCACCCGGGCCCAGGCCAGCGAGTGCACCTCCGCCCCGGGCGCCTGACGGCACCACGCGGCGGCCTCCTCCAGTGCCCGCGCCGCCGAACGGCCGGTGCACACCACGGCGGTGTACGCGGCCACGGCGACGTCGCCCCCGCTGCGGCCGGTCCGCGACACCGCCCGGACGGCGGCCGCCGCCTGGCTCAGGTCCCGGGCCAGGTCGTCCACCACTCTCGGGGGAGCCGGCAGGACCGGCCCCTCGGCGACGGCCTCCGGCAGGTTCGCGCTCACGATCGGGGCCTCCGTCCACATCTGCGCCTCTGTCCGCACGGTCACGGGGCACAGCATGCCGGTCCGGCTCTCCTGGCATGCCCACTTTCATCACAACATCACCCGTCCAGGGACCAGTTGGGGCCGCGGACTGGCGCCGGGACGCCCGTCCTGGTAGAGAACGGCCCCCGGCCCGCCGCGATCCCGGCTGGTCAGAGGGGTGGCCCGCGGGCGGCGCCGGGGCGCTCGGAAGGCCGCGCACGCACCACCCCGTGCCCCGGACCGCCGGTCCGCCCCACGGGTGCGCCGGCTCGGCACCGGTGCGCGCACGACCGGGCCGCTGCCAACTGCCGCGCCGTGCCCGGGACGTGCGACGTTAACGCGGCGGAGCGACCTCGGACGCCCGCCGGACACTCGGGTGCGGTCGGATCGTCGTGATACTAATCATCCCGGGGACGGGATTGGCATGGACCGGCAGGCACGATGATGACCACCCGTCCGTTGAGCGGGACGATCGGACAGGCACACGGGGAGGGGCACGGCATGACGGCGAGGTTCGTCAGCGCGGACAACGGGCGAAAGGTGCGGCTGAGCAAGCGGGTCACCGGGACGGCGGCGGCGTTCACCGCGCTCGCGGCCCTGACCGGCTCCCAGATGACCAGCCTCGGGCTGGCCCCGGTCGCCGCCGCCGACTCCGTGACCGCGCAGTCCGGCGACAGCACCGCGTCCACCGCCCCCGGCACCCCGGGCGGCCCGACGATCCCCGGCCTCGGCACCGGTTCGCCCGCCGACGGCGGCGGCACCGTCCCGCTGCCCCAGCCGCCCGGCGCGATCCCCGGCGTGCCCGGGGCCGGCCCGTTCGCCGCCACCGGCGCCTCGCTGCCGGCGACCGTCTTCGCCGCCTACAAGCAGGCCGAGGCCTCGCTCGCCACCCGCTCCCCCGGCTGCCACCTGCCCTGGCAACTGCTCGCCGGCATCGGCCAGGTCGAGTCCGGCCAGGCCGACGGCGGCCAGGTGGACGCCGTCGGCACGACGCTGCGCCCGATCCTCGGCCCGGTGCTCGACGGCACCGGCGGCAACGCCGCGATCGCCGACACCGACGGCGGCCGCTTCGACGGCGACACCCGCTGGGACCGCGCGGTCGGGCCGATGCAGTTCATCCCGTCCACCTGGGCGACCTGGGGCGTCGACACCCAGGGCAAGGGCAAGGCCGACCCGAACAACATCTTCGACGCCGCCGAGGCCGCCGGCCGCTACCTGTGCGCCAACGGCCGCGACCTCGCCGACCCGGCCCAGCTCGACCGGGCGATCCTGAGCTACAACTACTCGGGCGAGTACCTGCGGACCGTCAAGAACTGGATGGCCCACTTCGGCAGCGGCACCGTCACGACCTCCCCGGACCGGCCGGCCCCGCTGCTGCCGCTCCTCCCGCCGCTGCCGTCCCTCCCGCTGTTCCCGCTGCCGGGCACGGGCACCACCACCGGCACCGGCACCGGGACGACGCCCGGCACGACGCCGGTCCAGCCGCAGCCCCAGCCCTCGCCGAGCGCGCAGCCGCCCACGCCCGTCCCGCCGACCCCGAACCCGACGGGCCAGCCGAACCCCACCGGCCAGCCCAACCCGACCGGGCAGCCGAACCCGACCGGCCAGCCGACGCCCACGGCGGACCCGCGGCCGACGCCCAGCGGCTCGACCTCGCCGAGCGCCACCCCGAGTGGCAGCCCGTCCCCGACGGCCACGGCCACTGCGACGCCCACGGGGACGCCCACGGCGACCCCGACCGGCACGCCCACGCCCACGGGCACCCCCACCGCCTGCCCGTCCCCGACGGCCACGGCGACGCCCACCACGACGGCCACCGCGACGCCCACCGGCACCCCGTCCCCGACGGCCACGCCGAGCGGCACGCCCACCCCGGGCGCGACCCCGACGGCCCCCGGCTGCGCCACGGCGACACCGACCGCCACCACCACCCCGAGCGCCGCGCCGACGACGACGCCGAGCGCGGGTGTCTCCCCCTCGGCGGCCCCGTCCGGCCACTGAGGCGGGAACAGCCGTCGACAGCGCTTCGCCCCGCCGGGTTCCCGCTCGGCGGGGCGAAGCGCTGTCGTGCACCGCTAACGGTCACCAGGTAACGGTCACCAGGTGACGGGCAGTGCGAGCGGCCCCCGGTTGCGGAAGGACTCGCACCACGTGACGGCCGCGTCCGGGTCCGCCGCGCGCAGGGACGGGAAGCGCCGGACGAGTGCCTCGACGGCGATCCCGGCCTCCAGGCGGGCGAGCGCCGAGCCGAGGCAGTAGTGGATGCCGTGGCCGAAACCGAGGTGCCCGCCCTCGGGCCGGCCGGCGTCGTGCCGGGCCGGATCGAAACGGCCGACGTCGTGGCGAGCCGGATCGAAACGGCCCGGGTCGAACCGGCCGGGGTCGTCGAACTGCTGCGGATCCCGGTTGGCCGAGGTGAGGGACATCCAGATCCGCTCTCCGACGGCGATCCGGACACCGCCGATGTCGAGGTCCTCCCGGGCGAAGCGCCGGGAGGCGAGCATGGACGGGCTGTTCCACCTCATGACCTCGTCGACCACCCGGCCGACGGCGAGACCGCCCGACCGCAGGGCGGTCAGCACCTCCTCGTGGGTCAGGAGCGCCAGGACGGTGTTGCCGACGAGGTTCGCGCTGTTGTCGTACCCGGCGAACAGGAGGAGGAAGGCGAGGGCCACGAGCTCGGGCTCGGAGAGCCGGTCGCCGTCCTCGTGGGCCGACACCATCTGCGTGAGCAGGTCGTCGCCGGGCCGCTCCCGTTTGCCGGCGATCAGGCCGACCAGGTAGCGGTGCATGTCCTTCAGGGCCCGGCGGGAGGCGAGCGCCGCATCCGGGGCGGGCGAGCGCAGGGCGTCCGTCCACGTCCGGAAGTCCCGGCGGTCCTCCTCCGCGATGCCGAGCACGTCGCAGATCACCGTGAGCGCCAGGGGCGTCGCGAAGTCCCCCATGACGTCGGCCGAACCGCCCTGGAAGCGGTCGAGGAGCTCCGCCGTGCGGCGCTCGATCGCCGGTCGCAGCCGGGCGACGCTGCGGGCGGTGAAGGCGGGCGCGACCAGGCGGCGGACCCGGGTGTGGTCGGGCGGGTCCATGTTGAGCAGGTGCGCGTCGAGCGCCGACGGCATCGAGGCGCCGTGCGTGCCGCTGCTGGTGGACGTCGACTTGCTCAGCGACAGCCGCGGGTCGGCGAGCCCCGCGCGCACGTCCTCGTAGCGGGTGACGAGCCACACCGGCGCACCGTCCGGCGTCGTCGTGCGGACGACCGGGCAGGCCGTGCGCAGGTGCGCGTAGCCCGTGTGCGGGTCGGTCAGCAGCGTCCCGTCGAACAGCGTCCCGTCGGAGGGCAGGTCGGCGTCCGTCATGGCGGCTTCCGTCATGGGGCGGTGACCCCGGCGTCGAACGACCCTGCGGCACCGAAGCGTTCGGTGACGGTGGCGACTATCGGAGAGGTCCGGTAGGCGACCGCGACCTTGACCAGGAAGGCGACCTCCTCGGCCGGGTCGACGGCCGCGGGCTCGTGGCGGCCGGCGGCCGGGGGCGGCACGGGAGCCCCGGCAGCGTGCGTCCGCAGGGCCACGCTCACCTGGGCGGCCTCCACGGCGGCCTCGACCTCGTCGGGTGCGAGGTCCCGCTCCCGCGCGAGGTCCCGCGCCGCGTTCGCGGCCGTGTCCGTGTAGTAGGGGCGCAGCCGGAGCTGGGCGTCGCGGATCTCCACCCGCTGGCGGGCCACGAGCAGGTCGAGGTCCTGGAGGCCGTCGGCCTGCTGGTCGTCCCCCTGCCGGCCGCCGCGGGGCGAGAGCGTCATCCGGCCCTCGCGGATCCCGATGGCCGGCCGGGCGAGCAGCGCCTTGGCGGACCAGGGCTGCTGACGGTCGTTCGACGGGAGGAGGACGAGCTCCGGGAAGGCGGTCGCGAGGTCGTGCCAGAGCGGGTAGAGGCGCTTGTACGCGCGGTAGGAGACCGCGATCTCGCGCAGGCGGTCCAGTCCCTCCCCCCACGCGGGCATGGTGAAGCCGACGGAGAACAGCAGGGCCGAGACGCTGGCGGACAGCGGGGCGCCGATGCTGCTGACGGTGTGCAGGGGCGAGGTGGCGACCTGGTCCCAGAGCATGTTGAGGATCTTGGGCACGCCGTAGCCGAGGCCGAAGAACGCGCCGAGGGCGACGGTGCGCAGGCCCCGGCGCAGCCACGGACGGTCGACCGCCGCGGCGTAGCGGCGGCACAGCACGATGAGCATCACCATGCTGGTGGTGAAGAGGAGTTGGTAGCTGAGCAGGAAGACCGAGATGTAGGGCACATCGGCGAAGGTGACGTCGAAGTCCACCGGGTGTTCGACGCCGTCGACGTTGCCGAGGAAGAAGAAGACGGCCATGGCGGCGATGGTCGTCAGCGAGTAGCCCACGCCCAGCCAGTGCCGGACCCTCATCCCGCTCTGGGCCGAGGACCAGGACACCAGCAGGGCGATGAACCCGGAGACGCACACCGCCACGCAGACGTAGATGATCAGGGTCGCGATGTTCGGCACGCCGAGGAGGCGGTCGATCCCCATGTAGACGTGGGGCGAGGCCAGGACGAACGGCGCGGCGAACGTGGCGATCGACAGGCACAGGATCTGGAGTTCCCTGTTGCGCCAGTCGCGCACGAGGTCGCGGACCTTGTAGAAGAAAGCGGTCCAGGTGATGACCGCGAGTACGGCGTAGACGACGGTGAGCAGCAGCACGGGGCTCGACCTTAGCGCGAATTGCGCTCCAGGGCCGCGCCGATGTGCCGGACGAGGTTGGCCATCCCGGGGCTGACGGCCTCCTGCCTGGTGCGGGAGGGCGCGCGGCCGGCCCGCAGCGGGAGGAGGGAGGCGACGTACTCGGCGGCCCGTTCCTCCTGCGAGGTGTAGACGGAGCGGGCGAGGACGGACTGCACGAAGCGCGGGTCGAGGGTGGGCATCAGGAGCCGGGCGGCCTCGTCCTGGTCGGCCTCGCTGAAGCCGTGGCCGAGCAGCATGTGGCCGAGCTCGTGCATGACGATGTGTTCCTGGTGGGCCCGGCTGGTGTCCGCGAGGTAGAGGACGTAATCGACGTCGTCGGTGGCCACCCACAGGCCGCAGGGGCTGCCCTGGCGGACCGGCAGGGGGATCGGGACGAGCGAGATCCCGCGGCCGCGCTGCCGCTCGACGCTGTCGACGAGCGAGTTGATGCTGAAGGGGCTCGGGAGGTCGATCCGGGCCACCACGTCCGCGCAGTGTTTTCGCAGGTCCTTGTCGTTCAACTCCGGCCCCCAGAGGCGTTCGTTCTGCTTCCATCGGACAAACGGCACGCCATCCCCCGGACGCTGATCGGGCTCGCCCTGGCCGCTCGGTCGAGGACCGCGTGGAGGGGAGCCTAACGAATCGGCCCGCCCGGTCCCGCCGGGCGGGTCCCGTTCACATGCGCCGGCGCGGATCGGCCTTGCTCAGGAGGTCCAGCATGGGCGACAGGGCCTGGAAGGCGTCCTCGGGCAGCCCCGCGACCTGGCGCAGGGCGATGCCTCTGGCCCCCTGGGCCTTCAGCGCGCCCAGCAGCAGCAGGTCGTTGGGGTCCGCGGCGGGGATGCGGTGGTCGACGAAGTACCCGGCCGGGAGGCTGATCCTGGCGGCGAGTTCGTCCAGCGGCAGGCGCAGCCGCTCGTCCCACCGGCCGGCCCGCAGGCCGTCGAGGGCGTCGCGGCCGATCGGGCAGTTCCTGGCGGTCAGGACGGCGACGCGGGCGTCGTCGTCGAGGGCCGCGGCGGTGTCGGGCTGCAGCACCTTGAGGATGCCGTCGAGGCGCTGGAGCACCATGTCCGGGTCCGGTGCGGGCGTGCCGCCGGCGGCCTCCCCCTCGGAGAGGAAGTACGAGATCGGCACGCGGTAGACGTTCGCCAGCGCGGTCAGGCTGTTGATGCCCGGGTTCGCGACCCGCTCGTTGCGCAGGTTGTGCACCGTCTGACGGCTGATCGTGGGGCTGCCGGGGTACCGCTCCGCGTACTCCTGGCTGGCCTGCTCCACCGCGTGGTAGTCCCGCGGGCCGGTGCCGTCGGGGTGTCCGGTGCTCATGAGGTGCGTGAGTCGCTCCGCGATGGTCCGGCGGTGAGCCGCGGTGTCCTCGGCCATCTTCCTGTGCACTCCTTCGCGGTGTCGGGTCCAGCGTCGTCAATCATACGTGACGAGAAGTCGGCTGAACGGCGTTCTCATCAAGCATCCTTGACAGACCGGGGTCCGTGTATGCACGATCGGTCGCGACGCCGCACCGGACGGTGAGGACCTGCAAGGCGTGGACGGGCAGTACACGGGGGCCGTCCCGCCGCGACACGGGGGCAGGTCCCGGCTCCGTCCGGTCGGCGGACGAAGGTGCCGCATGCGCGCATTGCATGCGCCGCCGGCCACCCGCAGCCACCCCACGGGCTCCGGGTGGCCGGCACCGCACCTGACCACGGTCTCCGGCGGTGGAGGGGAGACGGGGGTTCCCCTCCACCCCGGCAAACGTGCGCGCCCGGTTCAGTCCTGCTCGTCCTCGGGCAGCAGCCCCGCCGCGCGGTCGCGGGCCTCCTGGACCATGATCGGCGGGTCCGGGTCGGGGTCCGACGGGCGCGGCTGCTCCGGGCCGTCCGGGCCGAGCCGCACCACCGGTTCGACGCGCACCAGTTGGAAGCGGCGCCCGGCGGCCTCGACGGTGTTGGCCCGCAGTGCGTCCAGTCGGTCGGCCGCGGCGGCGTAGGCGGCGAGTTCGTCCTCGCCCAGACCGGGGTCGGTCATCGGCGCGAACTCGCGCAGGTAGGCGGCCAGGGTGTCACGGGCGGCCTGCGGGGTCTCGCAGGCACCGGTCATCGGGCCCCAGCGCCCGTCACGCTGTTCGGCGACGGCGCAGTGCACGGGCAGCACGAACACGTTCGGGTGAAGCGCGGAGGCCTGCCTGGCGTCCTCGCGGACCTCCTCGGTGATCGAACGGCCGCTCGGCACCAGGGTCATGAGGTCGAGCCGGACGATGCCGTCGACCAGCGAGACGGCCGCGGCCGGGTCGATCACGTAGCCGTCGACCCGGGACGGCGCCCGGTGCCCCCGGCCGACCGGCGCCGGGTCCGGGTCCGTGGGGCGCGGCGGTTCGACGCCCTCGGGGCCCCCGCGCAGCACCTGTTCGGCGCGGAAGACCCGGTACTGCCGCCCGGCGACGGCCAGTTCGTCGAGCTTCTCCCACTCCAGCCGCTCGTACGCGGCGGTGTAGGCGGCGCGCTCGGCGTCGGTGATGTCCCAGGGGGCGGCCCACCGGCCGCCGGGTTCGCCGTGCGCCCAGCAGCGGAAGACGTGCCCGAGGTCGTCGCGGGCGCCCTGCGGCGTGCCCGCGTGGAAGCAGAGGATCCGCCAGGCCCCCTCGGGCGTGCGCTCGATCGAGCCGAAGACCGGCGGCATCATGAGCAGGTCCGGATAGCGTTCGCGCGACTCCCACGCCTCCAGGCCGGCCACGGCGGAGACCGGGTCGTCGGTGTGGGTGACCCGGATGGTGAGGTGGTCGGGAATGGGCACCACGTCGTCGTCCATGCGGCCAGTGGTAGCGCAGCGGACCGCCGTTCGGGGTGTCCTTGGGTGAACTGCCGTCACGCAGTGGGTAGTTGTGGGATCCTTCGGCGCTAGTGCGCGCCCTCGCCGGCCGCCGCCCGCCGGGCCCGCTCGACGCGCCAGCGGCCGAGCATCCCGTGCAGCTCGTCGATCATGAACTCGAAGAACTCCGCGCTCTCGGCGAGCCGCCGCCCCGCCGCGGTGCCGGCGCCGACGACCGACTCGCCGTCCTTGAGCACCCGGATCCAGCGCATGATGATCTCGTCCCGCCGGGTCAGCGACTCGAACCAGACGTCGTTCAGCACCCGGTAGCGGTCGCGCCGGGATCCGGGCTCGCGCTCCTTGGAGACCAGCCCGACCTGGGTCAGGTAGCGCATCGCGCCCGACACGGCCGCCGGGCTGATCCGCAGCCGCTCGGAGAGCTCGGCGGAGGTGAGCACGCCGCTCTCCTCGGCCATCAGGCAGGAGAAGATCCGCGCGGGCATCCGGGCCATGCCCGCCACCACCAGGTCGGCCGCGAACCGCTCGACGAAGTCCGCCTTCTCCTGGTCCCGCTCCGCCACCGCACACCGTCCCGAATCCGCTGTCGATCTTCCGACGATCTTCCGAGGGAACTTTAACGCCTTCCCAATATTCACGTTTTTCTGAAACTACGGTACTTTCGACAACATGACGAAGGCAATCGCCCTCTCCGGCCTCCGCAAGGACTTCGGCCGGACCACCGCGCTGGACGGCCTCGACCTCGACGTCGAGACCGGCGAGGTGCACGGCTTCCTCGGCCCCAACGGCGCCGGGAAGTCCACCACCATCCGGATCCTGCTCGGCCTGCTGCGCGCGGACGGCGGCACCGTCCGGCTGCTCGGCAAGGACCCCTGGCACGACGCCGTCGAGCTGCACCGCCGCCTCGCCTACGTGCCGGGCGACGTCGAACTGTGGCCGGGCCTCACCGGCGGCGAGGCCATCGACCTCCTCTCCCGGCTGCGCGGCCGCCCCGACCGCCGCCGGCGCGACGAGCTCGTCGAGCGCTTCGACCTCGACCCCACCAAGAAGGGCCGCAGCTACTCCAAGGGCAACCGGCAGAAGGTCGCCATCGTCGCCGCCCTCGCCTCCGACGCCGAGCTCCTGCTCCTCGACGAACCCACCTCCGGGCTCGACCCGCTCATGGAGGTCGTCTTCCAGGACGTCGTCCGCGAGGCCAAGGACCAGGGCCGGACGGTCCTGCTCTCCAGCCACGTCCTCGACGAGGTCGAGAAGCTGGGCGACCGCGTCAGCATCATCCGGCGCGGCCGGGTGGTCCAGAGCGGCACCCTCGGCGAACTGCGCCACCTCACCCGCACCACCGTCGAGGCCGAGACCGTCCGGCCCGTCACCGGCCTCGACGCGCTGCCCGGCGTGCACGGCGTGCGCACCGACGGCGCCCGGGTGCGCTTCGCCGTGGACGGCGCCGAACTCGACGCCGCCGTCCGCCGGCTGAGCGAGGCCGGACTGCGCAGCCTGGTCAGCCACCCGCCCACGCTGGAGGAGCTCATGCTGCGCCACTACGGCGACGAACTCGCCGCCGAGCGCCCCGGCGCGCCCGGCGCGGACGCCGGAGCCGCACGATGACCTCCACCGCCGCGACCCCCGGCACCCGCCGCACCACCGCCGCCGGGCACCGCCCCGCCGCCCGCGGCCCGTTCGCCGGCACCGGTGCCCTGCTCCGCTTCGACCTGCGCCGCGACCGCGTCCGGCTGCCCGCCTGGGTGCTCGGCCTCGGCCTGCTCACCCTGGGCACCGCCAACAGCCTGCACACCGTCTACCCGACCGCCGCCGACCGCGCCTCGATCGGCCACGCCTCCGCGAACCCCGCCGTCCTCGCCATGACCGGCCCCCGGCACTACCTCGCCGACTACACGTGGGGCGCCATGCTCGGCCACCGGATGCTCGGACTGACCGTCGTCCTCGTCGCGCTCATGAGCATCCTGACCGTCACCCGGCACACCCGGGCCGAGGAGGAGAGCGGCCGCGCCGAACTCGTCCGCTCCGCCGCCGTCGGCCGGCACGCCCACCTGGCCGCCGCGCTCGCCACCGCCGCCACCGCCGACCTCGCCCTCGGCCTCCTGCTCGCCGCCGGGCTGCCCGGACTCGGCGTCCCCGGCCTCACCACCGGCGGCGCCCTGCTCTACGGCGCGGCGCTCGCCACCGCCGGGCTGCTCTTCGCCGCGGCCACCGCCGTCACCGCCCAGGCCACCGCACACACCCGGACGGCCTCCGGCCTCGCCCTCGCCGTGCTCGGCGCCGCCTACGCGGTGCGCGCGGCCGGCGACGCCGCCGACAGCGCCCTCGCCTGGGCCTCCCCCATCGGCTGGCTCCAGCGCACCTACCCGTTCGTCGACGACCGCTGGTGGCCGCTGCTGCCCGCGCTCGCCCTCACCGCCGCCGTCGCCGCGGCCGGGTTCGGGCTGAGCACCCGCCGGGACGTCGGCGCGGGCCTGCGCGCCACCCGCCCCGGACCGCCCACCGGCAGCGCCGCCCTCGGCACCCCGCTCGGCCTCGCGCTGCGCCTGCACCGCGGCCTGATCGGCGGCTTCGCGACGGCCCTCCTGCTCCTCGGAGCCATGTACGGCTCGCTGCTCGGGAACGCCGACTCGATGCTCAAGGACGTCGACCAGATCCGCGAGGCCCTCGCCCGGCTCGGCGGCCACAGCCTCGCCGACTCCTTCGCCGCGCTGACGATGCTCGTGGTGGCCGTCGTCGGCGCCGTGTACGCCGTCCTCGCGATGCTGCGCCCGCGGGCCGAGGAGACGGCCGGGCGGGTCGAACCGGTGCTCGCGACCGCCGTCTCCCGGGCCGGCTGGCTGGGCGGGCACATCGCGGCGGCGCTGATCGGCTCGACGGCCGTGCTGCTCGCGGCGGGCGCCGGGTTCGGGATCGCGGGGGCCGCCTCCACCGGCGACGGCGGCGAGTTCCTCCGGCTGGCCGGCGCGGCCCTGGCGTTCGCGCCCGCCCAGTGGGTGACGGTGGGCTTCGCCGCGGCCGTGTACGGGTGGCTGCCCAGGGCCACCGCGCTGGCCTGGCTGCTGCCCGCGTACGGCTTCGTGATCGGCTACCTCGGGCCGCTGCTGCGGTTCCCCGAGGGCCTCGACCGGCTCTCCCCGTTCGGCCACGTGCCGCGGCTGCCCGCGGCGGCCATGGACTGGACGCCGCTCGCCGTGCTCACCCTCGTCGCGGCGGCACTGATCGCGCTCGGGCTGGCCGGGTTCCGGCGGCGCGACCTGGACACCGGCTGACGACACCGCGCTACACCAACACCGGTTTCAGGCAAAGGAGTTGACGAGCGATAGCCAGCGGCAACGCCGGCTGTCAAGCCTCCCGGGGAGGAGGGAGCGTGCCGATTGCGTGCGATCGGGGTCGCCCGCCCCGGGCGGCGCGCGCTCGGACGTCTGGCGTAGCCGGTGGGCCGGGGCGGGACGGGCCGGACACGGGCCCCTAGGGTCGCCTACGGAGGGTGCGGAGGGCCGCGAGCGAACGGGGGCAGGCGGCACCTCCCGGCCCGCCTTCTTCCGTGCCTTGCCGACCCTTGCTGGGGGACCACCATGTCCGAGCACGAAGGAACACCGTTCTTAGCGTTGTTGGCCAGTGTTGGCCAAACTGCCGCGTGCCGGGCCGGTGATTGCCCGGTGACCTCGCGAACGGTCTTCGAGGTCGGGGAACAGCGCGAGTTGGTCACCGTGGCGCGGTCGAGTCTTGTCGCCCCGGCGGGGCGTGCTCGCTGTCCTGGGTGGGCCCGCGGTCCCACACGCTCTCGGAATGGATGCGGCCTGGCCGGTAGCTCTCCCGACACGATCCTCCGGTCGTGCGCGGGTCACACCTGGCCGACGCCGGATCCGATGTCCGAGGGCGCGTCGCCCGATGGCCACCGCGGCACCGTGGTGCCGGGTGACCGTGAGAGTGGTTATCGAGGGCTGGAGCGGGGCCTTCCAGTACTTCTCGCCCCAGCGGGAGGTGTAGGCCGGGTCAACCGCGATCACGACGAGACCGGCGTGGAAGGCCATGCCTCGCAGGCGCTCGCGGAAGCGGCCGGTGGGGATGCCGGAGACGGTCTTGCGGAACTTCTTGCCGCGCCGGCCCCGGCCCATGGTCTCGCGGCCGGTGGCTCGGGCGTCGTCGAAGCCGAGGTTCTCGATCGCGATCCCGGCGCAGCCATGAGTGTGGGCGTTCCGGATCAGATCGGTGATGGCAGCGCGAAGGCAGCCGTCCCGTCGGCTGGCCGGTCCGGTGAGGTCGAGTGGCACGCTGATCGGCTCGCCGGTCGGGTTGCCGTGCGGGTCGAGGACGTAGGCGGCCAGGTGGTCGGCGTTCAGATCCACGCCCAGGAGTCGTTGTCCGGACGCCCGGATGTCTTCCGGCGTCGGGAGGACGGCCTTCTCAGTAGACCAGGAAGCGTCCAGGTACCACCTGTCGCGGTCGGGGTCGTGGACGATGTCGTACCGCACGGCCCGGTTCGCGCTCAGGCGGTCCAACCACTCCTCCCGGCGGTGCGAGAACGCGACGGCACAGGAGAGCCGGTACCGTCCCCGGAGTGCGTTGGCGAGGTGGCGCAGCGGCTCGGGCAGCACGAGGGTGACCTCGCCGGTCGCGGGGTCAACGGTGATGGTGTAGTTCCCGTGTGGGGCGCCGGATTCGCCGTCGGCGGTCAGGAACAGCCGGGCCGACTCCCACCGGGCGCGCCACTGCTCGGGGGTGAGCCGGGCCGCCTCCAGGCTGTTCCGGGCCTTGAGCAGCCGACGACCGCCGGCCGTGATCGAGGGCTGTCCCGCGTCGATGCGCTCCTGGACGGCCGCGAGGCGGGCGGTGAGCTGGCCCAGCCGCCGCTGCTTCTGGAACCGCTCGTCCTGGTCGGCGTAGCCCCGGATCCTGCCCTCACGTCTCCCGCACGGCACGGCCAGGCGGCTCTCGATCACGCGGATCGCCCTGCGCAGGCCCGCCCGCTCCTCGTACAGGCAACGCACGGCGAGCTGGTACTGGTCCTCGCTCACACGGGTCATGGCACCGGCCCACCGGGAGGAGGAGACGGCCGTGAGCCGCTTCTTCCGGCCAGCCCGCCGGGTGTCCTTCCCGGTCGCCTGCCCGATCCCGACCCGCTCGGCCAGATCCGCCCGCTGGTAGCGGCCCAGGTGACGGCCGACCAGCCGCAGCACCTCGGCATCCCCGGCCGTGACCCGCAACCGATCCCGGATCCGCGCACCGGCAGGCGCGGCGACCGCGAAAGGCGCAGCGATCGCCCGCAACTCCCCCTTCTTCACGCAGCGCCCGCCCACCGTTGCAACTTCCCCTCGACAGTCCGTCGACTACCGACCCTCACACGCGCCGCCGACTGCCAGGCCCAATTGCCCGCATCATCACTCATTCGAGGGACACAATGACCTACCGTGGCCAACAACCAAACCAACAGTTGCCCACCCGCCGCCGCCTGCTGCGCGCGGGCCTCGGCGCCGGCGGCGCCCTGGCCACCGTCCGGCTGCTGCCCGGCCGGGCCCGGGCCGCCGCGCCCGTGCCCACCGCCGTACCGGTGCCGACCGGTGCGGCCGCCGCGGCGCAGCCCTGGCCCGAGTGGGCGCGCCACGCCCGCCTGGCCGACGGCACGTTCAACGAGGCCGCCGACATGCAGCCGGCCGTCGACGCGCTGAAGGCCCAGAACGTCAGCGTGATCGAGCTCGACACGATCCTGTCCGACTGGCACACCGACGCCGAGTTCGCGGCGCACATGGCCGACGTGACGACCTTCACCCGCCTCGCGCACGCCGCCGGCCTGAGAGTGGTCATGTACTACCCCTCGCTGGAGGTCATCTCCCCCGGCGGCCTCAAGGGCCGGTCCTTCTACAAGAACGCCGAGGGCGGCGCGTGGGTCCAGCGCGACCTCGACGGCAAGCCGAACGTCTTCTACGGCAACGTGGTGGTGTGGGTCGACAAGGACGACGAGAGCGTTTGGCTCAGCCCCGATTCCCCTTGGCGGGACTACTACCTCAAGCGGATCAAGCTCCTCGCCGCGACGGGCGTCGACGCGATCTGGCCGGACGTTCCGATCTACTTCGACGGCGTGCTGTCCTGGTGCGACGCCTCCACGTGGGGCGCTGCGGCGTTCAAGGCCGACACCGGGCTCGCCCTGCCGAGGGCCGCCGACTACGCCGACCCGGTCTTCCGCGCCTACGTCGAGTGGCGCCACGGCAACCTCGCCCGGTTCCAGCTGGACATCGCCGCCGCCGCGCGCTCCGTCAACCCCGACCTGGTCGTCTTCTCCGAGACCGTCTCGATGGACTACCGCTACGCGACCACGATCGGCCTGGACGGCGCCTACCTCCGCCAGGCCGACGCCGGCATCAGCCAGGTGTGGGAGGTGGACGTCCTCGGCAACTACGACGGCATGCGCCACGCCACCGCCACCGACTGGACCTGCCTGATCTCGATGTACAAGTACGCCCGCGCCGCCAGCGGCAACCGGCCCGCGTGGGCCTTCTCCTACGGCTGGCAGCCGGACGACGCCTCGCTCGTGCTCGCCCAGGTGATCGCCACCGGTTGCAACCCCTACGAGGTCAGGACGCCCTACAAGAACGAGGGCGTGGACGCGGCGATGCGCACCCGGGTCTACGCCTTCGTCCGGGCCAACGAGGAGCACATCTTCGACGCCGTCTCCCTCGCCCAGGTGGGCGTCTACCACTCCAGCGCCTCGCGGGACTACGTCGGCCCCACCGCGGGCAACGGGATGTACGTCACCGTCGATCCCCCGGCCGGGGTCACCGACTGGTGGGGCGGCGGCGACCCGACGATGAGCTGCGCGACGATGCCGTGGCTGGGCGAGTTCCGCGGCACCGTCAAGGCACTGGTGTACGCGCACATCCCGTTCGACACCGTGACGAGCCCCGGGCTGACGGCCGCCGACCTCGCCCGGTTCAAGGTCGTGCTGCTGCCCAACCTCCAGGCCGTCTCGGACGCGGAGGCGGCCGTCCTGCGGGACTACGTCCGAGCCGGCGGCACCGTCCTGATCACCGGCCCCGAGCCCACCGGCCTCGACGGGCTCGGCGCCCGGCGCGCCGAGTTCGCGCTCGCCGACGTCCTCGGGCTGAGCCGGGCGGGCGAACTGCCGGACACCAACCGGAACGCGTACGGCGCCGGCACCGCGTGGTACGTCAAGGCCCTGCCGGGGCTGAGCTACCTCACGGGGAACGACCAGGCCTCGGCCGACCGGCTGCTGGCGCCGGTACGGCAGTCCGCGCCGCCGGCCGTCACCCTGGCCGGGGACCGCCGCATCTTCCTGGAGGCCCGCCGGCTCGGCGGCGACGTCGTCGTCCACCTCGTGAACTTCACCGACTTCGGCGACACCCAGGCCGACTTCCGCACCACGCCCGCCGATTGCACGCTCTCCTGCGCCCTGCCCGCGGGCGCCGCCGTCGCCTCGGTGACCGTCGCCTCCCCGGACGGCACCGACCCGGCGCCCGGGCCGGTGCCGTACACCGTCGCCGGCTCGACGGTCAGCGTGCCCCTGACGGTCGTGCAGTACTCGCTGGTCACGATCTCGACGCGGTAGCGCCGGCCGGGTTCACAGGCTCGGCGCCGGGATCCGCCACAGCGCCGCCGGGTTGGACTCGCCGCCCGGCGACGACTCGAAGGCGATCCACTTCCCGTCCGGGGACCAGCTCGGCGCTCCGTCGTAGGAGCCGTCGTTCCTGGTCACCCGGACGGGCTCGCCGCCGTCCGCCGCCACCACGAAGACCTGCGCGTTCGCCAGGGTGCCGGCGTTGGACGAGAAGACCAGGTGCCGGCCGTCCGGCGACCACGTCGCATCGGTGTGCTCCCCGGGCGAGTCGGTGACCCGGCGCAGCCCGGTGCCGTCCGCCCCGACCGTCCACAGGGCCCAGCTCTCGCTGCCGGCGTCGCGGCGCTGGAAGACGATCCGGTCACCCTTGGGGGACCAGTTCGGCTGCCGGTTGTCGGTCTTCGTGCCCTTGCCGTCGACGAGGCGCACGGGCGCGCCGCCGCTCCGGCGGACCTTCCAGATCGAGTCCTGCTCGGCGCTGTCGCCGTGGGCTGACGCGTGCTCGGGCTCCCAGCTCTGCTGGAAGACGATCCACTCGCCGTCCGGGGAGAAGCTCGGCTCGTTGAAGCCGCTGTCGTCGTCGTGCCGGGTGACCCGCTCGGGGGTGCCGCCCGGCTTCATCGTCCAGACCTCGTCGTGGCCGCCGTCCCGGTCGGTGGCGAAGGCGAAGGCGTCGGCGGCGGCGTTCCAGCTGGTGCCCGGGAGGTTGACGGCGGCCTTGTCCGGGTCCTCCAGCACCTTGCGCAGCGTGCGGTCGCCCTCCACGGGGAGCACGCCGAGGGCGGCTGCGCCCTTGTTGTAGCCCTCGGCGAACTCGGTGACCAGCACGGAGGCGCCGTCCGGGGCGAACGCGGGGTTCTGCGCGCTCTTCGTCCCGCCCGCCCGGTAGAGCAGTTCGGCGCCGTCGGCCCGGCGCTCGCCCGGCCCTCCGGCGGGTGGCCCTCCGGTGGGCGGCGCGGCGGCGGCCGTGGACCGGCCGGGCTCCGGTTCGTCCTCCGAACCGGAGCCGCTGCATCCGGCGACCAGCACCACGGCGGTCGCCGAGGCGGCGATCAGCACACGAATCCTCATGCACGACACGCTAGTTGACGGATCCTCAGGCGCGTGTACGCGAGATGAAGAGACGGTCCCCCGGCCTCTGCGGGGCCTCAGGAGTCGCCGTCCAGCAGGTGCTGGTGCACCTCCTGGAACGTCCACGGGCCGCCGGCCGTCCGGGAGAACACCCACACGAGGTCGAAGCGGTCCGGCCAGACCGCCGGCGCGCCGCTGCCCGTCGCGCCGAGGGCCTCCACGATCCGCGGGATGCGCCCGTGCTCCCAGCTGATGAGCACCGGCTGGGCGCCCGTCAGCACCGCCCCGGCGAGCTCGGTCTCCTGCGACTCGGCGTAGGTGATGTCGACCTTCAGGCCGAGCGCGGCGCCCAGCGGGGTGACGGTCTGCCGCATCCGGTGCGCGCCGGCGAGCGGGCCCTGGTCGGAGGCGGCGTAGATCCGGGCGGGCTTGCGGAGCCCGGTGGCCGGCGGGTCGAACAGCCTGGGCAGCGCCTTCGCCCGGGACCAGCCGCGCTCGGTCAGCGACTTGCCGTCGTGCTTGCCGTTCTCGTCCAGGCCCGGCGTGCTGCCGTCCGGCTTCTCGCCGTGCCGGATGATCATCACGAAGGCGTCGCCGCCGGGATCGCTCGCGCGGGCGGCGGTCGCGTTCGCGGCCTTGGCCGCCTTCTTGGAGTCGGACTTGGAGTTCGACGAGCAGCCGGTGAGCAGCACGGGCACGACCGCGGTCAGGCCGGCGAGCAGGGTGCGGCGGGAGAGCGGAGAGGTCACGCGGCACCCCGCTCCAGGCGGACCAGCAGGTCGACGGCGGTGCCGCCGCCGTTCTGGCCGTCGTCCTGACCCTTGTGCCCGGGATCACCGCCGACCGGACGCAGGACGCTCTCCGCCCGGACGACGGTCAGGCCGTGGTCGGCGACGTCCGCGAGGACGTCCTCCGGGCCGTACAGGACGCGCGGGTCCTGCGGGCCGCCGACGCCCTCGGCGAGGTTGCGCAGGTCGTGCCCGATCACCAGCAGGGTGCCGCCGGGGGCGAGCGCGTCGGCCGCGCGGCGCAGGGCGACGCGCCGGTCGCGGGCGGGCACCTGGAGGTAGGCGACCAGGACGAGGTCGTAGCCGGCGGCCGACGGGTCGAAGGAGCGGGCGTCGTCGTGGCGCCAGGTGAGCCGGTCGGCGACCTCGTCGGGCAGTTCGGCGGTGAGCCGTTCGGCGCGCTCGATGGCGACGGCGGAGAAGTCCAGGCCGGTGACGTCCCAGCCCTGGCCGGCCAGCCAGATCGCGTTGCGGCCCTCGCCGGCGGCGACGTCCAGGGCGTGGCCGGGCGCGCGGCCGGTCAGTTCGCGGACGACCCACAGGTTGGGATCGACGCCCCACACCAGCTCCTCCGCGGCGTAGCGGTCGTCCCAGTCCTGGCTGTCCATGGCGAGTCCTCCGTTCGGCGGGCCTGCGAGGTACCGGTCAACTTACCGGTCCGCGCAAGCCTCACCCGGGAAGGGTCCGGCCGCTGGACACGACGGATCGGGCTCCGGCCGGGACTGGCGAGGGCGCGGCCGGGACCGGCGAACCCTTGACGCGGATTATTGGTCCAGTCCAATCTGTGGTACCGAGTTCACGCGCCACCCGCCCGCGCGCCTCCACAGCGCCCGGCACGGCTCCCCACGGCCCACCCGGGCCACCGCACCGCCGGAACCCCCACACATCCGGAGGACACACCGCATGCACGACCGCGTCATGCCCGCGCGCGCCGACGCGCACCGGGCCGCACCGCGCAGACGGGCCACCGCCCTGGCCCTCGCGGCCACCCTCACCACCGGCACGGCCGCCCTCGCGCTCACCCTCGGCCCCGCGTCCGCCGCGACCGTCGACCTGCTGACCAACGGCGACTTCGAGACCGGCACCCTGGCCGGCTGGACCTGCTCGAACGGCTCGGTCGTCACCACCCCGGCGCACGGCGGGACCCACGCCCTCAGCGGGGCGGCGTCGGCCTCGGACACCGCGGAGTGCCGGCAGACCGTCGCCGTCCAGCCGAACACCGCCTACACGCTGTCCGGCTGGGTGCAGGGCAGCTACGTCTACCTCGGCGCCACCGGAGACGGCGTCAACTCCTCGACCTGGACGCCCGGGGCGACCGGGTGGAGCCGGCTGAGCACGAGCTTCACCACCGGGGCGACGACCAGCTCGGTCACCGTGTTCACCCACGGCTGGTACGGCACCGGCACCTACTACGCCGACGACCTCACCCTGACCGGCCCGTCCGGGCCGACCTCGTCGACGAGCCCCACGGCGACCGGCAGCCCCACCGCCTCGACCAGCCCGACCGCGTCCACGAGCCCGACGGCGTCCACGAGCCCCACCGCCTCGACCAGCCCGACCGCGACCGGCAGCCCGACTGCCACCGGCACCGGCAGCCCCACCCCGACCGCCACCGCGACGGCGAGCGGCCCCGCCGGGGACGGCAAGGTCACGACCCCCACCGGCGTCTCCGTCACCAAGGTCACCGCCAACGCCGTCGTGCTGACCTGGCAACCCTCCACGCTGCCCTCCGGCGACGGCCCGGTCGCCTACAAGGTGTGGTCCAACGGACAGCTGGTCGCCACCTCGATGGGCACCTCGGTCGCGGTCAGCTCGCTGCTCCCCCGCAGCGGCTACACCTTCAGCGTGCAGGCGTACTCCGGCGGCCACGCCTCCGCCCAGTCCGCGCCGGTGTCCACCACGACCGCCGACGCGCCCGCCCAACAGCCCGTCCGCTCGGCCTACTTCGACCAGTGGGGCATCTACGAGAACGCGTACTACCCGAAGAACGTCGACACCAGCGGCGCGGCCGGCAAGCTCGACGTCGTCCACTACGCGTTCGCCAACATCGACCCGACGAAGTTCACCTGCTTCCAGGCGGTGAAGGCCTCCGACTCCGCCAACGAGAGCAACCCGAACGCCGGTGACGGCGCCGGCGACGCCTACGCCGACTACCAGGACGGCTACACCGCCGCGAACAGCGTCGACGGCACCGACGACGGCTGGGACCAGCCCCTCAAGGGCAACTTCAACCAGCTGCGCCAGCTCAAGGCCAAGTATCCGAACCTGCGCTTCACCATCTCCATCGGCGGCTGGACGTACTCCAAGTACTTCTCCGACGCCGCCGCGACCGACGCCTCCCGCAAGGCGTTCGTCTCCTCGTGCGTCGACATGTTCCTCAAGGGCGACCTGCCGACCGGCGTCGCCGGCGACGCCTCCGGCGGCCCCGCCTCGGCGGCCGGCATCTTCGACGGCGTCGACCTCGACTGGGAGTACCCGGCCTCGGCCGGCGGCCACACCGGCAACCACTACTCCCCCGCCGACAAGCAGGACTTCACCCTGCTGCTCAAGGAGTTCCGCACCCAGCTGGACGCCCTCGGCGCCGCCCAGGGCAAGCGCTTCCTGCTGACCGCCGCCCTGCCCAGCGGCCAGGACAAGATCGCCCAGCTGGAGACCGACAGGATCGGCGCCTACCTGGACTACGCCGACGTCATGTCCTACGACATGCACGGCGCCTGGGACGCCAAGGGCCCGACCAACCACCAGGACCCGCTGCACGACAGCCCGGCCGACCCGACCACGCCGATCACCCCCGGCACCCGCAAGTACAACGTGGACACCATGCTCGCCGCGTACACCACGGGTCTCCCCGAGTACGGCATCCCCGGCGGCTTCCCGGCGAACAAGCTCGTCCTCGGCATCCCGTTCTACTGGCGCGGCTGGACGGGCGTCCCGGCCGGCTCGAACCACGGCCTGTACCAGAGCGCGACCGGCCCGACCGCGGCCAAGCCGCTCAGCCAGGAGGCCGGCCTGGCCGCCTGGAAGGAGCTCGACCCGACCGCCGCGAACACCCACTGGGACCCGGTCACCGAGAGCAGCTGGATCTACGACGGCACCAACTTCTGGACCGGCGACACCCCGCAGGCCATCCAGGCCCGCGGCGCCTACGCCAAGGGCAAGGGGCTGGGCGGCATGTTCGCCTTCTCCTTGGAGAACGACGACGCCTCCGGCACGCTGCTGAACACCATGGACAGCAGCCTTCACTGACTGATCGTCAGAAATGAGACAGGGCCGTGCGGATCGCCGATCGATCCGCACGGCCCCCGGTCCTTCGGTGACTAGTCTCCGCCGCCCAGGTTCAGGTGCGGAAAGAGATCGGTGAACGGCTGCGTGGTGACGCGGACGCTCCCGCCGAACGGGTCGTCGAAGTCCCAGATCATGAACAGCAGGAACGCGATCAGCGCGCTGAAGCAGCCCGCCAGGATCAACTCCCGCGGCGTGCGCCGAATCTGGAGCGCGAAGAGCATGCCGAAGGTGACCAGCCCGCCCGCGATCAGCCCGAACCAGACCATCCCGGGCATCGTCGGCCCGGCGTTCTGCCCGCGCGCGTTGCGGGCGTCGGTGGCGGCGGCGATCCGGTCCATCACGGGCTGGTAGGTCTGCGCCTCCAGCTCGTTCGCGGGCTGCCGGGTGGCGACGTCCGAACGCACCTGGGCCAGCAGCTCGTTGCCCTTGTCGGAGACGCTCCCGTGGTCGCGCATGTAGTCCCACTCGACCTGGACGACGTACGACACGTAGGCGTCCACGTCGGCCCTGATCTTGTCGCGGACCTCGGCCGGGTAGACCACCGCCCGGTCGCTCACCTCCTGGAGCGACTGGGCCTCGCGGAACACGCCGTCCTGGGCGCTGCCGCGCGCCTCCCAGACGCCCGCGATCGCGAGACCGAGGACGATCGCGTAGACCACGCCGATCATCATCGTGATGTACTCGATCACGTCCGGGGTCTCGGCGTGCTTCACGGTGCCCACCCGGCGGTGCCGTAGCACGACCACCGCCACGACGACGGCGCACGCCGCCGCCATGGCGATGGCCAAAGCGACCCACTCGTCCATGGGGACTCCCTTCTCTGGCTCTGCTCGGTGACGGGGAATGTCGGGGTGGGGCCCGGACGCGAAAGGTCCGGGCCCAGCGGGTTGTTCAGGGGTTCTTCGGGGGTCGTTTCGGCGGGCGGGTGGCGGTCAGGAACCGCTCAACCGGCCTCGGCCGCCGCCACCACCGCCGCGGCCCGGGCGCAGCGCTGCCGCCGCGATCACCGCGGGCACGGTCACGATGAGCATCGTGGTGGTCGTCTTGGCGGTGCGGTGGTGCACCGGGGCCTCCGCCAGGGGCTGACCGACCGGCACGTGGTAGCGGACCTGCGGCGCGGGAGTCGGCCACGCCGGGGTCGGCGGGGGCGGAGGCGGCGGGCTCGCCGCCGGGGTGGGGAGCACCGCGGCCGGGCTCGGCGAAGGGGCCGCGCGGGGCACGGGGGGCGCCGGCCGTGGCGTCTGCGGCACGGCCGGGGCGGGGAGTCGCGGGGCCGGCGCCGGTGCGGGCGGCGGCGGGGGTGCCGACGACGGGGGCGGAGGCGCCGGTGTGCGCGTCGGGCTCGGGGGTGGGGCGCTCGGCGTGGGGGTGGGTGTCGGAGTCGGGGTGGGGGTCGGCGTAGGGGTCGGTGTCGGCGTCGGGCTCGGGCACGAATGGTGATGGTGTCCCCAGTGGTACCCGTGGTCCCAGTGGTCCCCGCCCTTGCCGTCCTGCCCGCCATCGTCGTCATCGTCATCGTCGTGCGGCCGACACGGGTGGTGCCAGTGCACCTGGACGTCCACGCCGACCCCGACGCCGACGTCGTGCCCGTCCGGCCCGACGTCCACCGAGACGTCCGTGCCGGTGCAGACGCAGACGTCGGCGACCGGCCCGTGCGGGTGTCCCCCGCCGTGGCGCACGGCGCCCGAGGCCGACGCGCCGCTCAGCAGCGCGCACATGGCCACCACGCCGACCGCGGCACCGGCCACCCGCGCCTTTCGCCCGCGGACGGCACGTCCTCGGCCGTCCGCCGGTATCCGTCGGAGCTGCCGGGGCTGCGGCATGGATCCACCCACCTCTCGGATCGTCGGGAAAGCACACCGCCGTTGCGGGCAGAGTGCTCTGGGGCAGGAAAGCCGGACGGAGGGGCGCAGCAGGACCGGCACGTGCCGTGCGGAACTGCGGACCGCGGGCTCACCGCCCCCGTCAGGCGAACGGCCCGCCTCCGGGGGCGGGCCGTCCGTCATCTGGTCAAACGATCTTCGAGCGGGCCGGTTACGGCCTCGGCTCGTTCCGGGAGCAAAAATCGACCGCCGCTCGCGGTCCGGCGGCCGGGGGCCGCTCGGCGCTCAGTGACGGCCGTGCGCGATCTCGACGTTCTCCAGGACGCCGACCGCGTCCGGCACCAGGATCGCGCACGAGTAGTAGGCGCTGACCAGGTAGGAGATGATCGCCTTCTCGTCGATGCCCATGAAGCGGACCGACAGCGACGGCTGGTACTCGTCCGGCAGGCCGGTCTGGTGCAGGCCGATGACGCCCTGGTTGTCCTCGCCGGTACGGATCACGAGGATCGAGCTCGTGTTCTCCTTGGTGATCGGGATCTTGCTGCACGGCAGGATCGGCACCCCGCGCCAGGCCGGCACCTGCTGCCCGCCGAGGTCGACGTGGTGCGGGTAGATCCCGCGGGCGTTGAGCTCGCGGCCGATCGCCGCGATGGCGCGCGGGTGGGCGAGCAGGTAGTCGGGGTCGCGGCGGCGGTTGAGCAGCTCGTCCAGGTCGTCCGGGGTGGGCGGGCCGGAGTGGGTCTGGATCCGCTGGTCGAAGTCGGCGTTGTTGAGCAGGCCGAACTCCGGGTTGTTGATCATCTCGAACTCCTGCCGCTCGCGCAGGGCCTCGATGGTCAGGCGCAGCTGGTGCTCGATCTGGTTCATCGGCTGGTTGTACAGGTCCGCGACGCGGGTGTGGACCTTGAGGATGGTCTGCGCGACGCTGAGCTCGTACTCGCGCGGCTTCAGCTCGTAGTCCACGAAGGCGCCGGGCAGTTCGTGCTCGCCGTGGTGGCCGGCCGACATGGCGATCTCGGCCTCGCCGCGCTCGTTCTGCGCCTGCAGCGGCAGGGCCAGGAACTCCTGGAGGTGCTCCTGGAGGGTCGGCGCGTTGTCGCGGATCTGCTCGAAGTCGCGGCGGCTGAGCGTGAGGACGACACCGGCGGTCGCGCTCTTGGCGGTGTACTCCCAGACCGCGTCCGGGTTCAGGATGGCGTCGTCGCCGAAGCGGTCGCCGTCGCCGAGCACGCCGACGACCGTCTCGTCGCCGTACTTGCCCGTGCCGATCTTGTTGATCTTGCCGTGCGCGATCAGGTAGATCCGGTCGGCCGCCTCGCCCTGGGTGACGAGCACCTCGCCGGGGCCGAAGTCCCGCTGCTGGCAGCGGTCGGCGAGGGCGGTGAGCACGTCGTCGTCCTCGTAGCCGCGCAGCAGGGCGAGCTCGCCGAGCTCGCGGGGGATCACCCGGACCTCGGACCCGGTCTTGATGAACTCGACCACGCCGTTGCCGACGGTGTAGGTGAGGCGACGGTTCACCCGGTAGGCACCACCGTGGGCCTCGACCCAGGGGAGCACCTTGAGCAGCCAGCGGGAGGTGATCTCCTGCATCTGCGGTGCGGACTTGGTGGTGGTCGCGAGGTTGCGGGCAGCGGCTGTGGCGAGGGACTGCTGCTGTGCCTGCTGTGTCTCGGTGCTGGTGTCGACGGGCATCGGCAGGGGTCTCCTTCATCTGGTCGAATCACGCGGGCGGGTCGGACCGATCCGTCCCGGCCGGAGCCATGGCGGATCATCAGATACGGGTATTGGTGGGGGGTTTGGCGAAGTCTGCGCAAGCGCGGGCGCCTCTCCCGGCGGCCCATCCGGAACCCTAGATCACCGGGGCCCGGCCAGAGCCGTACGGCGGCCGAGTGCCCCCCGATAGGGTGAATCTGATCCGGATCCGCCCGCTCCGCGCGAAAAGCCTGTCAAACGTCCGTTCGCCGCGCGGATCCGCTTGTGCCGGAGGCCTGGTCAGGGCCACGTCGCGGAGCCGCCGCGGGCCCGGTCGGGCCGCCCGGGCCCCGGCTCCCCGGGGCCGCGACGGGCCCGACGGGGTGGCGTGCGGCGTCAACACGACGCACCGCCACGCCGGTTGCGGCGTGGCGGTGCGGTGGTTCGTGTGCAGGGCCTAGCGGGCTGTCGTCGCACGGCAGGCGGGGGTTCGAAGACAGCCCCCTGGGTCAGGCCACCTCCATGCCGTGGCGGACGCGGTCGAAGCGCCCGGCGGCCAGGTCCTCGTCGGTGATCCAGAAGGAGACGTTGACCGTCTCGCCCCAGTGCGCGCCGGCCGCCGAGGCCTCGACCTGGAGCAGCGGGCGGTGCCCCTCGTGCCGTCCGGTGTCGGTGTCGCACCAGCCGAGCACCCGGACGTCGGGGCCGGGAAGGTGGTCGCGGAAGTCGGAGGCGAGGTCGAGCGCGACCATGAAGTCGTCGGGGAACAGGTCCTCCAGCTCGCGGTCCTGGTAGGACGGCGCGGACAGCACCCAGTCCGCCCGCAGCGGCACGGCGGCGAGCGGGGCGAACTCGCCGCGGCCGGCCGGCTCGGGCCGCGGCGGCGCCCCCGCCGGGACGTGCAGGACGCGGCAGCCGTGGCCTGCGTAGTCCGAGAACAGGTCGTCGTGGAAGAACAGCAGCAGCCCGTCGGCCGGCAGCGGCCACGGACCTCCGGGGCCGGTGGTGCGGTGGGCCTCCGCCAGGCCGGCGCAGTCGAGTTGGGCGAGGAGCTGCATCGGGTGCTCGCCGTGGCGGGGCCACGCGACGTCGGCGGGCAGCGCGGCCGGACCGCCGAGCAGGCCGACGGCCGGGCCCGCGGCGGGCACCCCGGCGGAGCGGTCGTCGAGGGCCGGGGTCAGGGCGAGGGAGGAGCGGAGCAGCCGGTCCACGAGCGGGGCGGTCCGCTCCCCGGCCCGTTCCCGGATGGCGGCGTACACGGCGTACGGCATCGGCACGAGCAGGTCGTCGGCGGGGTCGGTGCACAGCGGTTCGGACATGGGACCCAGCCTGCCAGCCGCCACCGACAGCGGCCGGGCGCGGGCGCGCGAACGGCCCGTCAGGTGCCGGTACGGGGGTGGCCAGCACCTGACGGGGGATCGAGGGGGTCGGGGGGATTCAGGAGAGGTCGGGGAAGGCCGGGTGATTCACCGGGATCCGGGGGACGGACGAAGGGGTTGCGGGAACCGGGTCAGGCGCAGGGCACCTGCGTGCCGGGAATGTTGACGATGCCGGAGTTGTTGGACAGGCCGGCGTTGTACTCGTAGTACAGGTAGGTGTAGAGGTCGATCCGGGTGGACGGTCCGCAGGCCGAGTCCTTGGCGACGGTGAAGGTCACGCTGAAGCTGCTGGAGGCACCGGGCGCGAGCGGCACGTTGTAGCGGGCGATGCCGCCGTGCACGTTCTCGCTGCACCCGTTGGTCTGGGTGCCGCACGCGGTGGCGGTGAACTTGAGGCCCGGCTCCAGGGTGGTCGGGTAGGTCGGCTGGACGCTCTGGTAGACGAACTGGATGGGCGTGTCATAAGGGTTGGTCAGCGTCAGTGCGAGCGTGAACGAGCCGCCCGGGGTGGTCGTCGCCCGGTCCACGACGGCCGTGAGGGGCAGTGGCGCGGCCGCCTGGGCGGGCGCCGCGGAGAGGAGCAGACCGGCGGCGGCCGGGATCGCGGCGAGAGCGGAACGGCTGAGATGTGTTCTGCGCATGTCCATGGAGCGTAGGGGGCGGTACCGCTTCCGTTGCTCCCCTCCGCCGCGGCCGGTACCGGGTGACGACGCACGGGCGGACGCGGCGGGTCATTGCGCACGCGTTCCGCCCCCGAGCCGTCGCCCGGCACCGTATCCTGCCCGCCACGCGGCCGGGTGCGCCGCGGGGCCGGCCGGACGACGCTCCCGGGGCCCCGCCCCGCTCAGGCCGGCGCCGGCAGGATGTCGCACAGCGCGGCGAGCGCCGCCTGGTAGGCGTGGTCGGGCGGGGTGGCGTAGCCGACCACGAGTCCGTCGGCGGCGGGCATGTCCTGCGCCGCGAGCCCCGGGTGCCGGTAGTCGGCGAGCCCCTCCACGGCGAGGCCCCGGTAGGCGGCGGCCTTGAGCACCGAGCGCTCGGTGCCGGGCGCGAGCCGCAGGACGGCGTGCAGACCGGCCGCGATGCCCGAGACGGCGACGTGCGGGGCGCTCTCGGCGAGGGCGGCCACCAGCCGGTCGCGGCGGTCCCGGTAGCGCCGGCGCATCCCGCGCACGTGCCGGTCGTAGCCGCCGGAGTCGATGAACTCGGCGAGCGTCAGCTGGTCCAACGCGCTGGCCCAGCCCTCGCGTTCGCCCTTGGCCGCGAGCACCCGGTCGACCAGGTGGTCGGGCAGCACCATCCAGCCGAGGCGCAGCGCGGGCGACAGGCTCTTGCTCGCCGTGCCGAAGTAGACCACGCGCTCCGGGTCGAGGCCCTGGACGGCGCCGACCGGCTGGCGGTCGTAGCGGAACTCCCCGTCGTAGTCGTCCTCCAGGACGAGCCCGCCGCGACCGCGCGCCCAGTCAACGACGGCGGCGCGCCGGGAGGGGTGCAGCGGCCCGCCGCTGGGGAACTGGTGGGCGGGGGTGAGGAGGACCGTCCGGACGTCCTGGAGGTCCCGGCTCACCGCGTGCCCGCGGCCGCCCGTCAGCCCGGCCGTCCTGGCGCCGTCCTCGTCCAGCGGGAGCGGCACGGTGGTGACCCCGGCGCGGGCCAGCAGCCCGCGGTGGAAGGGCAGCCCGTAGCCCTCGACGGCGAGCGGCCCGTTCTCCCTGGCGGGCAGGACGGCGCCCGCGCCGTCGAACAGCAGCCGCAGCGCGTGGGCGAAGCCGGAGCAGACGACGATCCGGTCGGGGTCGGTGCGCACGCCGCGGGCGCGGGCCAGGTAGTCGGCGAGGACGGTGCGCAGTTCGCGCCGCCCCTGCGGGTCGCCGGGCCCGAACGCCTCGTTGGGCGCGGCGGTCAGGGCGCGGCGCCCGGCGGCGAGCCAGCCGGAGCGCGGGAAGGAGGCGGCGTCGGGCTGCCCCTGGCGCAGGTCGTGGACGGGCCCGGGGCGGACGGAGGGGCGGCGGGCCCTGGCCGTCGGCACGGGCTCGGCGCGCTCGGCGACGGTGGTCCCGGAGCCCTGGCGGGCGGTGAGCCAGCCCTCGGCGACGAGTTCGGCGTAGGCCTCGGCGGCGGTGTTGCGGGCGAGGCCGAGGTCGGCGGCGAGCGTGCGGTAGGGCGGCAGCCGGGTGCCGGGGGCCAGCCGTCCGCTGCGGATGGCCTCGCGCAGCGCCGTCATCAGGGCCGCTCTGCGGCCGCCGGTGGCGGGCAGGTCGAGGTGGAGGTCACTGCCGGTCTGGTGGGCGGGGTCGGTCGGCTGGTGGGCGGGCTCGGGCTGGCGGGGGTGCGTGACCGGCGTGTCCGTCATGGTCACGCACCCTATCTCCGCCGTGCCGCACGCCCGTTGGGCGGCCCCGGCTCAGCGCACGCCGTACTGCGGGGCCTCTCCGTACTGCGGGGCGGCCGGCCGGAACATCCCGTCGAACGCCCGGTACAGCTCCGGGCCCTTGGCGCCGGCCACGCTCAGCCGGACGACGTCGCCGTCCGCCTTGCGCACGGTGGCCCGCAGGCCGCCCTGCGGGTCGGTCTGCTCGTACTGGATCCCCGCGATGCGCTCGACCGCGAGCGTGTACTTCGCCGGCTTGCCGCTGCCGAAGATGTCGATGATCTGCTCGCTCAGCCAGGCCAGGGCGCCGGACAGCAGCGAGAGCCCGAAGCAGGAGAAGAAGAAGACGGCGTTCGCGTTCTCCAGCTTCGTGAGGTGGGCCTTGCTGATGATGTAGCCGAAGCCGAACAGCGACACCAGCGCCAGGAGCATGAAGATCCCGAACCCGACGAGGAAGATCCCCCGCCAGTCCCACCCCGTCTCCACCGGTTCCACCGTGAAGCGCTTGTCCTCGAACTTCAGCGTGACGCTGCCGCCAGGCTCCGCCTGGACCCCCGTGATCTCGATCATGGGTGCGGAGCCTAGCGTTCCCGCCTTCCGGCTCCGCACCGGGGCCCACTGCGGAGCCCGCCGTGGAGCCCGCTACGGCACGACGGTCACCGGCCAGCGCCCCGCCTTCACCAGCCGGACGGCCACCGAGCCGATCACCCGGTGCCCGGCCTGCTCGGAGGCGCCGACGACGACGGCGTCGGCCCGCAGTTCGTTCGCGAGCTTGGCCAGCCCCGTATAGGGGTCGCCGCGCATGGTCAGGAAGTGCCACTCGACGCGCCACACGTCCTTCATCCGCTGCTCGGCGTCGCGCAGGGCCGCCAGCAGTTCCTCGGCGATCTCCTGCGTCGTCTCCTCCACCGCCGCACCCGCCAGTGCCGTGGCCGCGCCGAGCACGGGCTGCACGTACGCCACCGCGAGGGTCGCGCCCTGCCGCCGGGCCAGGCCGGCCGCGTAGGCGGTGGCCCGCCAGGAGGAGTCCGAGCCGTCCAGCCCGGCCAGGATCACCTTCGGTCCGTCCGTCCCCAGCTCGAACCCGGCGGGTGCGACCGCCGCCCCGGGCTCCTCGGCACCGCCGAGGGCCTCCGCATCGCTGTCGTTACTCATGCGCCCGCCTCGCTTCGCTCGCCAGGGGCATTCGCCCATACGCGCCTACCGATGATTCGCTCGCTCCGCTCGCTCATGCGCCCGAGGCTATGCCCGCCACCGGGAGTGAGGACACGGGGCACTCCGGGTGAGGCCTGTGGTGCGGGCCACCCCCGGGCGCGCCGAGGGCGGCGGATCCGGCACCGGGAGCCCGCGGACCGTCACTCCCCGTCGACGGTGTGCGCGGCCTCACACGGCCCGCTGAGTGGTCCGGACCACTTCGAGAGGCCTTTTGATCTTGGAAATAGGGGCAAAAAGCCCCAAAAGTGCCCAATTCCTTGATCCTTACGCCCGGTAACACCTCGCTGACCTGCCTTGATCCGTAAATCCTTGAAACCCCCACGACCGCCCCCGTACCTTCGAACCCGTTGCACCGAGCACACCGCTCCACCGGGCCTCACCGCCCGGGAGCCGGAACCGGTGCCGAACCACGTGAGTGCGTGTCCCCGAAACCGACGGCCTTCCGAGGGCCTGGTTCCGCGCGCTCGCAGAACCTCCGAAAGGAACCGCATGACTTTCCGTAACGAGACCGCCGCTGCCACCGCCATCGCCACCCCGAAGCGCCGCAACCGCGTCCGGATGGCTCTGATGGCCGGGGCGGTCCTCGCCCTGCCGGTGGCCGGCCTCGTCACGGCGACGACCGCCTCCGCCGCGCCGGCCACCGTCTGGGACAAGGTCGCCGCGTGCGAGGCCACCGGCAACTGGGCCGTGAACTCCGGCAACGGCTTCTACGGCGGCCTGCAGTTCACCTCCAGCACCTGGGCCGCCTTCGGTGGCACCTCCTTCGCCCCGCGCGCCGACCTGGCCACCAAGGACCAGCAGATCGCCGTCGGCGAGAAGGTCCTCGCCGCCCAGGGCCCCACCGCCTGGCCGATCTGCTCGGTCAAGGCCGGCCTGGGCAAGTAAGCCCCACGGCTCCCGAGGCCGCCGCACCCGATCGCGGGTGCGGCGGCCTCTTCGCGTCCCCTGCTCCCCCTGCTACTCCCCCCGCTGTTCCTCCACCGGGTAGTCCCAGTCCGTGCCGACGCCCGCCGCCAGCAGGTGCTCGGCGATCGCCAGCGGCAGTGCCACCAGCGGGACGCCCGAATCCAGCGGGATCCGGATCCGGTGCGTGCCGCCCGGCGCGCACACCTGCACCACCGCCGTCACGCCGCCCACCAGCCGCACGGCGTCCAGCCGCGCCGCCGCCTGCGGACGCCCGACGTCGGCCGGGTAGGTGGTGAGCGTGAAGACGAGGTCCCCGAGGTCGTCCAGCAGGTCGGCGTAGACCGCCAGCGGCGGCGCCGGCGCCGAGACCGGCAGGCGCGGCCTCACCCCGCGGTCCGGCTCCGCCCATCCCGCGGCCTCCCCGCCCAGCGCCGCGAACAGCTCGTCCCGCGAGGCGCTCACGTCGAGCCGTGCCTCTTCCCAGGGCGTCCCCACGATCACGACGCCCGCCCCCGGGAACACGATCCGCTCCAGCCGCCGCGCGCCCTCGGTGTTGGCCCGCTGCAAAGCGGCCGCCTCCCGCAGGAAGTACCCCCGCGCCAGGCTCTGCCGTCCGCCCCCCATGGCACGTCCCCCTCACCGGCCTTGACGGATGCTCACCAAAGCGCACGGTACCGCCGCCGCCACGCCACCCGTTAGCCGATTTCCGTCCAACTTCCCTCCGCCACGGACCCGGTGGGGTCCGGCGGCATGCGACCGGTGACCGCCGGCATGCGTGGGCGACCGCCGGCGAGCGGAAAATCCGCTCGCGGGACGTGCCGCGGTGTGGCAAGGTGCGGGCCGTCCGCGCCCTGCCACCGACCGGAGCCGTCCCGATGCCCCTGCCGCCCCGACTCGTCCCGCTGCTGGCCGAGTTCGACTTCGCCCGCACCCGCCTGCGCAACCGGCTGGCCGGCCCCGCCGTCGACAGCGGCAACGGCACCGCGGTGGCCGTCGGGCCGCTGACGGACGACGAGTACCGCTGGGAGCCGGTGCCCGGCTGCTGGTCGGTGCGGCGCCACGCGGACGGGCCGGGCGAACGCGCCACCCTGTTGGTCGGCGCGGGCGCGTGGGGCCGGGACACCGCCGGGTGGCCGCACCCCGAGCCGGCGCCGTTCACCACCCTCGCCTGGCGGCTGACCCACCTCACCGAACTGCTCCTGCTGCGCGCCGACCACACGGACGGCACCCGCTCCCTCACCCGCGAGGCCTTCCCGGTCCACGGCGACGCCGAATCCGCGGTCGCCGCCTTCGACACCGCCGCGGACGCCTGGCGGAAGGCCCTGCTCGCCGCCGACGACGCCGCGCTCGACACCGTCGGCCACTGCACCTACCCCTACGGCGGCGACGCGGACGAGCCCTTCCTGGACGTCGTCTGGTGGGTCAACCAGGAACTCCTCCACCACGGCGCCGAGATCGCCCTGCTGCGCGACCTCTACCGCTATTCCGCGCGCGGCTAGGGCGCGCCCTGCGGGTCACTCCGGGCGCGGGGGCAGCGGCACGGGCAGGGCGGGCAGGCCGTCGATGCTGGTGACGACGTACGGCTTGTTCTCGCAGTAGGTGCCGAACTCCTCGTCGCTCTTGCGCGCGAAGTAATCCGCGTGGAGGGCGCGGTCGGCGCGGTAGTCCATCAGCGGGACGGCGAAGCCGCAGGAGTCGCTGACGCGTTCGGCCGCGACCAGGACGACCGCGCGCAGGGCGGGACCGTCCACGCCGGGCCCGAAACGGGCCAGGAGGCCGGTGAAGCGCGGGTCGTCGCGGAAGACCGGCTCGCCGCGGCCGTGGACCCGTACGACGGTGGGCGGGCCGTCGAAGGCGCACCACATGAGCGTGACGCGGCCGTTCTCCCGCAGGTGGGCGATGGTCTCGGCGGTCGAGCCGCCGAAGTCCAGGTAGGCGAGGGTCCGTTCGTCCAGGACGACCAGGGTGCCGGACCGGCCCTTGGGCGACACGTTGACGTGGCCGTCGGCGGCGAGCGGCGCGGTGGCGACGAAGTAGACGGGCTGGCGCTCGATGAACTCGCGCAGCCGGCCGTCGATGTTCTCGTACTGCTTTCCCATGCCGCCATTGTGCGCTCATCTCGCCCATTGAGAAAGATCGTTTCTCATATCGAGACTGTTCGTGTGGCGGACCTTCCGGCGGACCTTCCCGGGAGAACACGCCGACGGCGGGCCCCCGTGCGGTCGTTCGCACGGGACCCGCCGCCGGGGACGTCCGGCCCGGTCAGGCCTTCATGTAGACGCCCTCCATGAACTCCAGGATCTGCTGGTCGGTCAGGCGGTGGCCGTCGCGCCGGCCCATCGCCAGGTCGGCCTCGCTGATCATGCCGACCAGCCGCTCGCCGTCGATCACCGGGATGCGCCGGATCTGGTGCTGCTCCATCTTCCGCAGCACCGCGTCCATGTCGTCGTCGGCCCGCACGCAGTGCAGGTGCCCGGCGAGGTCCATGGCCGTCATCTTGGCCGGGTCCTTGCCCTCCGCGAGACATCGCACGACGATGTCGCGGTCGGTGATGATGCCCTTCAGCTTCTGGTCGTCGCCGCAGATCGGCAGCGCACCGACGTTCTTGTCGCGCATCATCATCGCGGCCTCGGCGAGCGTCTGGTGCGCGCCGATGCACTGGGCGCCGGTGTGCATGATCTCTCGGGCTTTGGTCACGGGGACTCCTTCGTGAGTGGTTCCCCCCAGAGGTCGTTCCCCCCGGAAGTTCCCCCCGTTCGCTCCCCCGTCGGCGGCACCGCGCACCCGCGGTGTGACCGTGCGATCACCATAGGCAACATCCCGCCCGCCCGCGACCGCGGCCACCGATACTGGGAGGGTGACGACGGAAGCCGCCGAACCCGTGCGCGAAGGCGTGGTCGACGAGGCCGTCCGGGCCCGGCCCGCGACGGCGCTGCGGCCGTACGTCGCCTGGTACTCCGGCTACCGCCAGCGCGGCATCGCGCCCGCCGTGCACCGCGGCCTGCCCTCCCCCTACCTGACCTTCATCCTCACCCTCGACGAGCCGCTGGTCCTCGCCGCCCACCCCGACCCGGCGCAGCGGCCCGACGCGTACGCCACCCTGCTCGGCGGCCTGCACACGGCCCCGGCGCTGATCACCCACGACGGCCGGCAGTCGGGCGTGCAGATCGCCGTGCACCCGCTGGCCGCCAGGGCGCTGTTCGGGGTACCGGCCGGGGAGCTCGCCGGGATCGACCTCCCGGCGGAGGACGTCCTCGGCCGACTGGCCCCGCACCTCCAGGAGCGGCTGCGCGCCGCCGCCACCTGGGACGAGCGCTTCGCCCTGCTGGACGGCGCCCTGCTGCGGGCCGCCCGCCCGTCGGGGCGGGTACCGCCGGAGGTCTGCTGGGCCTGGCAGGCGCTGCGGCGCAGCGGCGGCGGGCTCGCGGTGGCGGCGCTGGCCCGGGAGACGGGGTGGAGCGCGCGGCACCTCCAGGAGCGCTTCCGCCGCGAGACCGGGCTGACGCCGAAGGCCGCCGCCCGGGTGATCCGCTTCGACCGGGCCCGGCACCTGCTGACCGGCGGCGCGCCGCCCCGGCTGGCGGAGCTGGCGGCCCGCTGCGGCTACTTCGACCAGGCGCACCTGGCCCGCGAGTTCCGCGCGCTGGCCGGGGCGGCGCCGAGTGCGTGGCTGGCGGCGGAGGGGCCGGAGGAGAAGCGGTTCCGAAACGTCCAAGGCGGGGCGGGCGACCCGGTCGCAGAGTGGGAGGCGTGACGGCGACCGGCCGGCACCCACCACCGCAGGAGGCAGCCATGGACACCACCGACGCGAAGACCCCCGCCCCGCAGGTCTGGCCCACGCTGCGCGCCGACGACGCGCGCGCCCTGATCCGCTTCCTGGCCGACGCCTTCGGCTTCGAGGAGGTCGTGGCGTACGGCGAGGGCGAGTTCGTCGCGCACGCCGAACTGGCCTGGCCCGAGGGCGGCGGCGTGATGCTCGGCTCGGAGCGGGACGCGCCCGAGGGCACCGGGACCTGGCCAGGCCGCCCGGGCACGTTCAGCGCCTACGTCGTCACGGCGGACCCGGACGGCGTCCACGCGCGGGCCGTCGCCGCCGGCGCCCGGATCACCACCGGGCTGCACGAGACCGACTACGGCTCGCGCGATTTCGCGGCCGCCGACCCGGAGGGCAACCGCTGGTACTTCGGCACCTACCCGGGCTCCCCGCGGCCGTCGGCCCCGCAGAACGGGTGAGGCCGATGCCCACGCCCGTCGACCGCCTGCGGGCGCTGTGCCTCGCCCTGCCGGAGACCGCGGAGCGGGTCAGCCACGGCGAGCCGACCTGGTTCGCCGGCGCCGGCCGCCGGGCCCGGGTGTTCGTCATGCTCGCCGACCACCACCACGACGAGCGGCTCGCCTTCTGGTGTGCCGCGCCGGACGGGGTGCAGGCGGAGCTGACCGGGCGGGACCCGCAGCGGTACTTCCGCCCGCCGTACGTCGGGCACCGCGGCTGGGTGGGCGTCTACCTGGACGCGGTGCCCGTCGACTGGGAGCGCGTGGAGGACCTCGTCGGGGACGCCCACGCCCTCGTTTCGCCCGGCTGAGGGGAGCCGCCCTCCGGCGTCACTGCGGCGTCGGATCCGCCGCGTCGGGGCTCGGGGCGGGCGCCGGGGAGTCGGTGGCGGGGGAGGTCGGGGTCGGGGCCGCGCTCGCACCCGTGGCCGCGGCCGGCGTCGGAACCGGAACCACCGGCGCCGTCGCCGGGTCCATGATCACCGGGGTGCAGTTGCGACTGTTGTCCGGCTGCTCGCCGCAGACCTGGATCCGGCTGTCGTTCTGGGACGCGTCCACCATCGGCGAGTACGCGTCGTACCCCCAGTGGACCAGGGCGGTCTGGCTCTGCCCCGCCGAGTTGGTGATCGTCGCCCGGTACCCCGCCGTGGCGTCCGTCAGCTTCGCCCAGGCCGTCCGGCAGCGGCGGCTGTAGCGCACGTAGATGGTCATCTGCCGCACGTTGGCGGTCGCGATCGTCGTGGCGTCCGATCCGCAGCCGCTCGCCTGCGGGTCCTTCCCGACACAGCCGGCGGCCTCGCACAGCGCGGTGGCCTGGGCGGTGGCCCGGGCGGTGCCCGTCGTCGCGGCGGCCCCCGGGCTGCGCTCGGAGCCGCCGTCGTTCAGGGCGAGCGCCCCGGCCACCGCGGCGACACCGGCCGCCGAGGCCGCCGCCGCCCACCACCAGGTCCGGCGCGGCCGGGCCGCGGGCTCCGGCTCCCCCTCCTCCGGCCACGACGGCGGCTCCGCCGGCCCGGGCAACTCCGCCGCGGCCTCCGTCGCGCCGGCCCCGGCAACCGCCACCCGCAGCGCCTCCAGGTCGGCGCACCGCTCCGCCGGCACCCCCGCCAGCGCGCCGAACGCGGCCAGCGCCGCCTCCGTCACCACGCGCTCCCCGTTCAGCCACCGGTGCCAGGACGACTTGCTGTAGTGCGTCTTCGCCGCCAGCTCGGCCAGCGTCAGCCCCGACCCGTCCTTCAGCGCCCGCAGCCCCGCCACGAGCTCCCGCTCCTGCGGCCCCAGCCTCGCCGGCAGGGCCCGCCAGTCACCGACCATCGCCCCGATCCCCCTTGACGCAGCGTCAGTTCGCGAACCGTCGGCAGCATAACCGCCCCACCGACCGTGCGGGCGCGTACACGGAAAGCCACGTTCGCGCCCGCCCCGCACCCCGGGCAGACTGGCAGCGGGGGCCACACCGACGGCTTCGGAGGCGGCCCATGCCGCAGATGGTCGTGGACGGGCGCACCCTCGCGCTCTCCCACCTGGACAAGGTCTACTACCCGCGGACCGGCACCCTGAAGGGCGAGGTCCTCAGCTACTACGCGGCCGTCCACACCGCCCTCCTGCCCCACCTGCACGACCGCCCGGTGTCCTTCCTCCGCTGCCCCGACGGCGTCGAGGCCGAGGTGTTCATCGCCAAGAACCCGCCCGCCGGCACCCCGCGCTGGATCCGCACGGCCGAGGTGCCCAGCGACAGCGGCGACCTGCGCCAGGTCCTCCTGGACGACGGCGCCGCGCTGCTCTGGGCCGCCAACCTCGGCTGCCTCGAACTGCACGTCCCCCAGTGGCACGCCGCCGCGCCCGGGCTGGCCGACCGGCTGGTCCTCGACCTCGACCCGGGCGAGGGCGCGACCGTCCTCACCTGCCGGACGGTCGCCGGGCTGCTCCGGGAGCGGCTGGCCGCGGACGGGCTCGCCGCCTGGGCCAAGACCTCCGGCTCCAAGGGCCTCCACCTGCTCGTCCCGATCGAACCCACCCCGAGCACCCGCGTCTGCGCCTACGCGAAGGCGCTGGCCGCCGCTCTGGAGGCGGACCGCCCCGACCTCGTCGTCCACACCATGGCCAAGGCCCGCCGGGCCGGTCGGGTCTTCGTCGACTGGTCGCAGAACAACGCCAAGAAGACCACCGCCGCCCCGTACACGCTGCGCGCCCGCCCGCAGCCCACCGTGTCCACCCCGGTCACCTGGGAGGAGCTCGCCGAGGCCGACTCCGAGGACGACCTGGTCTTCACCCTCGCCGACGTCCCCGAACGGCTCGCCGCCCACGGCGACCTCCTCGCCCCGCTGCTCGACCCCGAGCACGCCCGGCCCCTCCCCGCCGCGCCCTCACCCGAGCCCGACCGCCAGGTGCTGCGGCCGCCCGTCGACGTCATGCGCCCGGCCGCCGTCCCGGCCGTCCCGCCGCCGGACGGGCTCGGCGGCGGGGGCGTGCAGTACGAACTCAAGCTGGACGGCTTCCGCTGCCTCGCCTTCGCCCGCGGGGACCGCCCGGCCTACCTCCAGTCCCGCAGCGGACGGGACCTCGCCCCCGAGTTCCCGCCGATCGCCGCGGCCGTCGCCCGGCTGCCCGAGGGGCTCGTGCTCGACGCCGAGCTGGTCGCCTGGCGGGCGGGCCGGTTCGCCTTCGAGGAACTGCTGCGCACCCGCCAGGCCCGCGCGAGCGACGACGTCGCGCTCGGGCTGATCGCCTTCGACGTCCTCGCCCTCCCCGGCCGCGACGTGCGCCGGCTGCCGCTCGCCGACCGCCGCCGCCTGCTGCTCGCCGCGCTCGCGGACGTCCCGCCACCGATCCAGCCCGTCATGGCCACCACCGACCGCACGGAGGCCCTGGACTGGATGGAACGCCTCGCGGCCACCGGGGTGGAGGGCCTGGTCTGCAAGGCCGCGGGCTCGGCGTACCGGGCGCAGGGAGCGGGCCGGGTCTGGGTCAAGTACCGCCGCACGGACACCGTCGACGCCCTCGTCCGCGCACTCACCGGCCCCGCCGCTCGCCCGCACGCCCTCGTGGTCGAACTCGACGACGGCCGCGTCCTGCTCACCACCCCGCGGCTCACCGCCGTCCAGGCCGCCCAGGTCTCCGAGGCCGCCCACCCCTACCTGGCCCCGCCCGTCCACGACCCCGCCCACGGCACCGTCCACCCCCTCACGAGCCCCCTGCGCGCCGAACTCACCCTCACCGGCCGCCCGCCCACCGCCACCTACACCCGGCTGAGGGGCGACTGACGGCCGACACCCGGGCGGTGGGCGGGCGTTGGCCGGTCGATGGGCTCGGAACTCCCGGCGCTCGCCCCCGCCGCAAGGGCCCCGGCTCCCAGGTCACTTCCGCCGTTCCGTCGCGTGGGCGAACTCGGTGACCAGGGCGTCGTCGAAGACCGGGAGGTCGGCGGGCTTGCGGCTGGTGACCAGGGGGCCGGGGCCCTCGTGGCAGACGTGGACCTCGGCGTCGATCCAGTGGGCGCCGGCGTTCACGAGGTCGGTGCGCAGGCTGGGCCAGGAGGTGAGGGTGCGGCCGCGGACGGCGTCGGCCTCGATGAGGGTCCAGGGTCCGTGGCAGATCGCCGCGACCGGGCGGCCCGAGGCGCAGAAGGCGTGCACGAAGGCGACCGCGTCGCGGTCCTGCCGCAGGTGGTCGGGGCTCGCGACGCCGCCGGGCAGGACGAGTCCGTCGTACGCGGCGGCCTCCGCGTCCGCGACGACCGCGTCCACCGCGAAGGTGTCACCCGGTGCCCGGTGCCGCACGGCCTGCACCCGGCCCGGCGCGGTGGAGAGCAGTCGCGGCGTGCCCCCGGCCTCGGCCACCGCCTGCCAGGGGGAGGTGAGTTCGATCTCCTCCACGCCGTAGGGCGCGACCAGGAAGGCGACGGTCCGGCCGGTGAGCGTCGTGGTGGGCCAGCGCACGGCTCACCCCGCGCGGTGCCCGAGGACGTCCACGGCCGCGGGCGGCGGGGCGGAACTCACCCGGGCGCGCGGGCAGTCGAGGTGGACGACGAGCTCCAGGTGATCGATCCGGGCGACCAGCGCGACCGGCACGAGCACCCGGGAGCCCGGCACCCAGGACTCGGCATCGACCAGCAGGTGGTCACCGGCGTCCCGCTCGACCCGCCCGAGCGGGCCGTCGGTCGCCTCCACCTCGTAGCCGGCCAGGCCGAGTTCGGCGGCTTGATGGGAGCCCGGGCGGTACTCCCAGAGGTCGGTGGTCATCACACCTCCGGTTTGTCCCAGGGCCGCCGCTCGCGCCCCTCGGGGCGGTCGGGGCCGTCCGGGCGGTCGAGCGGGTCGCGGCGCCGGGCGCCGGCGCGGCGGCGCAGCAGGACGGCCGCGGCGGCGGCGACGGCCAGGGAGGCCGCCCAGACCACGCCGAGGGCGGTGAGCACGGCGACGGTCGGCGTCCGCACGCCGACGCTCAGGCAGATCGCCGTCATGACGAGGGCGGTCAGCACGACCCCGGCGGGGATCCGGCGGACCGTGCGGCGCACGGCCGTGCGCACCCGGCCCGGCCGTTTGGCACCCATGGTGCTCAGTTTCCGGTCGAGGCGGGTGTCCTGGCGCAGCCCGGACTCGATCTCCTCGAGGAGCCGCCGTTCCCGTCCGCTCAGCGAGGGTCCGTCCATCTCGGTCACCTCCGACAAACTTCCGGTGACGTGCTCGTACCCGGGCGGTTGCCCGGTACGGGCCTGCGCTAACCGCCTCCGGGACGGCCTGTTCCCGCGCCGACGGGTCCGAAGGCCCGGGGGCGTGCGAGCAGGCTGTCGTCGAGTACCCGCAGCAGGGCGGCAGCGTCGCGGTGGACCTCGGCCGCGCCGGCGGCCCGGAGGTCGGCGGCGTCGTCCCGGCCGCACTCCAGGGCGAGGCAGAGCAGCCCGGCACGGCGGGCGGCGAGGACCTCGCGGACGCTGCCGGCGACGTACACGGCGTGGTCGGCGCCGCCGCCGACGAGGTCGAGGGCGGCCCGCTCGGGGTCGCTGCCCGGGGTGGCCACGGTCAGTGCGGGCGCCCCGGCGGGGCCGGGTCCGGTCAGGACGACCGTCCAGCCCCGGGCGGCGCACTCGCGCAGCAGGTCCGCGGCGCCGGTCGGCGCGGAGCGCCAGTCGGTGCCGAAGAGTGCCGTCGAGACCACGGTCATGGGCCACCGTTTCCCTTCCGGTACCGCGCGCGGACGTGGGCCGCGCAACGGAACGCGCCCTTCCAGGTTAGGCCTCCGCCCCACCGGGCGCGCTGCCGGCCGGCCACCGGTCTCCGGGCCCCGGCGCGTGCGCGGGAAGTCGGCCGGTCCGACTTCCCGCGCGGGCAGCGGAAACCCGTTTGGCGCCCCGCGGGTGGCCGTGCCCGACGGACTCCTCGCCACCGCCTTCGGCCCCACGCTCGACGCGCTGCTCCCGGCCGGCCCGCCGGTGCGCGCGCTCGCCCTGGCCGGCCCCGGGGTGCCGGCGCCCCGCGCGAACCTCGTCCTCGTCCCCCGGCACCCACTGACCGGTGAGGTGTGGCGGCCCGGCGGTGCGTGCGCGGCCGGGCCGCTGGACGCCGAGGTCTGGGCCCACCTGGCCTCCCCCGGCGACGGTGCCCGCATCCCGGCGACCGGCGGGCTGCCCACGGGCGTCCAGCGCGACGACCCCCTGCCGCCGCGCCCGCCGTCCGGTTTCCGACCCGACCGCGCGCTGCTCCTGCGCACGCCGGCCCGCCTCCCGGCCGTCCGCGAGCCGTGGCTGCGGTCGGTGTACGACAAGGCCCGCGGCTGGCCGTAGACGTCCCCGGTAGACGGCCCGTCAACGCCCGCGTCGACCGCGCGTCCACGGGCCCCGGCCACAGTCCTCGTCGAGCACCGGCAGCACGCCGGCCCGACATTCCGAGAGGACGACCATGAGGAATCCCGTACGCAAGCGCCACGCCTGGGGCGCGCTGGCCGCCGCCGCGATCGCCGTCGCGGCCCTGCCGGGCACGGCCAGCGCCGATGCGGGCACCACGATCACCGGGGTCGGCGGCAAGTGTCTCGACGTCCGCGGGAGCGGTACGGCGAACGGAACGCCGGTGCAGATCTACGGCTGCAACGGCACGGGCGCCCAGTCGTGGACCGTGACCAACAGGCCGGACTTCACCGGCGTCACCCTGTCCGCGCTCGGCAAGTGCCTGGACGTCAGCGCGAGCGGCACGACGGACGGCACGAAGGTCCAGCTGTGGGACTGCAACGGCACCGAGGCCCAGCGCTGGGTCCAGTACGAGGGCCCCGTCCTGATCAACCCGCAGTCCAACAAGTGCCTGGACGTCCCCGGCGGGACCACCCAGGACGGCACCCAGCTGCAGATCTACACCTGCAACTTCACCACGCCGGCCCAGCAGTGGTACTTCCACGCGCCGGGCGCCCCCGTCAGCGGCTGACGGCCGCCGGACCGGAGCGGCCCGCCACCCCCGTGCGGGCCGCTCCGCGCGTCACCGGGCATCACCGGACGTCACCAGGCATCACCAGGCGTCGTCGGCCAGGCGGGCGTGGAGGTGCTCGTCGTTGTAGTCGCGGCCGGGGTACCGGTAGGAGGAACGGAGGGTGCCCTCGTACCGGAAGCCGGCGCGCTCGGCGACGTGGCAGGAGGCGTCGTTGCCGACGGCGTGGGCGAGTTCGAGGCGGCGCGCGGCGGCGGTTTCCACGCCCCAGCGGGCGACGGCGAGGGTCGCGCGGGTCGCCAGGCCCCGGCCGCGGGCGGCGGGCAGGAGCCAGTAGCCGATCATGGCCAGTCCGTCCTCGCGGTCCCGCCAGAACAGGGCGACGTTGCCGCACAGGGTGCCGTCGGCGGCGTCGGTGATCGCGAAGGCGCCGGTGCGGCCCTCGGCCCAGGTGGTGTCGCAGCGGTCGAGGTAGGCCTCGGCGGCGGACGGGTCGTCAGTGCCCAGCGGGTTCCAGCGGGCGATCACGGGATCGGCCGCCGCGGCGACGAGGGCCGGCACGGTGCCGCCCGGGAGGTCGAGGGCGCGGTCCCACGGGCGGAGCACGGCGTCCCCGAGGTCGAGGACGGTGCGCCGGAAGGTCCGCTGGTCGGTGCTCATCCGACTTTCCTATCCCGCGCCCTACCCGCCCCGCCAGCGGTTTTCCGGTGGCGGGCGGCACGGCGGTCCGGTCGTGCGAGGATCGCCGGGTGATCGAGCTACTGACGGCCCGCACGGCCGAGTTGGACGCATCCACGCTGGACGAGGCCCGGGCCCTGCTGTTCGAGGTGTTCGGCGCCGACCTGACCGAGGCCGACTGGGAGCACGCGCTCGGCGGCGTGCACGCGCTCCTGCGCGAGGACGGCGTGCTGATCGGGCACGCGGCCGTCGTGCCGCGCGTGTTCCGGCACGACGGGCGGCAGGTGCGCACCGGCTACGTCGAGGGCGTCGCCGTCCGGGCCGACCGGCAGGGGCGCGGGCACGGCTCGGTGCTGATGGGCTCGGTCGCGGGCCTGGTCCGGGGCGGGTACGAGCTCGGCGCGCTGAGCTCGTCGGACGCGGCCGTCGAGTTCTACGCGAACCGCGGCTGGCTGCGGTGGGCCGGCCTGCTGTCGGCGGCGACCCGGCACGGCGGGGAGCGGCCGACGCCGGACGACGAGGGCGGGGTGTTCGTCCTGCCGGGCACCGCCCCGCTGGACCTCACCGGCCTGCTGACCTGCGACTGGCGGCCCGGCGACCTCTGGTGACAAGGCCGGCGGACGGCGGCGGGCGACGCCTGCGGACGGCGCCCGCCGCCGGGCCAGCCTTGAAGATCAGGATCAGATCCGGGCCAGGTAGCCGTTGTCGACCAGCCAGAGCACGTTCAGCCTGGCCGGGCCGCCCGGCACGAGGGCGCCGTCGAGCTGGTACTGCAGGCCCCAGCCGGGCTGGTTGAACCACGGCGCGATCGGGCCGGCGTGCACCGTGAACTCCTTGACCACCTTGTAGTCGTGGTAGTTGCAGCCGGCCGCCGGGTTCCCGTCGAGGCTCTGCGGCGGGATCGCGCGGTTCTCGTAGGGCAGGCCCTCGGGGGCGAGGAAGGCGCCGTACTCGCTGCCGTAGCGGTCGATGTCCTGGTCCGGGTGGAGGGTGAGGTCGAACTCGACCGGGCTGCCGTCGGGCAGCGTGACGAAGCCGTCGGCGGGCGGGTACTTCCAGCCGCCCTTGCCGCCGTTGGCCGCCGCGTCCCAGTACTGGGCGAGGAAGTCGCGGTCGCTCGCGCCGCCGGTGCGCCGGTAGCCGTCGACCTGCTCGCCGACCGGGCCGCTGGTCGGCAGGTCCTGGGGGCCGAGGCGGGCGTCGCCGTGCCGGAAGGCGGCGGAGCACTCGCCGGCGGGGGTGGCCCGGTCGGCGGCGACCGCCGGGACGGTCGGGGATATCAGGGCCGCGGCCGCGGCGAGCGGCGCGATGAGCAGGCGAAGGCGCACGGTGTCTCCGTCGTCAGGGGGGATTCGACACCAGGCAAGCGGATCATCTGATCATCCGTCAATCGGATGTCGCGGATGCCCCGCCCAAGCCCCTCCTTTCGGCCAACCTGCCGCCCGACGGCCCGGCTCACCGCCCCGGCGCGACCCGCCCGATCAGGTGCAGCAGCCGGTCGAGGGCGTCCTTCGAGTTGGGCTCGGTCAGGTTGACCATGAGCCGGAAGGCGATGTTCAGCAGCGCCGGCCGCCCGAGCCCGGCCGCGCCCGCCGCGGCGAGCAGCTTCGGGCGGCCGAGCAGGTCCGCGGCGAGCCGCCCGAGCGCGAAGTAGCCGGCGTAGGCGGAGCGCAGCGCCTGCGGGTAGGCGCGCAGGGCGAGTTCGCGGCCGCGGTCGGTGCGGCGGGCGAGCGCCTGGACGATCGTCTCGGCGGCGTAGCGGCCGGACTCCATCGCGTAGGCGATGCCCTCGCCGGTGCCGGGGCTGACCGTGCCGCCCGCGTCGCCGATCAGCAGCAGGCCGTCGGCGTAGTGGGGCCCACGGTTGAGGCCCATGGGGAGGGCGGAGCCTCGGACGGGTTCGGTGACGGCGTCCGGGCTGTACTCGTACTCCGGCGGGAGGTCGTCGCACCAGCGGCGCAGCAGGTCGCGCCAGTCGAGGTCGACGCCGGCGGTGTCGAGCACGCCGAGGCCGACGTTGGCCGTGCCGTCGCCCATGCCGAACACCCAGGCGTAGCCGGGCAGGAGGCGGCGGCCGGGGTCGGTGGGGTCGCGCAGGTCGAGCCAGGCCTCCAGGTAGCGGTCGTCGTGGCGCGGGGTGATGAAGTAGGTGCGGTAGGCGACGCCCATCGCGCGGTCGGTGCGGCGGTAGCGCTTCATGGCGAGCGAGAGGCGGGTGGAGTTGCCGTCGGCCGCGACCACGACGGGTGCGTGGTAGTCGACGGGCCTCCGGTCGTCGCCGAGCTTGGCGGTGACGCCGGTGATCCGGCCGCTCCGGTCGTCGACCAACGGGCCCGCCACGTTGGCCCGTTCGACCAGTCGGGCACCGGCCGCGGCGGCGCGGCGGGCGAGCAGTTCGTCGAAGTCGGCACGGCGGCGCACGGCGCCGTACCCGGGGAAGGCGGAGAGCTCGGGCCAGTCGAACTCGATCGTGCGGCGGCCGGCGACCAGGCGCAGCCCGCGGTTGTGCAGCCAGCCGGCCTCCTCGGAGACGTCGATGCCGAGGTCGGTCAACTGCTTGACGGCGCGCGGGGTGAGGCCGTCGCCGCAGACCTTCTCGCGGGGGAAGGCCGCCTTTTCGAGGAGGAGGACGTCGAGCCCGGTGCGGGCGAGGTGGTAGGCGGCGGTGGAGCCGGAGGGGCCGGCGCCGACCACGATGACGTCCGCGCAGTGCTCCGTCCGGGCGGGGCCGGGGCCGGGGCCGGGCCCTGGGGCGGTCGACTGCTGCTCCGGTCCGGGCATCGCGCACTCCCACGGGTCTGATCGGCTGCTGGGTCGGCGGACCCGACGATAGGGAACGCCGACGTCCGCCGCCGCCCGACACGCGGTCCCGCCCCGACGACCGGTCAATACCGGCCACCGGGGCGGGGCCTGGGCCGTCGGATCACAGACCGCCGTTGACGACCGTGCTGGCGACGGCGCCCGTGGTGACGTTCCACTTGGCGAGGATCTTGTCGTACCCGCCGCCGAGGATCACCTGGTCGAGCGCCTTGGAGACGACGTCGCGCAGCCCGGTGTCGTCCTTGGCGACGGTGATGCCGTACGGGCCGGACTGCAGGAAGTGGGTGTTGGCCAGCTGGAACTTGCCGGTCCTGGCGGGGGTGGTGGTGTTGTACTGGGCCACCGGGTAGTCGTTCAGGTCGGCGACGGCGGCGCCGCTCGCGACCTCGGCGAGCGCTTGGTCGTCGCTGTCGAAGCGGTCGACCTTGAGCTGCCTGCCGGTGCGCGGGCAGGCGCCCTGCTGGCGGGTGGCGAAGTCGTCCTGGAGGGTGCCGCGCTGGACGGCGACGGTGTGGCCGCACAGGTCGTCGACGGTGGTGAGGGACAGCTGGCTGCCGGCCTTGACGACCATCGAGGTGCCGGTGGTGAAGTAGTCGACGAAGTCGACGCCCGGGTCGGCCTGGTGGCCGTCGTCGGCGGCGCCGAGCTGGCGCTGCTTGGTGTCGATCACGGCGGACATCGCCAGGTCGATCTTCTTGGCCTGGACGGCCGGGATCAGCTGCTCGAACGGCAGGTCGGTGAACTCCACGCGCAGGCCGAGGTAGTCGCCGACGGCGGTGGCGATCTCCGGGTCGAGGCCGGCCGGCTTGCCGTCGGTGTCCCGGAAGTCGACGGGCGGGTAGTGGAGGTAGGAGCCGATCCGCAGGACGCCGGCGGCCTTGACCGCCTTCGGGAGGCTCGCGCGCAGGTCGGCCTGGGCGCCGGGATCGGCGGTGCCGCTGCCGCAGCCGGTCAGGAGGAGGCCGCCGGTGCCGAGGACGGCGGCGGCGCGCAGCGGGAGGGCGTGGACGGAGGGGCCCTGGGCAGGGCCGGGGGTGCGGTGCATCGCGATGCGTCTTCTTCGCAGGAGGGGTGCGGGCAGGGAGACGCCGCGCCGGAGTGCCTGCCGGGGTACGCAGTGCGGACCTCGTCGCCGTGTGCCCGGTTCGTCGGGCCGCCCTGGGGTGCGGGGGCGGCCGCTCGGCGGAGGTCCGCCGTCGGGGGCGGTCGGGAGCCATCCTCGCACTTCACGCCGGGGACGCGTGCGGCGGGCCGCATCGCGGGACGGACACGGCTTCACCACAACCCGGTGATCCGATCGTTGTGACGGACTAGTCGGAAGTTCGTGTCGATATCGGACAAGTGACGCAAACGCTCCTTGCGTCCGGATTCCGGGTGAGGGAGCTTTTGCGCACCTACCGTCGTACATTTTCGGCCAGCTGGCCGAAACACGCCGTGGGCTCCCTCCCCACCGTGCAGGCTCGTCCCGGCCTGCCACACCCGATGGAACGCCATGCACATCCGCTCCACCGCCGCACGCTCGCTCGTGGCCGTCCCGACCGCCGCCGCGCTCCTGCTGCTCTCCCCCGCCGCCCACGCCGCCCCCGGTGGCAAGAACGCCCCCGGCAACAACGGCACCGTCAAGATCCACGACGCCTCCACCGGCCAGGAGGACACCCGCAACGAGCCCAAGGTCTGCACCTTCTACCTGGACTCGTTCGGCTTCGACGCCAACCAGGACATCGTCTGGATGATCGCCTCGGTGCACGGCGACGACGAGCAGATGGTCGCGTACGGCGACCTGCCGGTCGACGCCAACGGTGACGTCCGCACCGACGACATCAACCTGCCGGACGGCCAGTACAAGCTCTACTGGGCCGCCGTGACCCTCGTCAACGGCGAGATCCCGGAGGACGACCCGGCGCTGGACAACCCGAAGCACAAGGTCTTCAAGGTCGACTGCGGCGGCAAGGCCCCGTCGAAGGGCCCGACCGCGGTGCCGAGCACCCCGGCCACCGGCAAGCCCTCGGACAAGCCGAGCGACAAGCCGAGCGAGAAGCCCTCCGAGAAGCCCAGCGGGAAGCCCTCCGAGAAGCCGTCGGAGAAGCCCAGCGACAAGCCGACCGAGAAGCCCTCCGAGAAGCCCTCGGACAAGCCGAGCGACAAGCCGACCACCCCGGCCACCAAGCCGGCCGAGTCGGCGTCGCCCACCGCCGCGCCGACCACCCCCGCCGCCGGCGGCCCGGCCACCGGTGCCCCGTCGACCGCCCCGTCCACCGCCCCGAGCGCCTCGCCGTCGGCCCCGGCGCCGACCGCCACCGTGCCGGTGCAGACCCCGTCGGCCCCCACCGCAGTCAACCCGGCCAAGCCGCTGGTCGTCCCGGCCAAGGTCAGCGTCCCGACGCCGATCAAGGGCGCCCCGGCCGCCAACGGCCCGAAGCTGGCCCAGACCGGTAGCGACGGCACCCTGCTGTACGCGGGCGCCGGCACCGCGCTGGTCGTGGGCGGCGCCGCCCTCGTCTACGCCCGCCGCCGCCGCACCGCCTGAGCGGTCGCGCGGAGACGGTGAGTCCCTGGCGCCTCCCGCCCACACCGGGCGGCGCCGGGGACTTCCCTACGAACGGCGGCCCGTCACGGGTTCACCGCGAGGACGACGTAGGCGGCCAGGATCGCCATGTGCACCGCGCCCTGGAGGGGAGTCGCGCGGCGCGGGATGACGGTCAGGGTGCCGACCACGACGGTCAGGGTGAGCAGCACCATGTGGGCCGGGTCGAGGCCGAGGTGGAGCGGGCCGCTGAGCCAGGTCGACGCGATGGCGACGGCCGGGATGGTCAGGCCGATGCTGGCCAGCGCGGAGCCGAGGGCGAGGTTGAGGCTCGTCTGCACGCGGTTGCGCAGCGCGGCCCGCAGCGCGGCGATCGTCTCCGGCAGGAGGACGAGCAGCGCGATGACGACGCCGACCACCGAGTGCGGCAGCCCGGCGGAGGACACCGCCGACTCGATGGTCGGCGAGACGCCCTTGGCGAGGCCGACCACCGCCACCAGCCCGACGGCGAGCAGCAGCAGGCTGACGGCGGCGCCGCTGACGGTCGGCGGGGCGGCGTGGTCCTCCTCGTCCTCCTTGGCGAGGACCCGGCCCTCGGCGGTCACCGGCAGGAAGTAGTCCCGGTGGCGGACGGTGAGCGTGGCCACGAACAGCCCGTAGACGACGATCGACGCGGTGGCGGCGAACGTGAGCTGGGTGGTGGAGAACTGCGGGCCCGGGGAGCTCGTGGTGAAGGTCGGCAGCACGAGGCTCAGGGTGGCCAGGGTGGCGACGCAGCCGAGGGCCGCGCCGGTGCCCTCGGCGTTGAAGACGGCGGTGCGGTACTTGAGCGCGGCGACCAGGATCGACAGCCCCAGGATGCCGTTGCAGGTGATCATCACGGCGGCGAAGACGGTGTCCCGGGCCAGGGTGGCGGACTTGTCGCCGCCGTCGGCCATCAGCGTGACGATGAGCGCGACCTCGATGACCGTGACGGCCACCGCGAGGACGAGTGATCCGAGCGGCTCCCCGACCCAGTGCGCGATGACCTCGGCGTGGTGGACGGCGGACAGCACCGCACCGGCGAGGAAGCAGGCGACGACGCCCACCACCCAGCCGGGCAGGTCGCGGTGCCAGGTCAAGGCCAGGACGACGAAGGCCAGCACCGGAACGACGACGGTCCATTGCGCGGCGCCCGCGCGCAGCTTCGTGATCATTCCGCGAGGATCCCAGACGGAGCGTCACCGGGCCGGGTGCCCGCGCCGGGCCGGCGGGGAATGTGACCCGGCTCGTCCCGAATTGCCCGGCTACCCGCCGTAGTCGTGGAGGTATTCCAGCACCCGGTCGACGTGCGCCCGGACCCGGTCCGGGACGCCGCCCGCGGCGGCCACGGTCTTGTCGCTGGTCCGGTAGGCCGCGGCGACGAGGGCGGGCAGGTCCCGGGTGAAGCCGTGGTGCTTTATCTGCTGGTCCAGCCAGCACACGTAGTTGCCCATGGCGGCGATCGCGTCGCCGGGGTCCATGTAGTCCTTGGGGCCGGGGTGCGCGGCGGCCTTGCTCCACGCGTTGAACACCGAGGGCGTCCACATCGCGATGCCGTACTCGCCGGTCTCGGGGCGGGCGGCGTTCGGGTCGAAGCCGCTCTCGGCCTTGAGCATCGCGGCCAGCAGGACCGGGGTGACCTCGGGTTCGGGGCAGCGCCGGGCGGCGTCCTCGATCATGCCGCGGTAGGCGGCCGGGACGTCGGACCCGGCCGGGATCGCGCCGGGCAGCGGCGGGGGCGCGGCGGGCGGCGCGGCGCCGCTCGGCTCGGGGCGGCCGGTCAGGGCGAGGACGACGAGGACGCAGGCGGTCAGCCCGGCGAGCGTCGCCCGGCGCAGCCGGCGGGCACCGGTGCGGGCGGTGGCGGCGGCGACGAGCGCGGCGAGGTCGGTGCGGGCCCGGTCCTCGCGGTCGGCGGCCAGGCACGCGGTGACGGCGGCGCGCCAGCGCCCGGGCAGGGCCTCGTCCAGCCGCAGCGGCGCGGCGCCGCGCGCGTACGCCTGGGCGGCGAGCGAGCGGGCGCGGGCGGTGGCGCCGAGGAACGGGTGCAGGCCGCCGGTGAGCACCTGGTGGGCGAGGACGCCGAAGGCCCAGACGTCGGTACTGGGGCGCAGGGCGACGCCGCGTGCGCCGGTGCGCTCGGACCACCACTCGGGCGGGACGTGGTCGGGCGAGCCGAGCGGCGGGGCGTAGGCGTGGGTGCCCTCCAGTTCGGCGGTGAGGCCGAAGTCGGCGAGCTTGGCGGTGCCGTCGGGCATGAGGAGGATGTTGGCCGGTTTCAGGTCCCCGTGGACCCACCCGGCGCGGTGCATGTGGGTGAGGCCGGCGCAGACCTGGGTGAGGATGCGGTCGGCGCCGGGGACGGGCCGGCCGGGGCTCGCGGCGGCGAGGACGTCCTGGAGGCTGCGGGCGGCGCGTTCCATGACGAGGGCGAGGGCGCCGTCGAGCGCGGGGTGGGCGGGGTCGTCGACGGTGGCGACGGCGAGGGTGCGGATCAGGTACGGGTGGTCGGCGCGGCTGCTGAAGCGCAGTTCGCTGTGCGCCACCTGGGCCATGGCCCCGCGCTGGCCGGGGCTGAGCCGGGCGGGGCCGAGGAGCTTGACGGCGGCCTGGGCGCCGTCGGGGCCGTGGGCGGCGTAGACGCTGCCCCAGGCGCCGGCGCCGAGGAGTTCGCCGATCCGGTAGCCGGCCACCGGGTAGCCGTCCGGCACGTCGATCGGCCGGTGCTCGGGCCGGGCGGGGCTCACGGCCGGGCGGCCGGGTGCCGGGGCGGGAGCAGGGCCAGGTGTTCCTCCCGGACGAGGTCGAACTTGAGGGCGAGGGCGGCGAGTTCCTCGCGCTTGCCGCCGCCGCGGTCGTCGTCGAAGGGCTCGCGCAGCCGCAGCTTCGTGAACACCAGGTAGTCGATGTGGTAGTTCACCGCCGAGCGGGTGAGCCCGTGGCAGGAGGGCAGGGCGCGCAACCGCGTGACGACGTCGGTGGCGCCGGGCACGGTGGCGGCGGAGGGCGAGCGCAGGCGGGGTTCGCACAGCGCGAGCAGGACGAGGAAGTACTTGGCAGTGGGGTCGAGGGCGAACGGGCTGACGGTGCGTTCGCCGTCGGTGCCGTCCGACTCGCCCTCCAGGTAGGCGTGTTGCGGGGCGAAGACCTTGAAGGAGGCGGGTTCGCCGAGCGCGGGCAGCAGGACGCGGGAGAACTCGAACGGCACGGGTGCGCCGAGGCGGCCCGGCGCGACCTTGACGTGCTCGCCGGCGCCTTCGAGGTTCTCCACGACGTAGGTGGCGGTGGCGGAGAAGTTGGACAGCCGCCAGTAGTCCTCGGCCGCGGTGATCTCGCCGGCCCGACGGGAGACGCCCTGGTCGGACAGCGGGATGGGGACGGCCCGGCCGGGCTCGCCGCGTCCGAACACCGCCGTCTCGCCGGGGCCCATCCGCAGCAGTCCGGGCCGCCCGCCGGGCGCCACCGCCGTTGCCCGGTCCGGCAGTTGCACGATGACCGTGTCCACGCGCCACCTCCGTGGGTCGGGTCGATGGTATCCGTCCGATCCGGCCCCGCGGCACGCCGCCACCCGGACGAGTGAACCGGCACACGACCAGCACGTTTCACCGATGCTTCATCACATCCGAAGGACACGTCGCCGCATCGCGGGCATGTCCGCCCGCCGAACGTTCGGCCACGATATTGCTGCACGTAGTTGAACGGTCACCATGAGTGTGACGTAACACACACGAAACATGACCACGATCCGTGCAAGACTCATCTCGCTCCGTGAGATTCCCTTTGTTTTCAAGGAGGTTGAGATCATGCGCGCTCGGATCGCAGCTGTGCTGGCGACGGTGGCAGGAATAGCGGCGTTGACCGCAGGGCCTGCCACGGCTGCCACGGCCGCCACGGCGACGTCCGAGAACAACCCGGTGGCGTGTGCCGCCGTGCTCAACAGCCCGTGCGTCTGGCAGGAGGCGGACACCGCCGGCATCACCGGTGTCGCCCAGGTCTCCGCCGACCCGGGCCAGCTGACGCTCGTCCAGGTCGAGGTCAGGACGCAGAAGGCGTGGGGCAGCCCGTGGGAGACGGTCGCGAGCGCGACGACCGTCCGCTTCGGCTCCGCCAAGGCGGTCACCCCGCGCGTCGTCACCGCCGACCTGAAGATGGTCTGCGCCACGGCCGGCCCCGCGCTGGACGTCGCCAGGCAGATCACCACCTGTACGCACCCGTTCGCCGGCTGAACCGCCGGCCGGACGGTCCGTCGGGGCCGGCCGCCGGGACCACCTTCCCGGCGGCCGGCCCGCCGTCGTTCACCGGGCCCTACCGCCGCGTGCGCAGCCAGTGCGCGAAGGCCTCCAGCGCCGGGCCGGGGTCCCGGCGGCCGACGCCGACGCGGAAGCGGTCGGCCGGGGTCGGTGTCAGCTCCGAGCGGTACATGCTCGCGGGCAGCAGCAGGACGCCCGCCCCTTCGACCAGGCCGGTGCAGAACTCCTCGACGCCGTCCGCCCCGAGGTAGCGGGGGAAGGCGACGCAGCCGCCCTCGGGGGCGCGCCACTCGAAGAGGTCGGCGAACTCGGCGAAGAACGCGTCGAACCGCGGGAGGTTGGCGGCGATGAGGGCGCGGTTGCGGGCCAGGATCGGCTCGCGCGCCTTGATCGCGATCCGGGCCAGCACCTCGCTCGGCGCCGAGTTGCAGATCGTGGTGTAGTGCTTGGCCCGCTCCAGCCTGGAGAGCAGCTCCCGGTCCCGGCAGGCGATCCAGCCGATCCGCAGGCCCGGCAGGCCGAGCGACTTGGACGTGACGTTGAGCGAGAGGGCGCGCGCGGAGAGGTCGGCGGCCTGCGGCAGGATGCGGGCCGGGTCGCGCTCCAGGCCGCGGTAGACCTCGTCGGACAACAGGCGGATGCCGCGCTCGTCGCAGAGTTCGGCCAGGCGGCGCAGGTCGGCCGCGTCGATCAGCGCACCGGTCGGGTTGTTGGGGAAGTTGACCGAGACGACCCGGGTGTTCGGGCGCAGCGCGGCCTCGACGGCGTCGATGTCGAGCGCCCAGTCCTGCCGCTCGTCCAGGGCGACGCCGGTGACCTCGCAGATCGAGAGCGGGACCGTCTCCGCGGACTGGTAGTTGGGCGTGATCACCACGGCGTGGTCGCCCGGTTCGAGGAGCACCTGCATGGCCAGGTTGAGGCCCTCCTGGGCGCCGCCGAAGCAGACGACGTCGTCGGCGTCGACCTCCTCGTACATGCCGGCGATCGCGCGGCGCAGCCCCGGGTCGCCGAAGGTCTCGGTGTAACCGAGGGCGAGGGTGTCCCAGGCCTTCCGGTCCTCGGGATCGGCGAGGGCGAGGAGTTCGGCCATCGTCATCGTCTCCGCGTCGGAGGCGGTGAGGTGGTGGCGGGCGGTGAACTCCCAGCGGGAGAAGTAGGTTTCGAGGCGGAAGTCGGGGAGCCTGGTCATCGTGCTCAGGCCTCGCTCTCGTGCTTGAGGTCGGTCAGCAGGGTGTAGACGGTCGAGCGGGACACCCGCAGCGCGGTGGCGACGGCGGGGACGGCGCGGCGCACGGCGAGCACGCCGGCGGCGTCGAGCTCGCGCAGGACGGCGAGGCGGTCCTCGCGGCCGAAGCGTTCGAGCGGGCGGCCGTGGGCGCGGACGTAGCCGCCGATGACGTCGTTCATGCGCTCGGTCCAGTCCCGCTCGAAGAGGGGCTCGGGGCGCGGGGCGGTGGGGGCGGCGAAGCCGGCCAGCAGCGCGGCGGCCTGTTCGAGCGGGCCGCGGTCGAGGTTGACGCAGAGCACCGCCGAGGGCCGCCCGGCGTCGTCGGTCAGGACGGCGCTGACGGAGGAGAGGCGGCGGCCGTCGGGCAGCAGCTTCTCGTAGGGGCCGTAGACACCGTCGGCGGCCGGTTCGAGTTCGTCGAGCTCGCCGAGGAGGGACGGGTCGCCGGGGGCGCGGGCGGACATCGGGTTCCAGATGCCGAGCACGGTGTCGGTCGCGGCGTCGTGCAGGACCACCTCGGCGTAGGGCCCGAGGAGCAGGGCCACCGCGCGGCAGACCGGTGACCAGGTCCGCAGGCGCGGGTCGGGGGATTCGGCGGGCATGTTTGGACTGTACGTCCAGTCTGGACGTTTCGTCCAGGGGCCGCCAAAGCCAGGGCCCCGCCTCCTCACGGACGGCGGGGCCCCTTGTGCCGATGGATCAACTGCAGGTGATCAGCAATGCGAAGACCGCCGTGCAGCTACGGGTGTCCCGGGCGGTGGCGGGCGACGGGTCGGCCGGTGTCCCGGAGGTGCGGGAGGCCGTGACGGCGAAGTTCTGGACGCCGCTGAACAGTCCGAGCCCGACCGAGAAGTGCCGCGTGGTGGTCGCGCCCTTGGCCAGCGGGGCGGCGAGCGTGCAGGTGAGCTGGCCGTTCGCGACCGCGCAGTCGCTGGAGGTCGCGGGCAGACCGGGCGGCAGGGCGGCACCGACGGTGGCGGCGGTGACCGGGTCTGGGCCCTGGCCGGTGAGCGTGATCGTGTAGTCGACCCGGCCGCCGGCCAGGCCGGTCACCGGCGTGGCGGCGAGCGCGACACCCAGGTGGGCGCTGGCGGCGGCGTAGGTGAAGCGGTCGGCGGCCACGGCCGCGCTGGTGCCGCCGGGCGTGGTGACCTGGACGTCCACCGGGCCGGTGGCCGTGGTGGCCGGGGCCGTCGCGGTGCAGCTGGTCTTGGTGCAGCTGAAGACGGAGGCGTTGCCGGCCGCGCCGAAGCTCACCGCCTTCGCGCCGGCCAGGTCGGTGCCGGTGATCGTGACCGTGGTGCCGCCGACCTGCGAACCGGTGGCCGGGCTGATCCCGGTGACGACGGGCACGGGCAGCGGGAAGTTCAGCACGCTGACGGCGTTGGCGGTGAAGTCGGCGAGGTAGCCGCGCCGCCCGTCGGCGCTGACGGCGAGGCTGTAGGGCGCCGTGCCGACCGGGACCGTCGCGGTGACGGTGCGGCTCGCGGTGTCCACCGCACTGACCGTGTTGTCGGTGTAGTTGGAGACGTACGCCGTGGCACCGTCCGGGGAGAGGGCGACGGCGTACGGGTTGGCGCCCACGGTGACCGCGGAGACCACGGCGTTGGTGGTGGTGTCGATCACGCTGACCGTCTTGTCGTCACCGTTGGCGACCCACAGTCTGCTGCCGTCCGGGCTCAGGGCCAGGCCGAAGGCGCCGTGGCCGACCGGGACCGTGGCGCTCACCGTGTTGCTCGCGGTGTCGATCACGTTCACCGCCTGCCCGCTCGACGCGGCGACGTAGACCTTCTTGCCGTCCCGGGAGACGGCGACCCCGTGCGGCTCGGCGCCCACCGGCACGGTCGCGGTGACCGCCTTCGCCGCCGTGTCCAGCACGCTCACGGTGTTGGCCCCGGCGTTGGCGACGTACGCCCGCGAGCCGTCCGCCGACAGGGCGAGGCCCCACGGCTGGGTGCCGACCGGGATGGTCGCGGAGACGGTGTTGGTGGCCGTGTCGACGATGCTGACGGTGTTGTCCAGGTGGTGCGTCAGGTAGGCGCGGCCTCCGTCCGGCGAGAGCGCGACCGCGTAGGACCCGGTGCCGTCGGTGAAGCTGCCCGTCACCGTGCTGCCCGCGGTGTCGAGCACGCTCACCGTGCCGCTGCTCTGGCTGGTCACGTACGCCCGGGCGCCGTCCGGGGTGAGCGCGACCCCGGCCGGGTAGGGCGCCACCGGCACGGTGGCCGTGACGACGGGCGCGGGCGCGGCGGCCTGCGCCGCGCCCGGCTGGGACAGCAGCGCGACCGTGGCCGCGGCTATCGCGGCCGCGGCCGTCCACGGACGTCGCGCTGCACGACGTGTGTTCACGGATTCTCTCCAGGAATGTCGGGTGATGGGGGTGACGCCGCAGGCGCCGATCCGCTCCGCGTCCGGAGCCGCACGAAGCGTAGAAGCCGTTCCGATCACCCGTCAGGAAGTGACCGCTAATGTCGCCAACTGTTCAGATTCGACCGAAAGTTCGGTGCGAGGACGGTAAGAGGCGGCCGGAAACGGGAGCGTCGGGGGGCGCCCGCGCGTAGGGTCCCCGGCCGCCGGCCCGGACGGGCTCCGGACCGGGCTCCGGACCGGGCTCCGGACCGCGCGTGCAAGAAATTGGAGTTCTGGAGTCGTATTCGCTAGCGTTCCGAACGTGAGGCTGACCAAGAGCACCGACATCGCCCTCCGCATCGCCATGCGGCTGGCCGTCCTCGACGAGGCGGCGAACCCGACCACCCGCGAGGTGGCCGAGGCGGTCGGCGTGCCGTACACCCACGCGGCCAAGGTGGTCAGCCGGCTGCAGCACCTCGGCGTGGTCGAGGCGCGGCGCGGCCGGGGCGGGGGGCTGGTGCTCACCTTCGCCGGGCGGACCGGATCGCTCGGCCTGCTGCTCCGCGAACTGGAGGGGGTCGGCGACGTCGTCGGCTGCGAGGACGACCCGCCCTGCCCGCTGCGGGCCGCGTGCCGGCTGCGCGGGGCGCTGCGCACCGCGCAGGAGGCCTTCTTCGCGGCGCTCGACCCGCTCTGCATCGACGACCTGGTGGCCTCCCCCACCGGACCGGTGCTGCTGAGCCTCTCCGCCAGACCCGCCGACTGACCGACCCGCCCGCCGATCGCCGCCCCCTCGGGGCGCACTCCGGCGCGCCATTTAATATGCATCTCAGATACCAATTTGGAGCGAGCCTGATGCTGTCCGCCAAGAACGCCGAGGTCGTCGAGGCCACCCTGCCCGTCGTGGGCGCCGCCATCGGCGACATCACCCCGCGGTTCTACGACCGGCTGTTCGCCGCGCACCCCGAGCTGCTGCGCGACGTGTTCAACCGGGGCAACCAGGCCAACGGCACCCAGCGCCAGGCCCTCGCCGGGTCGATAGCCGCCTTCGCCGGCGCCCTGATCGCGCACCCCGACCAGCGGCCGGACGCCATGCTGGCCCGCATCGCGCACAAGCACGTGTCGATCGGCATCTCCAGCGACCAGTACAAGGTCGTCCGCGAGCACCTGTTCGCCGCCATCGTCGACGTGCTCGGCGAGGCCGTCACCCCCGAGGTGGCCGCCGCCTGGGACGAGGTCTACTGGCTGATGGCCAACGCCCTCATCGCCATCGAGGACCGGCTGCGCGCCGAGGCCGCCGGCCCCGACGGCGACCCGGCCGACCTCTGGCGCCCGTACACCGTCGTCGCCCGCCATCAGGAGACCGAGGACGTCACCAGCTACCTCGTCCGGCCCGCCGACGGCGGGCCCGTGCCCACCGGCCGACCCGGCCAGTACGTCTCCGTGCGCACCGAACTGCCCGACGGCGCCCACCAGATCCGCCAGTACAGCCTCTCCGGCACCGCCGCCGGCGCCCTGCGCTTCAGCGTCAAGCGCGAGGCCGGCGGCGAGGTCTCCGGCCACCTGCACGATCACCTGCGGGCCGGCGGCACCGTGGAACTCGCACCCCCGATGGGCGACATCGCCCTCGCCGACGGCGACGGCCCGGTGCTGCTGGTCTCCGCCGGGATCGGCAACACCCCGATGATCGCGATGCTCGCCCACCTCGCCGACGCCGGCTCCACCCGCGCCGTCGTCTCGGTGCACGGCGACCGCGACCAGCTCGCCCACGCCTTCCGCGCCGACCTCGCCCGGCTCACCGCCGAACTGCCGGACGCCACCGCCCACGTCTTCTACGAGCGCCCGCTCGGCGAGTGGCCCGCCGACCGCACCGGTCTGGTGGACCTGACCACCGTCGACGTCCCGGCCGGCGCCACCGCCTACCTGTGCGGCCCGCTGCCCTTCCTCCGCGCGGTGCGCGGCCAGCTGCTCGCCGCCGGCGTCCCGGCCGCCGACATCCACTACGAGGTCTTCGGCCCGGACCTCTGGCTCGGCGCCTGAGCCCGCCGACTGACTCCACGCTCACCACCGCCCGTCTCGACGCCGTCGACAGCGTCGTGACGGGCTGTGCGCTCGCGATCGCCGAGACCGGGACGATCGTGCTGGACGCCGTCGACAGCGTCGTGACGGGCCGCTCACCCTCGTCCCGGACCACCACGTGTGCGTGGTGCGCGCGCCGGAGCAGGTCGTGGCCTCCGTCCCGCTCGCGCCGGCCCGGCTCGGCCCGGCGAGCCGCAGGCCGCAGACCTGGATCTCCGGGCCGTCCGCGACCAGCGACATCGAGCCCGACCGGGTCGAGGGCGTGCACGGGCCGCGCGGGCTCGACGTCCTCCTGGTCACGGGCGCTACGCCGGCCTGAGCTCCAGCGTGCAGCACTTCGCCCCGCCGCCGCCCTTGAGCAGCTCCGAGACGTCGACCGGGATCGGCTCGTAGCCCTCGTCCGCGAGCCGCCCGGCCAGGTTCTTCGCCGCCTCCGGCAGGAGCACCCGGCGCCCGTCCGAGACGGCGTTCAGGCCGAAGACCTCGGCGTCGGCGCGGTCGGCCAGGATCGCGTCGGGGTACAGGGCGCGCAGCACCGCCCGGCTGTCGGCGTCGAACGCCTCCGGGTAGTACATGACCTGGTCGTCGTCCAGGACGGCCAGCGCGGTGTCCAGGTGGTAGAAGCGCGGGTCGACGAGGGTGAGGGTGGTCACCGGCACGCCGAACACCTCGCCCGCCTCGGCGTGCGCGGCGCGCGAGGTGCGGAAGCCGGTGCCGGCCAGCACCCGGCGCCCGGCCACCAGGTGGTCGCCCTCGCCCTCGTTGACGTGCCCGGCGCGGCGCACCTCGTGGTAGCCGCGGTCGCGGAACCAGTCCTGGTAGGCGGAGGACTCGGGGGCGCGCTCGGGGTAGCGGAAGGTGGCGACCAGCGCGCGGCCGTCCAGGACGGTCGCGCCGTTGGCGGCGTACACCATGTCGGGCAGGCCGGGCACCGGCTCGATCAGCTCGACGGTGTGGCCGAGGCGGCGGTAGAGCCAGTAGAGGCGCTCCCACTGGCGGATGGCGAGCGCGGTGTCGGTGGGCTGGGCCGGGTCCATCCAGGGGTTGATCGCGTAGTCCACGGTGAAGTACGTCGGCCGGCACATCAGGTAGTGCCGCGGCCGGGCGGTGCGCTCCGGGGTCAGACGTGGCATGTCTCTACCGTCCTTGAACAGCAAGGGTGTTCGGGTCCTGTTGCGGCTGCCCAGGCAGCGCCGTCCGCACACCCGCGCAGCCCTCCCCGCCGGGCGCACTCCCCCGCGCAACCGGCGCGAGCCCCGGCGCACACGCACCGTCCCGGGCCTGGCCGGGCATCCCCGGTCGGGCCGGGTCGGGTCGGGTCGGGTCACCAGCGGACCGCCGCGAAGTCGACCGGGGCCGGGCGCAGCGTCCGGCAGCGCTCGGCGAGGGCACGCAGCCGGCGGGCCGCCTCCTCGGTCGGCATCCGGCGCCGCTCGCCGTGGCCGGGCAGCAGCCACTCGAAGCGCAGCGCGTCCACCGTGCGGTCGAGCGACGCGGAGAGCTCCAGGACCGAGTGCCAGACGATCGTCTCGAACACCGCGATGTCCTCGTCGGTGCGGGACCAGTGCAGGGTGTCGCCGGTGAAGAGGTGGCGTTCGTCGGCGAGGTAGAGCACGCTGCCGCGGGTGTGGCCGGGGAAGGGGTGCGCGACGACGCCCGGGACGACCTCGACCGGGTCGGTGCCGCGCAGCACGCGGTCGGCGGTCGGGGCGGCGTCCAGGTCGCCCTCGTGGATCCAGAGCCGGGCGCCGAGGCGGTCGGCCCAGGCGCGGCCGTGCTCGGCGTGGTCACGGTGCGTCAGGAGGACGTCGGTGACCGGGCCGAGAGCCGCGTAGCGGGCGGCGAGGGACTCGGCGAAGCGGGGCGTGTCGACCATGATCCAGCCGTCCGGGCGGCGCAGGAGGTAGGAGTTGGCGCCGGCGGTGCGCGGGGAGTTGTGGCCGAGCAGCAGCAGCCCGTCGTCGAGGGCCAGCGGGAACGGGTCGGTGCCCGGTTCGAGCCGGCCGCCGGCGGGGCGGATCGAGCGGGTGGGGCAGGCGTGGGCGGCGGAGTACAGCTGCCGGCGTTCGGCGTCGTCCCGCGGCTGGCGCGCCAGTTCGGAGCGGCCGTCGCGCTCGCGGATCAGGCCGGGTGCGAGCTGGCGGGCGGCGTCGCAGTTGAAGCAGCGGTCGTCGACGGTCCAGTCTCCGGGCACGCCGGAGGGAGGGGTCGTGGTCATGGAGGGCTCCCGGGGGGGGTGACGGCGGCCGAGCGGCCGCGCACCTCCACCCTCGTCCGCGCGGGCCGGAAACCGGAAGGGGGCGGGCGTCTTGTGCTTCACGAACGCGCCTGATCACCACGGGGTTTACCAACGTGGCCGATGTCACGTCGGCATAAGGGTCACCTACGGTGGCGTAGGTCACTTGATTAGGTGAACTATCTTCTTCATGCCGAATCTCCAGGAGACCCTTGACATCAGTTCGTATGCCGCCCTCGGCGACAGCTTCACCGAGGGCCTGAACGACCCCGGGCTCGACGGCGCCTTCTTCGGCTGGGCCGACCGCCTGGCCGGGATGCTCGCGGTGAGCAAGCCGAAGGGCGAGTTCCGCTACGCCAACCTCGCGGTCCGCGGGCGGCTGCTGGACCAGATCGCCGCCGAGCAGGTGCCCGAGGTCCGCCGCCTCCAGCCCGACCTCGTCACCTTCTGCGCCGGCGGCAACGACATCCTGCGCCCCGGCAGCGACCCGGACGAGGTGGCCGAGCGCTTCGAGCGGGCCGTCACCCAACTCGCGGACTCCGCGGGCACGGTGCTCATCTGCACCGGCTTCGACACCAAGGACGTCCCGCTGCTCAAGCACCTGCGCGGCAAGATCGCCACCTACAACGGGCACATGCGCGCCGTCGCCGACCGGCACGGCTGCAAGGTCGCCGACCTCTGGTCGCTGCGCTCGGTGCACGACCGCCGCGCCTGGAGCGAGGACCGGCTGCACCTGTCCCCCGAGGGCCACCAGCGGGTCGCCCTGCTGGCCGCCAACTCGCTCGGCCTGCGCACCGACGAGGACCCGCAGGCGCCGTGGCCGACCGCTCCGCACCTGTCCGCCGCCGACCAGCGGCGCGAGAACATCCAGTGGGCCCGCGAGTTCCTGATCCCGTGGGTCGGGCGGCGCCTGCGCGGCGAGTCCTCGGGCGACCACGTCGAGCCCAAGCGCCCGGACCTGATGCCGCTCTGACGACAGGTCACCTGCCGGGTGCCGCGACCTCCCGGGGCCGCAGCACCCGGTGCGCGGCGTACGCCGACGCGGCACCGACCAGGTACCAGAACAGGTCGGGCGGGTTGAACGTGGAGCCGAGGACCAGCCGGGCGAGCGTGCTGCGCCGCCCGAGGTCGTCCGGCACGCCGGTGATCTGGAACAGCTCCACCGCCCAGCTCAGCGCCGCCGCCACGACGGCCGCCCGGGCCGGGCGCACCCGGGGCGCCACGAGCACCACCAGGGCGTACACCAGCACGGTGTAGAGCGCGTCCCCCGCACACTTGGCGAACTCCCCGGCGGCGACGGACCGGACACCCAGCCCTGCCGCCACCGTCAGTCCCGCCGCCACCACTGCCGCCGCCCGCACCCGCAGGCTCCCCCGTCGATCGCTCACGCGACCGATGCTACGTGCTGGAACCACCGCTTCCGTTCGAACGTCACTCCACTCGCAGGCCGTTCGCGCACGTCGCCGGGCGGGGGAGCGACGAAGGGCGGGCGGGAAGCGGTGACACAGGTGACCGATGCGGTGCACGAGGCCACGGCAGACACGGACGGGAAGCCCCAACGGCGCTTCGCCGTCCCCGGGTTCGCCCGGCACCACGACACCCGCGCCCGCGAGCGCGGCAAGGCGCTGCGCGGGCGGGTGCCGCGCGAGGAGCACGCGCTGTTCGCCCCCGCGGCCGACCGGCCGACCGCCGTCGAGGCCCTGGAAGCCTCCAACGCCGGCCGGCTGCCCCGCCTCGTCCCGATCCGGGTCGGCCGGATGGCCGCCACCCCGTTCGCCTTCCTGCGCGGCTCCGCCGGACTGATGGCCGCCGACCTCGCGGGCACGCCCGTCACCGGCGTCCGCGCCCAGCTGTGCGGCGACGCGCACGCCGCCAACTTCGGCCTCTACGGCGACGCCCGCGGCCAACTCGTCATGGACATCAACGACTTCGACGAGACCGTGCCCGGCCCCTGGGAGTGGGACCTCAAGCGCCTCGCCACCAGCCTGGTGCTGGCCGGACGCGAGACCGGGGCGAGCGAGACCACCGCCCGCCAGGCCGCCGCCCACGTGGCCGGGGCCTACCGCCGCACGGTGCGCACGCTCGCCAAGCTGCCCGCCCTCGACGCCTGGAACGCCGTGGCCGACGAGCAGTTGGTCTCCTTCGCCGAGGCGCACGACCTCGCCGACGTGCTGCGCAAGGTCGGTGCCAAGGCGCTGGGCAACACCAGCGCCCGGTTCGCCGCCAAGAGCACCGTCCGCGAGGCGGACGGCGCCTGGCGCTTCACCGCCGCTCCCCCGGTGCTCACCGAGCTGCCGTGCGAGCTCGCCGCGGCGGTCGCCGAATCGCTCGGCCCGTACGTCGACACCGTGCCCGCCGAGGTGCGCACGCTGCTCGCCCGCCACCGGGTCCAGGACGTCGCGTTCCGGGTGGTCGGCACCGGCAGCGTCGGCACCCGCTCGTACGTCGTGCTGCTCACCGACCACCGGGACCAGCCGCTCGTGCTCCAGGTCAAGGAGGCCCGCCCGTCGGTACTCCTGCCCCACCTGGCCCGCGCGGGCTTCGCCGTCACGGACCCGGAGCCGCACGAGGGCCGCCGGGTGGTGCTCGGCCAGAAGCACATGCAGGTGGTCAGCGACACCCTGCTCGGCTGGACCACGGTGAACGGACGGCCCTACCAGGTACGGCAGTTCCGCAACCGCAAGGGCAGCGTCGACCCGGCCGCGCTGCTGCCCGGCCAGCTCGACGACTACGCCCGGATCACCGGCGCGCTGCTCGCCCGGGCCCACGCGCACACCGCCGACCCGGGCGTCCTCGCCGGCTACTGCGGCAAGAGCGAGGCGCTGGACGAGGCGGTCGCCGCCTTCGCGGTCGCCTACGCGGACCGCACGGAGGCCGACCACGCGGACCTGGTCGCGGCGGTGCGCAGCGGGCGGCTGCCGTCGGAGCCGGGGGTCTGAGCGCTTCGATCCGGGGTCGCCGTGGGTGACCGGGACCGCGCCGGGACGAGGGCCTCAGGTGCCCGGGACCGGGGGCGGTCCACCGTGGGGGCATGCCACGTACGCGAACGACGGCCGCCCCGGGCGACTTCCCGGCGGCACGCACGACCCCGCTCGCGAGCTCACCCGGGCGGTCGCCCCCTGGGGGCGGCCCGGGAGCGGGCGGGTTAGGACTGGACCGGACACGCGTTCGGCCGATGCCCGCCCCGGGCACCCTCACCCCCAGGACTCCGCCATGAACGACCACTCCACCCAGTCCCCCGCGGTGGGCGCCACCGTGCACCTCATCGGGCCCGGCGGCACGGCGGGCCCGGCCCTCGCCCACGGCATCCTCGCCGGTCCGCGCAGCGTGCTCGTGCCCGATCCGCCGAGGACCGTCGGCGACCCCTGGCAGCGCTACCTCGTGCGGCTCGGCCCGGCCCCCGACCCCGGCGACGGCGCCGAGGCGCTCCGGGTGGCCGGGGTCAGCCTGGCCGCGGTCGCCGTGGACGGCGTCCGGGCCGCGGTCGCCGTCCTCTCGCTCGCCTCGCCGTCCGCCCAGGCCCCGGCGGCCGCGAGCACCACGGCGGACGGGCTCGTCGACAGCGTCCGGCGCCACGGCGGCGACCTGTGGGCCGTGTTCGCCGAGCTCGGCTACCCGGTCACCCGTCCGCCGTCGGCGCCCGCCCCCGGGTCCGGGGACGACTGGTGGACCGGCTTCGCCGCGAGCGACGTCTCGGTCTTCGCCGCCGGGATCTGCTGCATCAGCGTCAACTGCCCGCCCAGGTGCTGACCGGCACCGGCGGCTGAGGGAAGGAGCCCGACCGGATGGATCCCGAACAGGTCCCGGCCGGAACCCGCCGGTGGATCCGGTCCGCCCGGGTGCAGGACGCCGCCCTCGCCCTCGCGGTCATCGTCCCCGAGGCCTTCTTCTTCGGTGACCCGATCGCCCCCGGCACGAGCTGGCCCGCACGGCTCGTGCTCGCCGCCTTCGCCCTGCCGGAGGCCGTCGCCCTGCTGTTCCGGCGGCGGTGGCCGACGGCGGTGTACCTCGTCGTCTGGGCGCTCGCGGCCGGCGCGAGCGTGCTCACCATCCTCACCGACTTCCACTTCACGCCGTACTTCGGCATTCTCGTCGCGCTGTACACCGTCGCCCGGCTGTGCCGCCGCCCGGCCGCCCTCACCGCCCTCGCCCTCACGGCCGTGCCGATCGGCCTCGACACCGCGGACATCCTGACCAGCCTCGGCACACCCGGCTACCGGACGGCCGCGCTCGTCACCGCCCTCGCGTTCTACCTGCCGCTCACCATCGCCGCCTGGGGCGTCGGCCGGTGGAGCCGGGCCACCGCCGCCGCGGCCGAGCACGACCGCCTCGCGCTCGCCCGCGCCCGCCTGGCCGTCACCCACGAACGCGTCCGGATCGCGCGCGAGCTGCACGACATCGTCGCCAACGCGGTGGCCGTCATCGTCATGCAGGCCGAGACCGCCCGCGCCACGGCCGCCGCCGACCCGCCCCGCGCCGAGGAGACCCTCACCCGGATCGAGGACCTCGGCCGCGGCGCCATGGCCGAACTCCGCCGCCTGCTGCGCCTCCTGCGCACCGCCGACGCGCCCGTCGAGGACGGCGTCCGGCGCAGGGGACTCGCGGACCTCGCCCCGCTGCTGGAGGACGTCCGCCGGGCCGGGGTGCTGATCGACCTGGAGGTGCAGGGGACGCCGGCGCACCTCGACGAGAGCGTCGACCTGACCGCCTACCGGCTCGTGCAGGAGGCCGTCACCAACATCACCAAGCACGCGGGGCCGGGCAGTCACGCCGCGGTCCGGATCACCTGGACCGACGTGCTGCACCTGGACGTGGTCGACGACGGGGCCGGCCACTGCACCGCCACCCGGCGCGAGCTGTCCACCGGCCACGGGCTGATCGGACTCGCCGAACGCATCGCCCTGTTCGGCGGCGAGCTCTCCGCGACGCCGTACCGGTCGGGCTTCCGGGTCACCGCGACCCTGCCGCTCACCCCGGCGTCGGTCGCGCCGGAGCCGGCGGGGTAGGGCGCCGGCTTGGGAGAGAGCCGGAGGGCGCCGCCGTCAGACCGTTCAGGCCACTCGGACCACTCAAACCGCCAGGCCGCTCAGACCGCTCAGACCGCCAGGAACGGCGCCACGGCGGCGACGTACTCGGCCGGGCGGGCGGCGTGCACCAGGTGGCCGGCGTCGATGGTGACCGTGCGGCAGTCCGGGATGAGGGCGGCCAGGTCGGCGATCCGCTCCTGCGAGACGTGGCTCGTCGGACCGCCCGCCACCACGAGGGTCGGCGCGGTGATCCGCCGCAGGCCCTCGCGCCAGGCCGGGTCGGGGGTGTCCACCTGGGCCTTGAGCGGGCGGACGACCGCCCAGTCGAAGTCCACCGGCTCCTGCGGCGCGTCCGGCACGGCGCTCGCCGGGCGCGGGAACGGCGGCGGGATCTCCTCCAGCACCAGGCGGCCGATCCGCTCCGGACGCGCCTGGGCGAGCAGGTAGGCGACCGCGCCGCCCATCGAGTGGCCGACCAGGTCGACCCGGTCGAGCCCGAGCGCGTCGAGCACGGCGAGGACGTCGTCGCGCATGGCCTCCAGGCTGTAGACGGCGGCGCGTCCGCTGTCGCCGTGCCCGCGCAGGTCGAGCGCGTACGCGCGGTGCCCCGGCGCGAGCGCGGGCAGGACGCCGTCCCAGTCCGAGGCCCGCTCGCCGAGAGCGTGCAGCAGCACCAGCGGCGGCCCGTCGGGCGGGCCGCTCTCACGGCAGGCGATCGCCACGTCGGGCAGGTCCACGATCCGAACGTCCGTCATGCCGATCACCGTACGTCGGGGCGGAGCGTCAGCCGACGGATGTTCGCCCAGGGCTCAGGGCGGGCCGCTGCTCACCGGGCCGGCGCTTCCCCACGGCTCACGGCCCCGGCCCCGACCTCTACCGACACCCCGCCCGCGCCCGCCGCCTCGCGGGCCGTCGCGCGGCCCGCCAGCACCGAGGCCAGCACCGCCAGCCCGGCGAGGGCCGCGCACACCAGGCTCGCGTACAGGTACGCCGAACGGTGGCCGCCGCCCGCGTCCGTGGCCCGCAGGTAGACGCCGGACAGTGCCGAGACGCCGACGGCCGCCGCGATCCGCTGGGCCATCTGCAGGATCGCACCGCTCACCCCGGCCGCCTCGGCGGGGGCGTGGCGCAGCACGTACGACTGGTTGGTGGCGCCCATCAGCCCGACCGAGGCCCCGCCGAGGAACTGGAGCAGCGCGAGCAGCCACGGCAGGACGGCGGCGGGGGCCCAGTGCGCGACCAGGCCGCTGAGCAGCATCGCGAGCGCGGAGCCGGTCATGCCCGCGGTGACGGTCCGCCGGCCGAAGCGCTGCACGACCCGCCACGCGAGTGCGGAGGCGACCCCCATCGCGACCGCCGACGGCAGCGCCACCAGGGCCGCGCCCATCGGGGAGAGCCCGAGGCCGTCCTGGAGGAACATCGTGAGCACGAGGCCGGCCGCGAGCGAGGAGCCGAACTGGGCCATCGCCGTGGCCGTCCCGAGCGCGTACGGCGCGGAGCGGGTGAGCGCGGGGTGGATCAGCGGGTGGCCGCCGGAGCGGGCGTAGCGGCGCTGCCACCACACGAGCGTGCCGAGCAGGAGCCCGGCGACGGCGGCGAACGCGAGCCACCCCGTCCAGGCGGGCGGCTGGACGAACGGCAGCATCAGCGCGAGCGTGAGCGCACCGACGAGCAGGAGGCCGACGAGGTCGAGGTTCGCGTTGCGGGCGCTCGGCCGCGGCCGGGGCAGGTGGCGCGCCGCGAGCAGGACGGTGGCGAGGCCGAACGGCACGTTGAGCAGGAAGGTCAGCCGCCAGCCGTGCTCGGGGCCGACGGCCGCCAGCACCGCGCCGCCGACCGGCGGCCCGAGCGCGAAGGCGAGCCCGCCGGTGACGGCGTACATGCCGAGGGCGCGGGCGCGCAGCTGGCCCTCGAAGACGTCCTGGAGGGTGCCGATCATCTGGGAGTTGACGAGTCCGGCACCCGCGCCCTGCACCAGCCGGGCGGCGATCAGCACACCGGGGTCGGCGGCCGTCGCGGAGACCACGCTGACCAGGGTGAACAGGGCGAGGCCGGTCACGAAGAACCACTTGCGGCCGAGGACGTCGCCGAGCCGCCCGCCGGGGATGAGGGCGAGACCGAAGGCCAGCGAGTACCCGGCGACGATCCACTGCAGGTGGGCGGGCTGGGCGTGCAGGCTCTCGCGCAGCGCGGGGATGGAGGTGTTGAGGACGGACTGGTCGATCAGGGTGGTGAACCCGCCCGCGACGCAGACCAGCAGGACGCGGCGCCCGGCGGCGTCGAAGCGCTCGCGGGGCGCCTTCGCTATCGCGGGGTTCGCGCCGTTCACGCTTCCACCACCACGAGCGCGTACCGGGCCTCGCCGGGCCCGAGGCTGCGGAAGCGGCTGGAGGAGGTGGTGTAGCGCAGACAGTCGCCGGCGCCGAGCCGGTGCGGCTCGCCGTCGACGGTCAGCTCCAACTCCCCCTCCAGCACCCACAGGTGGTGCTCCATGCCGGGCACGCACGGGCGGTCGTAGACGATGTCGGCCCCCGCCGGGAGCCGGCCCTCGATGATCTCGGCGCGCAGCGAGTTGTGCGGCGGGGAGACGGACCGGCGGACGAAGCCGCTCGTGCCGTCCCGCCAGACCCGCTGCTCCCCGGCCCGCACCAGACGCGCGGGCGCGGACTCGACCTCGGCGAGCAGCCGGGACATGGTCCGCCCGTAGACGGCGCACAGCCGCCCGAGCAGCGCGGCCGTCGGGCTGACCTCGGCCCGCTCGACGCGCGACAGCGTGGACCGGCTGACGTCCGCCCGCCGTGCCAACTCCTCCAGCGTCCAGCCGCGTTCGACCCGCAGCTCGGCGAGCCTGGTGGCGAGCCGCTCGTCGGCGGCCGTCTCGATTCCCATATTCGCGATGCTATCCCGGATCCGGGACGCGGTTCCCGGTCGCGCGGGCCCTTGTCCGAAGAACGGCCGGCCGGGAGGTGTCGGGGGCCGCCGCGACCCGGCCCCGGCGTGTGCGGATCTCGTGCGACCCCTCGGCCCGGCAGGGCGGCTGATCATATGATGTCGGCCGGATCGGGGCTGGTCAGAGGCCCGAACGGCGAGGGGGAATCATGTTCGGCATCATCAGACCGTGCAAGCACCGGCTGTCCGAGCGGCTCCAGAGCTCGTGGATGGCGCACCTGTGCGGGCTGTGCCTCGCGCTGCGCGACGACCACGGGCAGCTCGCCCGCACCGCCACCAACTACGACGGCCTGATCATCTCGGTGCTGGTCGAGGCGCAGAGCGCCCGCGACGACTCCTCCTGGCGCCGTACCGCCGGGCCGTGCCCGCTGCGCGGCATGCGCACCGCCTCCGTCGCCAAGGGCGAGGGCGCCCGGCTCGCGGCCGCCGTCTCGCTCGCGCTCGCCTCGGTCAAGATCCGCGACCACGTCGAGGACCGCGACGGCGTCTTCGCCCGCCGGCCGGTCGCGGCGGGGGCGCGGGCCGTCACCCGGCGCTGGGACCGGCAGAGCGCGGGCAGCGCCTCGGCGGTCGGCTTCGACACCGCCGTCCTGCTCGACGCCGCCTCCCGGCAGGGCGAGTTGGAGCGCGCGCTGCGCCCGGGCGGGTCCGTCCTGCTGGTCACCGAGCCGACCGAGAGCGCGACGTCGGCCGCTTTCGCACACACCGCCGTCCTCGCCGGGCGCCCCGGCAACGCGGCCCCGCTCGCCGAGGCCGGACGGCTCTTCGGCCGGCTCGCCCACCTCCTCGACGCCGCCGAGGACCAGGACGCCGACGCGGCGAGCGGCGCCTGGAACCCGCTGACGGCCACCGGCACCGACCGCGCCGAGGCCGAACGGCTGTGCCGCGACGCCGTCCACGGCATCCGACTGGCGCTGCGCGAGGTCGAACTGACGGACCGGGCGCTGGTGCACGTCCTGCTCGCGCACGAGACGGAGACCGCCGTCGACCGGGTCTTCGGCTCCGCCCGTCACACCGCCGCGTGCCGCACCCGGACGCCCGGCAGCGGCGGAGACGGGGGCCACCCGTCCGCCGAGCACCCGTCCGCCGAGCACCCCCAGGACGCCCCGCCGCGCCGGGAGTCCGAGAAGGCGCCCGCCCCGCCGTGGATCCCGCAGGGCCCCGGCTTCACCCCGGTCGGCCCCAAGCCGCCGCAGCCGCGCAACCTGCTGGCCGGCTGCGCGGTGTGGGCGCTCATGGCCTGCACGTGCCAGCTGATGTGCTGCGAGCACAACGACCCGTTCAGCCGCGAGCCGCGCAAGGGCTTCTGCGAGCGGCACGACTGCTGCGACAACTGCGACTGCAGCGGCTGCGACGGGTGCGGTGACTGCTGCCAGTGCTGCCAGTGCTGCGGCGACGGCTGCGACTGCGGCTGTGACGGGTGCGACTGCGGCTGCAACTGACGGTCATCCGTCCCGCCGCACCGCCGCCTCCCGGTCCGCCGCGAGCGAGTTCTCCAGTCCCGTCAGCAACTGCCGGAACCGGTCCGCGTCCTGTTCGGTCATCCGCCCCTCGGGCAGCCGCCCGGCGTCCCCCGGCCGCTCGGCCGTGCTCTCGTCCATGCGGCAGACGCTAGGGGCGGGTGATCAACACGCGATAAACGCACCTGCCGACGATGGGCGCGCCCTCCTCGCCGAATCCTCTCGGAAATTTATTAGGAAAGTTTACTTACCTTATGGACCGGGGCGCGCCCGGGCCCCTAGTCTGCTGCCGCGAGCTCGCGCTTCACCTCACCCCCACGGAGAAACGGAGCACAGCCATGCGACTTGCCCGAGTCCCCCGCCTCGCCGTCGTCGCCACCGCGGTCGCCCTGGCCGCCGGCCCCGCCTGCGCCGCAACCGCCTCGCCCGCCTTGCCCGCCGCCCCCACCGCCCCCACGGCGGCCGCCACCACCGCGACCGCCGCCCGCCCGCTGGACGCCGGCGGCATGACCGCCGACCAGCGCCGCCGGGCCGACCAGCTGATCAGCATCTTCGAGAACAGCACCACCGTCATCCAGTACGGCTACGCCGAGAACATCAACGACGGCCGCGGCGTCACCGCCGGGCGCGCCGGCTTCACCACCAACGACGGCGACGCGCTCAAGGTCGTCCGCGCCTACACCGCAACCGTCCCCGACAACCCGCTGGCCCGTTTCGTCCCCGAGCTGGAGCGCCTCGCCGCAGCCGGCAGCGGCGACACCAGCGGGCTGCCCGAGGCCGACTACATCGCGGCGTGGCAGCAGGCCGCCGACGACCCGGCCTTCCGCCAGGTCCAGGACGACCAGGTCGACCAGCGCTACTTCTCCCCCGCGATGAGCCAGGCCGACCAGCTCGGACTCACCACCGCGCTCGCCCGCGCCGAGCTGTACGACGCCTCGATCCAGCACGGCAACGGCGGCGAGTACGACGCGCTGCCCGCGCTGATCGCCCGCACCAACGCCAAGGCCGGCCCGCCGTCGAGCGCCGGGGAGAACGCCTGGCTCGCGGCGTTCTTCGACGTCCGCGTCGACGACCTCACCAACCCGGCCAACGGCTCGACGGCCGACGAGTGGCGCAAGTCCGTCGACCGCGTCGAGTGCCTGCGCCGCATAGCCGCGACGGGCAACTACAACCTCGACGGCCCGCTGGACGTCACCGCCTTCGGGGCGGGCTACACGATCAGCTGACGCGGCCGCAACGGCCCGTCACCCCACCGGTGGTGGCGCGGAACGGCCGGTCCCGCCACCACCGGCCCCGGCCTCCCGATCGTGCCCCGCCCGGGCTCGTTCGCCGCCGGACGGTGCCATACCATCGGCCGAATGAACGCAGCAGGACGGAGAACGGCCGACCAGGCCCCCCGGGACCCCGCCCCGCCCACCCCGGTGCCGCTGCCCGGTCGGCAGACCTGGAACCGGCAGCGGTTGCGCAGCAACAACGAATGGCTGCTCCTGGAGCGGCTGCGCGTGCACGGACCGCTCTCCCGGGCCCAGCTCGCCCGCGACACGGGCCTGTCCAAGCCCACCGTCTCCGCCGCCCTGGCCGCCCTCGAACTCGCCGGCCTGGCCCGCGAGGCCGGCCGCTTCTCCCCCGACCGGGGCCGCACGGCCGTCCTGTACGAGGCCGACCCGGCCGCCGGGCACGTCCTCGGCCTCGACATCGGCCGGGCCCGGCTGCGGGTGGCCGTCGCCGACCTGTCCGGCCGGATCGTCGCCCGCCGCGACCTGCCCAACCGGGGCCGCTCGGCGAACGCGGTGGCCGACGCCGCCGTCGCCGCCGCGCAGGAGGCCATCGCCGAGGCCGGCCTCACCCCGGCCGACATCGCCCACACCGTGGCCGGCTCCCCCGGCGTGTGGGACGAGCGGCGGCGCAGCGTCCAGCTCGCCGCCAACCTGCCGGGCTGGGGCCGCCCCGGCCTCTTCGACCGCATCGCGGAGGGCCTCGGCAGCGGCCGGGCCGTCACCGTCGCCAACGACGCCAACCTGGCCGCCGTCGGCGAGTACACCTACGGCGCGGGCGAGGGCAGCCGCCTCTTCGTCTACCTCCTCGTCGGCACCGGCCTCGGCGTCGGCGTCGTCAAGGACGGCGAACTGCTCACCGGCGCCCACGGCGCGGCCGGCGAACTCGGCCTCCTGCGCCTGCCCGGCTGCGACGTCCCACCCGGCGTCGAGGGCGACCCGACGCTCGAACAGACCGTCTCCGCCGACGCGGTGGTGCGCACCGCCCTCGGGCTCGGCATGCGCCGGCCGCTGACGGCGGAGAAGGTGTTCGACAGGGCCCGCTCCGGCGACCCGGCCGCGGCGGAGGCCGTCCGGCTGGAGGCCGACCGGCTCGGCCACGCGCTCGCCGTCGTGGCGGCGCTGCTCGACCCGGACGTCGTGGTCCTCGGCGGCGGCATCGGCCGCAGCGCCGACCTGCTGCTGCGCCCGCTGGAGGAGGCGCTGCACGAGCGTTCGCCGATGCGCCCGCGCCTGGAGGCGACCCGTCTGGGCCAGGACGCGGTCCTGCTCGGCGCCGTCGCGACCGCGCTGGAGACGGCCCGCCCGGAGGTCTTCGAGCGGCGGACGGCCGCCGTCTCCTGACGGCACGGACGGGGGCCCCGGCCGTTCTCCGGATGCTGTTGGCGAATCCGTGGCCCCGTCAACTCCCTTGCGGGAGCGGCCTCAGGCGTGGAGCGCCAGGCCGAAGGCGGTGACGAGCACCTTCAGCGAGTACCGGTTCTCGGCACCGTCCAGTCCGGTCGGGTTGACCGAGTAGACCACGGTGCGGCCCAGGTCCCGGGTGGCGAACACTCCGCTGGTGTAGCCGGGGCGCGAGCCCGTCTTGCCCCAGATCACGACCCCGTTCTGCTTCAGGCGTTCCAGGCCCATGCTCATGCAGGCCTTGTTGCCCGGGCAGTGGGTGCTGTCCGCGGCGACCGGCACGTCCGGGACGGTGAACAGCTTCTCCTGCTGCGCCGGGGGCAGCAGCCGGCCGCGGAAGAGGGCGGTCATGAAGCGCTCGAGGTCCGGGGCGCTGGAGATCATGCCGCCCTCCGCCCAGGGCCAGGGGCTCTGCTCGGTGACGTCCGCCCGGTACGTGCCGCCGTCCGGGTCCGGGACGGTCAGGTACGGGTGGCTGGCGGGGTGGTGCAGGCGCGGGTCGTCCGCGTCCGGCAGCGAGGTGTCGTGCAGGCCGAGCGGACGGATGATGCGCTCGCGCAGCTCGTGGGCGTAGCTGTGCCCGGTGACCCGCTCGACGAGCAGACCGGCGACGAAGCTGTTCATCCCGTTGTACTGCTGCTGGGTGCCCGGGTCGAAGGCCATCTTCTGGCCGGCCATGGTGGCGACGATCTCCTCCGGGGTGTACCCGTCGCTCCCGTGGTCGGCGAACCACGCGGTGGTGCCGTCGCCCCAGAACGCGTTGGACCCGCCCGGCAGGCCGCTGGTGTGATCGAGCAACTGGCCGACCTTGACCGGCGGGAACCCCTCGGGCAGGACGTCCGGGAGGTACTGCTGGACGGTGCCGTCCAGGTCGATCCGCCCCTCGGCGGCGAGCTGGAGGACGACGGTGGCGGTGAAGACCTTCGAGATCGAGCCGATCCGGAACCGGCCCCCGGTGTCCACGTCATCCCCCGACGTGGCGTCCAGGCTGCCGCCGGAGCCGGTGACGCGGACGAAGGCCGCCGACACGTCGGCCGCCGGGCGCGCGTCGAGCGCCTTGCGGACGGCCGCCGCGTCCAGCGGCGCCAGCGGCGCGGCGCTCGCCGGGGCACCGCTGGGGACGGCGGCCGGCTGCGCCGCCAGCGCGGGGGTGCCCGCGCCGACCGTCAGGGCGGCCGTGAGCGCACCGGCGGCGGCGAGGACGGCCCAACGGGTGCGGTTGGCGTAGGGGTTCACGGGTGATGCAACTCCAGACTGATCGTCAGTAGAGCCGACCGTTCTTCGGCTCGGCGACGAGTCTGCCGACTCCGGCCCCTCAAGATCAATAAGGGTCCCGACCCGCCACCCCTGATCTTTCGTCGGGGTCGACCCCGAGGAGCGGCCGACCGGGCGTACGAACAGCCCTTCCTCCGCCGGTGTCCGAGGCCACTGCTACGCTCCCGCGCAGTTCGGAAGCGAAGATCGAAAAGGCGGGCACGCATGCAGGACGGCAGAGAAGCGGACGACCTCGGGACCGAGCGGGAGAACCCGGGTACGGACACCGAAACGGGCGTGAACGCTGTAATAGGTGTGAACCCGGCACGGCGGCGCAAGGTCGCCCTCGGGATGGCGGCCGGCATCTGCGCGCTCGCGGCGCTGGGCGGCGGCGCACTGCTCCTGACCGGACCGGACTCCGCCGCCTCGACACCGGCCTCCGAGGCGTCACCCACTGCCTCCCCGAGTCCGTCCGCCTCCCCGACCACGACCGAATCCCCGGCCACCGACGCGGCAACCGGGACACCGGCCGCGCCGAGCGCTACGGCCACCCAGGAGACGCCGGACGCGCCGGACACTCCGGAGCCGTCCGCGAAGAAGCCCGCCCCGCCCGCTCCCGCAGCTCCGCCCGCCCCCGCAGCCCCGACGTCGGCCCCACGCCCGAAGAGCAGCGCACCCAAGCCCCCCGCCGCAGAGCCGCCCGCCGACCACCCGGCGCCCGGCGCCCCGCCCGGATGGACGATCCCGCCGCGCCCGGAGCCGACCCTGCCGACGCCGCCCAAGTCCTGCCCGCCCGGCTACCTCGCATCCTGGGACGGCTGCCACAAGCTCGCGCCCGCGATCGTGATCCCCCCGGCGACCATCCCGCCCGGCGCGCCGTTCACCCCCTCGACCTCCTGAGCCGAGCCCCAGGTCAAGGAATCGTCAACCGATCACCAAGAAAAGACAGTTGGCCGTCAACCCCGGTCACCCTGACGGACGTCTCTGGTTTACTGTCCGGTAACCTGCGGCCGGGAACCGCGTTCATCTGTTCCCTTTAGCGTCTTGGCCGCCGCCGGAGAGCGACTGCTCGCCCCGCGCGACCCCACTCGTTGACGACATGTTCGAGGATCACAGCATGCACGCAGTCCCCACCCGCAACCGGTGGCTCCGGTACGGCGCCGGCCTCGTCGGGGCCATGTCCCTCACCGCCCTCGGCGGCACCCCGGCGGCCTTCGCCGCGGAGGACCCGCAGACGGCCACGCCGATCAAGCACGTCGTGGTGATATTCCAGGAGAACGTCTCCTTCGACCACTACTTCGGCACCTACCCGAACGCGGCCAACACCGCCGACGACAAGGTGAAGTTCACCGCCAAGCCGGACACCCCGAAGGTGGACGGCCTCGGGGACGACCTGCTGCACCACAACCCGAACGCGATGAACCCGAAGCGCCTGGCCCCCACGCAGGCCGTCACCTGCGACCAGGACCACACGTACAAGGACGAGCAGCTCGCCGTCGACGGCGGCAAGATGGACAAGTTCGTCGAGCACACGAACGTCGAGAGCTGCAAGGCCCCGATGTTCACCCAGCCCGGCCTGGTCATGGACTACTACGACGGCAACACCGTCACCGGGTACTGGAACTACGCCCAGCGCTTCGCGATGAGCGACAACTCCTTCGGTACCAACTACGGCCCGTCCACCCCCGGCGCGATCAACCTGGTCTCGGGCCAGACGCACGGCGGCTACGCGGTCGACCCGAAGACCGGCCAGAAGACGACCGACGCCTACGCGGTCGCCTCCCCGGACGCGAACGGCGTCGGCACCGTCATCAACGACCCCGACCCGGGCTACGACGAGTGCTCCAGCACCGCGCACAACCAGCTGGTCATGACCGGCAAGAACATCGGCGACCTCCTCAACGACAAGGGCGTCAGCTGGGGCTGGTTCCAGGGCGGCTTCAAGCCGACCGCCTCCAAGGACGGCAAGGCCGTCTGCGGCGCCTCCCACAACAACATCGTGGGCGCGTCGCAGACCGACTACAACCCGCACCACGAGCCGTTCCAGTACTACAAGTCCACCGCGAACCCGAGCCACCTGGCTCCCAAGACCGTGGACGAGATCGGCCACAACGGCCAGGCCAACCACCAGTACGACCTGACCGACTTCGACGCGGCCCTCCAGCACGGCAACCTGCCCGCCGTCTCCTACCTCAAGGCCGCCAACTACCAGGACGGCCACGCCGGCTACTCCGACCCGCTGGACGAGCAGCAGTTCGTCGTCGACACGGTCAACAAGCTGCAGAAGTCCAAGGACTGGGCCTCCACCGCCGTCGTCATCGCCTACGACGACTCGGACGGCTGGTACGACCACAAGTTCGTCGAGCCCGTGAACGGCTCGCGCGACGCCGTCAACGACAGCCTGAGCGGCACCGGCCAGTGCGGCAAGGACGCCGGCGCGGGCGGCTACGCCGACCGCTGCGGCTACGGCCCGCGCCTGCCGCTGCTGGTGCTGTCCCCGTACTCGAAGTCCAACTTCGTGGACCACACCCAGACCGACCAGACCTCGGTCCTGCGCTTCGTCGAGGACAACTGGAAGACCGGCCGCGTCGGCGACTCCTCCTTCGACGAGCGCGCCGGCTCCATCGAGGGCATGTTCGACTTCAAGAACGCCCAGTCGGCGACCCTGATCCTCGACCCGGCCACCGGCCAGCCCGCCGGCGCCACCACCCCGACCGGCCAGCCGACCGACGGCTCCTCCACCGCCGCCGGCACGCCGTCCACCGGCACGGGCGGCACCACGGCCGCGGGCACCTCCGCCGCGACCCCGACCGCCGGGGCCACGACGAGCGGCCCGGCCCTCGCCGCCACCGGCTCCTCCAACACCATGCCGATCGCGGCCGCCGCCGCGGCCCTTGTGGCACTCGGCGCCGGCGCGGTGGTCTTCGCCCGCCGCAAGCGCGGTCGCCGCGCCTGATCCCCGCACCGTCCTGACACCGCCGGGCCCTCCCTGGGCCCGGCGGTGTCGTGCGTCCGGGGCCGGATAGGGCCCCGGTCTCAGGCCCCGGCCCCTCGGTCCCCGGAACCGTCAGACCCCGGAACCGTCAGACTCCGGAACCGTCAGACCCCGGCCGCCCGCAGCAGCACGCGGGCGGCCTCCTTCGCCTCGGCGGCGGGGGTGGCGTCACCGCGGATGGCGGCGGCGGTGATGGCGCCCTCGGCGAGGAGGGCCAGGTGGGCGGCGGTGGCGGGCGGCGCGCCGGCGGCCGCGGCGAGGCCGGCGAGGTAGGCGGCGAACTCGTCCTTGTGGTGCCGCGCGGCGGCGGCCACCACCGGTGCCGTGGCGCCCAGTTCGCCGAAGGCGTTGACGAACGCGCAGCCCCGGAAGGCGGGTTGGGCGAACCAGTCGGCCAACCAGTCGAAGACCGCCAGGACTTGCCCGCCCGGATCGGCGGTGGCCGCGGCCACCTGGGCGGCGAGCTCGTCGCGCCAGCGCTCGTCGCGGCGCAGCAGGTAGGCCTCGACCAGGTCCCCCTTGGACGGGAAGTACTGGTAGAGGCGGCGCAGGGTGACGCCGGAGGCGGTCCGCACGGCGTCCATGCCGACGGCCTGGATGCCCTGGCCGTAGAACAGTTCCTCGGCCGCGTCGAGGATGCCGGTGCGCGTGGCGTCGTGGTCCATCTGCCGTGCCCTTTGCGTGAGAACGTTGGTTCTCCTAGAGTAGCCGAGGAGGCGAGAACGGTCGTTCTCGCCGCGCCGGAACCGCGCCCACGAGCGCCCCAGGAGGTCACGCATGTCCGCACAGCGCCCGCCCCTGCCCCCGTTCACCACGGAGACCGCCCACGAGAAGGTCCGCGCCGCCGAGGACGGCTGGAACACCCGCGACCCGCAGCGCGTCGCCCTCGCCTACACGCCCGGCAGCCGCTGGCGCAACCGCGCCGAGTTCGTCACCGGCCGCGAGGAGATCACCGCCTTCCTCACCCGCAAGTGGGCGCACGAGCACGAGTACCGCCTGATCAAGGAGCTGTGGGCGCACGACGGCCACCGCATCGCCGTCCGCTTCGCCTACGAGTGGCGCGACGACTCCGGCCAGTGGCACCGCTCGTACGGCAACGAGAACTGGGAGTTCGACGACGACGGCCTCATGGCCCACCGCCACGCCTCCATCAACGACCTGCCGATCGCCGCGGACGAGCGCCTGTTCCACTGGCCCCTGGGCCGCCGGCCCGACGGCCACCCGGGCCTGACCGACCTCGGCCTCTGACACCCCGACGGCACGGGGGGGGCGGCGGGACGCGGCCGTAGCCTGGGCGCATGGAGAAGATCGTCACGTACCTGGAGATGACCGACCCCGCCGAGCTGCGCCCGTCCCCGCCGGTCGCCGGGCTGGCCCTCACCCCCGCCGACGGCGCGTCACCCACGGTGCAGGCCGTCCAGGCGCGCGTCGGGGCGCCGCACGGCTGGCGCAGCACCGCCCGCACCGCCGAGGACTGGGCGGCCCACCTCGCCGAGCACCCGCGCCGCCAGTACTGGCTGCTCACCCACGACGGCGAGCCCGCCGGCGTCGCCAACCTGGAGCCGCACCCGGGCGGCGACGTCGAGGTCACCACCTTCGGCCTCGTCCCCGAGCACGTCGGCCGCGGCCTCGGCGGCTACGCGCTGACGCTCGCCCTGCGCCAGGCCTGGGCCACCGAGCCCCTCGGCGCGCAGAGCGTCCGCCGGGTCTGGCTGCACACCGACAGCAACGACCACCCGAACGCCCTGCGCAACTACGAGAAGCGCGGGCTGCGCCCGTACGAGGTCAGGACCGAGGAGGTCAGGACCGAGCGCGCATGAACCGCAGGGCCCGGATCAGTCGAACAGGTCCGGGTCCGAGACGGTGATCTGGTCCCACAGCGGGCGGGCCTGGAACCAGCCGGCCAGCGAGCTGCCGATCTGCTCGCGGGTGCGCAGCGCGGTCTCGCGGTCGATCAGCCTGGGCGTGCCGGCGGCCATCGCGAGCAGCTGCGCCTGGCAGGAGCGCTCCATGGTGACGAACCACCAGACCGCCTCGGCGACGGACTGCCCGACCGTCAGCAGGCCGTGGTTCTGCAGGATGACGGCCTTGTGCGGGCCGAGGGCCGCGCCGATCCGCTTGCCCTCCTCCACCTCGTTGACCACGCCCCGGTAGTCGCTGTAGACGGCGTGGTCCTCGAAGAAGGCGCAGGCGTCCTGGGTGATGGGGTCGAGCGGGATGCCGAGGCTGGAGAAGGCCTTGCCGTGCAGCGAGTGGGAGTGCGCGGCAGCGATCGCATCGGGCCGGGCGGCGTGCACCTGGGAGTGGATGACGAACGCGGCCTTGTTGACCGGGCGGCTGCCGTGCAGCAGGTTGCCCTCGTGGTCGACCAGGATCAGGTCGGAGGCCTTGATCTGGCCGAAGGCCATGCCGAACGGGTTGACCCAGAACCACTGCGGGTTCTCCGGGTCGCGCACGGTGATGTGGCCCGCGACGCCCTCGGAGAACCCGAACCGGCCGAACAGCCGGAAGCCGGCCGCGAGTTGCTCCTTGCGGTACTGGCGCTCGGCCTCGACGGAGTCGAAGGTCGGCGGCAGCGGGAAGGTGACGCCCTGCGGCATCGGGCCGACGACGGCGGCGAGGGAGTCGGGGAGCGGGGTGGTCATGGCGTCCTCCCGGAGTGGGGGTGCGAGTGCCTTCCTCCGGGATGATACGAGCATGTATCCGATACGTCGATGCATCGGATGCCTCGACTTGCGGAGGCTCCCTCAGCCGGCCGCCTCCGTCACGGCACCCAGGATCGTCCCGAGGAACCGGCGCTCCAGCTCGCCGGGCGGCAGCACGTCGGGCTCGACGTAGCTCTGCGCCAGGCCGCCCTCGCGGATCGCGATCAGCAGCCGGGCCAGCTCCTCGGCGTCCACGGTGAGCCGCAGGCCGACCCGCTCCAGCTGGGCGGTCAGGCCCCGGGCGAGCTCCGCCCGCAGCCGCGCGTCGTGCCGGGCGAGCACCCAGCCGGCCTGCGGGTCGCGGATCGCGAGGAGGGTGAACTCGGTGCTCACGAGGTACCAGTCCCGCTCGGCCGGGTCGATCCGGGCGATCCGCCCGGCGAACTCGGCGAGGGTGGACTCCCCGGCGGGCAGCGCGTCCGCCAGGTCGGCCAGGCGGTCGAGGATCTCCTGGCTGTGCTGGTCGAACAGGGCGAGGAAGAGCTCCTCCTTGCTGCCGAAGTTCGAGTAGAACGCGCCCCGGGTGTAGCCGGCCCGGGTGCAGACCTGCTCGATCGTCGCGGCCTGGAACCCGTGCTCGGCGAAGACCGCGAGCGCCGCCTCCAGCAGCGCGGCTCGGGTCACGGGGCGGCGCTTGGTGGTGCCCTTGGGCATCGAACCTCCGGGGGTGGATCGGATGCACGAGTGTATCGATCACGGTGCCGCCTCGGTCGGCGTCGCCCACGGTGCCCGACCCGGCCGGCGTCGCCCGGCCCCGCCGAGGGCCGGTGCGGGAGGAGTCCCGCACCGGCCCGGGAGGGTCAGGCAGCGGTGCCGGTGGAGCGGCGGCGGCCCAGCAGGAGGCCCGCGGCCACGCCGAGGGCCCCCAGGACGACGCCCGCGATGCCGATCGCGCGGGCGGTGGAGTCGCTGGTGCTCGCCTTCGCCGCCACCGGGGCCGCCGGAGCCGCCGGAGCCGCCGGGGCGGCGGCCGGAGCCGGTGCGGCCGTGGCATCCCCGGCGGTCGTCGCGCTCGCCGCGCTCGCCGCGGTCAGCTTGAGGACCGGCGCCGGGTTCTTCGGCTCGGGCTGCCCCTCCTGCGGCTCCTCGATCCAGCGGACGATGTTCCCGTCGCTGTACGTCTGGAGCGCCTTGAAGACGACCTTGTCCGTGCCCTCGGGCAGCGCGCCGAGGTCGACGGTGAAGTCCTGGTAGTGGCCGGGGGCGATCTGGCCGCCGGTCCAGACGATCTGCGACACCACGTCGGTGATGTCGCCGTCGTCGGTGTGGATCGGCGTCGCGAGCTTGGTGGTCTGGATCCGGTCGGTCCAGCCCGCCACCGGCGCGACCAGGGCGGACGGGATCGGGTGGTCGACCGGGAAGTCGATCTCGACCTTCACCGTGCTGTTCTTGTCGTCCTCGTTCGGCACGCGGAACGCGAAGGTCTGGTCGGTCGCGTTCTTCGGCACGCTGGACGGCTGCACGGTGACGTGCGCGGACGCGGCGGTGGCGCCGGCCAGCACGGCCGTGGCGGCCAGGGCGGAGGCGGCGGCGAGGCGGATCGCGGAGGAGGCTCTCATGGGTGGTGTCTTCTCCAGGGAAGGCATGGGTGTGGTCAGGGGCGGGCGGACGGCCGCAACGGGACGGTCCCGTCAGGCGGCCGCGCCCAGCGGCGGACCGCGCCTGATCACCACGTGCCGGAGCGGCGCCGACCGCACCGGACCCCACCAGTCGTACGCCGGCACCCGACGCACGGCGCCCGCCCGCGACCGGCCGCCGAGCCCGTCGCTCAGGGCCTCGAACAGGGCCAGCACGCCGCGGAGTTGATCCGCGCAGGCCCGCACGGCGGCCGAGGCGGTGCCGGCCGCGAGCCGGACCAGCGACCAGACGGCCGCCTCGCCGCGCCGCAGCCACCAGCCGGCGGCGACGGTCGCGGCCAGGTGCGCCGCGAGCATGGCCGGGCTGAGGCCGAGGAGCGTCGCGTGGCACCAGAAGGCGACGTGCGTCGCCGCGACGGCGGTGTGCGGGAGCGCCCCGCCGCCGCCCGTCACGGCGTGGGCCATCGCCACGCCGGGGCGCCCGCCCATCCCTGACATCCCAGGCATGCCAGGCATATCGGCCATGGTGTCCGCTTCGCCCCTCGCCGGGACCGCGCGCGAGGCCTGGGCAGCGTGGAAGAGGACGTGCAAGCCCCCTTGTGCGCCTGCCAGGCTCCCGATGATCGCCCGCGCCGAGCGTTCCCGTCGCGCGCCGAAAGCCGCCGCGGTGCCGGACAGCACCCACCCGAGGAACAGCGCGCCCGGCGGGACCGGGCTCCCGGAGGCGAAAACGTGCCCGGCCGCGGCCAGCACGACGCAGACCGTCGCGAAGGGCAGGGCCCTCAGTACGCGAAGGTCGAGCGCGGCGGCGCGAACCGGTGTCGGCAGCGCCTCGGGTCGGGAGGCAGCCATGGCCGGGACATCATGCCACCCCCGACCGAGCGCCGGGCCGGTTCCCCCGAACCCCGCACATCACCGCGAGAACGTACGGGTTCCGGCGGCCTCCGCAGCGGGCCGCGGGCCCCGGCGGATGCGGCGGATGCGGTTGGCGTGCACCGTGGATACGTACAGCCCGCCCGAGCGGCGACCGTCCGTGCACCCGCGGATCCCCATCGGTCACCGGGCGTGCCGTCGACGATCGAAGGAGGCGCCATGCCCAGCAGGAGGATCCCCCGCAGAGGTCCGGTCCTGACCGCCGTCGCCCTCGCCGCCCTCCCGGCCATCGCGCTGGTCGCCCCCGGGCAGGCGGTGGCGTCCGCTCCCCCGCCGGCGGCGACGGCCGCCGCGGCACCGGTCGGGTTCGTGAACCTGCCGAGCAGCCCGCTGCCGGCCGACCGCACGCCGCACCGGATCACCGTGACCTACCGCAACCCCTCCTCCGCGGACCGCACCGTGGCCCCGCAGGTCCTCGTCGAGTCGCCCGACAAGGGCCCCTTCCTCGTCACGTCCGACGTCAGGCTCGAACTGCTCGGTTCCGACGGGCGGTGGCGGACCGTGCAGCTCGGGAGCCAGACCGGCACGCTGTTCACCGGCCTCACCACCGCGAAGATCGTCCTGCACGGCCACCACACGCTCACCGAGCACTACCGGCTCACGGTGCTCGCGCCCGCCCACGGCACGGTCGAGCCGCGGATCGCGCTGTACTCCTGAGCCCACGACGCCCGAGCCCACAGCGCCTGAGCCCACGACGCCTGAGCCCACGGCTCCTGCGCCCACGCCCGCACGGTCAGGCGTGCTCCCTGAGGAAGGCCCCCGCGTGGGCCGCGGCCACCTCCGCGCTCACGTGGTGCACCCCGTCCTCCGCGGCACCGAAGACACCGTCGGCCCCCGTCGCCGTCCAGCCCCAGCCGCCGCCCGGCGCCTGGACCAACCTCGCCGTCCCACCGAAGAGTTCGAGCGTGCCCGCCTCCTGCGCCGGGCGCTGGACGGCGTCCGGCCACTTCTTCCGCGCGCCCTGCCGGGTGATGCCCCACACGGCACCGAGCTGCTCGTAACTCGCCCCGTACGAACCGGCGGTGCCGGCCGCCGTCGCCGTCAGCTGCTTCACCGCGCCGTCCACCACCTTCCAGGCGGCGAGGACGGACAGCGCCACCTCCGCCGGGTCCGCGTCCCACATGCGCTCCTGCGCGAGCCCGCTCTGCCGGGCGCGGATGGCCGCGGCCAGCGGGTCCAGGGCCTCGCAGAGAGCCTTGTCGAGTGCCGCCTGTTCTTCCCGGGTGATCTCAGGCATCATCATGTGACAACCATAGTTTACGAAGTCGGTTCGCGGTAACAAAAGTTACCGAGATGAGGGGGGTTCGTTCATGGGTGTCGCCTTCGACCCGGAACTGCACGCCGCGCTGGCGGCCGTCGGCACGCCGGAGCCGCTCACGCCGGCCGGGCTCGCGGCCTGGCAGGCCCGGGACACCGCCTCCCGGCCCCGGCCGACGGCCGAACGGCTGCGGGACGGCGGCCGGTTCGAGGTCGCGGAGCTGCGGGCGCCGGTCGCGTGGGACGGCAGCGAGGTCCGGCTGGTGACGGCCCGGCCCGCCGGGCTCGACGGGCCGCTGCCCGTCCTGTACTACCTGCACGGCGGCGGGATGATCTCCGGCAACGCGTGGTCCGTCCTGCCCCGCCTGCTGCGCGAGACGGCCGAACCGCTCGGGCTCGCCGTCGTCTCCGTCGACTATCGGCTGGCACCCGGCGCGCGGTACCCGGCGGCCGTCGAGGACTGCTACGCCGGGCTCCTCCACACCACCGAACTCGCCGATGAGCTGGGCCTCGACGCGAAGCGCGTCGTCCTCGGCGGCAAGAGCGCGGGCGGCGGGCTCGCCGCGGCCCTCGCCCTGCTGACGCGCGACCGCGGCGGGCCGGCCCCGATCGGCCAACTGCTCCTCAGCCCGATGCTCGACGACCGCGGCGACACGCACTCCAGCCACCAGCTGGCCGGCCGTGACACCTGGGACCGCACCTCCAACGCCACCGCCTGGCAGGCCGTGCTCGGCGAGCGGTACGGCTCCGCCGACCTGCCGCCCTACGCCGCCCCCGCCCGCGCGACCGACCTCGCCGGGCTGCCCCCGGCCTACGTCGAGGTCGGGTCGGCCGAGACCTTCCGGGACGAGGCCGTGGCCTACGCCGACGCGATCTGGCGGGCCGGCGGCGCGGCCGAACTCCACGTCTGGCCGGGGGCGTTCCACGGCTTCGACACCCTCGCGCCGCACGCGGCCCTCAGCCGGGACGCCCTCGACGCCCGCACCCGCTGGCTGCGGCGGATCCTCGGGCGGTGAACGCGGGCCGACCGGGTCCCGGGTCAGGGGTGGGCGCCGTCGCCGTACACGCCGCCGGCGGCGTCCGTCAGGCTCGCCATCAACTCCGCGTGCCAGAGGTTCATGTAGTCCAGCCGGCGCCACCGCGGATTGTGGTCCGGGTGGTCGCGGAAGCGGTCGGCCGTCCGGCACAGCCGCGCCCACCAGATCGACACGTCCTGGCGCAGCCGCTGGGTCTCGCCCGGCTCCTCCGTCCGCTCCTCCTCCAGGACGACCTCCCAGGCGACCAGGAGGTCCGCGAGCTGGATGCAGTCGGCCGAGGTGATCTGCTCCAGGCGCTCGGCGGCGAAATGGGCGTCGCTGCCGTCGGGCTGCGCGGCGACGATCTCGCGCAGTCTGGCGGCCAGGAACGTCCGCAGCGGGTCGATGTCCTCGACGTGCAGGTCGTCGGAGAACTCCAGCAGTTCGGCGGGCTTGCGGGCGGCGGTCATCGCGGTCTCCCCTCCCGGTCCGGACAGACGGGCGGACGTGGCGGGCCGTCACGCTCCGCCGCGTTCCGACAAGGACGATAGCGCGGAGTTCCCCGCCGGTGGGGCTGTTCCACGGCTGTGACACGTCGTCGACGCGGCGCGGACCTGCGGCTGCGAGGCTCCTACCTGTAAGCGAGCAACGCACGAGGGGGACCTGGAAGATGTCCGTTCGCACCACAGTCCGCAACCGGTTCGGCACCGTCGCCGCGATAGCCCTGATGACCACCGCCGGCACCGTCCTGGTCTCCGCCTGCGGTCCCAACGACACGGGCAACGGCCCCGAGCCGACCGCCGCCCCCGGCACGGCCGCGCCGGGCAAGAGCGGCGGCGCGGGCGGTTCGACGGGCGGTTCCGGCGGCACGGGCAGCACCGGCAGCACGGGCGGCGCCAAGGAGGTCAACGGCACCAGCGCGGCCAACCACCTCACCATCAGCACGGGCACCCAGACCGTCGTGATGAACGGCACCACCGTCGACTTCGGCACCGTCGTCCGCGACCTCGCGTGGTCCCCCGACGGCAAGCACGCCGCGTTCGTCAACGGCAACGGCGACCTCGTCACCGCCAACCCGGACGGCAGCAACAAGGTCGTCCTCGCCAAGAACCCGGGCGGCGAGACCTGGTCCCACCCGAGCTGGCAGCACGCCGAGAAGAGCGACGCCGTCTCGGACAGCCCGGGGTTCCTGGAGCGCTTCGCCAACATCGTGTTCTCCTCGGCCAAGGGCGGCGTCCTGACCCTGGAGACGGTCCCCGTCAAGGGCGGCACCGCCCCCAAGGCGGTCACGCCCGCCATCTCCGACGGCGGCGGCCCCGGCGTCACGCAGCCGCCCGCGACCGGCAACACCTGGTCGAACGCCGGCGGCAAGCGCGGCGAGGTCGCGTACGCCAACACGCCCAACGGCGAGGTCTACATCTACGACGACTACATCCGGGCCAACACCCGCGACATGGGCAAGGGCTCGCAGCCGGCGCTCTCCCCCGACGGCGAGCAGGTCGTCTTCGTCCGCTCCGTGAACGGGCACGACCACCTGTTCTCGAAGAACACCGAGAACCAGGGCAAGGAGAAGGACCTCACCCCGTCCGCCACCACGGACTACACCGAGCCCGCGTGGTCCCCGGACGGGAAGACCATCGCCGTCCGCACCCCGGACGGGATCAGCACCCTCCCGGCCGACGGCTCGGCCGCCCCGGCCCCCGTCTCGACGTTCAAGGGCCTGCCGGCCTTCCGGCCGTGATCTCCCGCCTCAACCCCGAGAGCTGCGCGCCAACTCGGCGCGCAGCTCGGCCAGGTGCTCCTCCGCGTTCTCGTGCGGGAGGTACTCGACCACGTCGAGGAAGCGGAACAGCACCCGGGACGCGGTGACGCCGTACTCGTAGTCCCCGTACCCGACCACCGCACCCGTACCACCGCGCACGGCGCCCCGGACGACGGCCGACGTCAGCCCGTCCGGGGCGCCGTCCGCCGTGGTGCGCCGACGGGCGTTGGGCCGGGCCAGGTACGGGCAGACCATCGAGGCGTACAGCATGCACGCCCGGTGTCCCGGCCCCTCCATCGTCGGCGCGAGGTTCCGGTACGGCCGCCCGTCCGCCAGTGCCTCGGCGATCGCCGCGCTCTCCGCAGCGCCGACCACCCGCCACACCGGCCCCTGCGGCATCAGCTCGTCGCACACCGAACACCGCCGCTCCAGCGCACAGTTCGCACTCCGCCCGTAGTCGGTCAGCGCGAACTGCGGCTCACCCCCCTCCCAGGGAGTGATCGCCGGCACGGGATACCCACGCACATCACGGGGCCGGCCCTCGACGGCCGGCGGCATCGGAACGGAATCGAAGCGCACGCGCCATGCTTACCACGGCCCTCACTTCACGGCGAAGCCCGGACGGTGACCGGGACGGGTCCGGCACCGCGTGGTGCCGGACCCCGTCGTCGGGCGGCGTGCGGGGTGGGTCAGTTCCAGATGCCGGAGATGTCGGTGCCGTTGGCCGCGTTGCCCGCGTGGGTGGTCAGGCCGGCGAGGTCCTCCAGGGTGCGCAGGACGTCGTAGTGGTTGTAGGTGGTGGCGGTGGTGCTGCCGGGGGCCACGTGGGCGCCGGAGACGACGGTGGGGATGCGGTTGCCGGCCAGGCGGTTGTCCTCGTCGAAGGTGACGAGGAGCAGGCTGTTGTGGCTCGCGGCCCAGGTGGCGTAGGCGCCGAGGTTGGTCTTGAGCCAGGTGTCGCCGGTCTTGACCGAGCAGTCGTGCATGTCGCTGCACAGGTTCGGCACGACGAAGGACACCTTCGGCAGGGTGGTGTAGTCGGTCGGGAACTGGCTGAAGGTCCGGGCCGAGTTCAGCGCGACGTTGCCGAAGCCGAACCACGGGTTGTGCTTCTGCGCGTAGTTGCCGCTGCTGCACACCGTGCTGCCCTGGGCGGGCAGGGACTCGTTGTAGCTGCCCCAGGTCTTCCCCGCGGCGGTGAGCTCGGAGGCGAGGTTCGGAGCCTGCAGGCCGCCGACGTTCACGCAGCTGTCGTCGGTGATGCCCTGCGTCGAGCCGGAGAACAGCGCGTAGTAGTTCGGCTGGCTCGGGTGCGTGATCGCGTACGACTGGGTGAGCGTCGCGCCGCCCTTGGCCAGGGAGTTGATGTACGGCGCGCTGCTGCTGCCGATGACCTGGCTGTAGGCGTGGTTCTCCATGACGACCACGATCACGTGGTCGGGGGCGGGCAGCGCGGCGGCCTGCGCGGCGGGGGCGGTGGCGGCCCACAGGCCGGCGGAGGCGGCCACGAGGGCGGTCGCCGAGGCTACGGCGGTCGCGGTGCGGCGGGAACGCAGGCGGGTGCGCGGGCGGGTGCGCAGGCGGAGCTGGGCGGGCTCAGGCATGACGAGTCCTCACGGGGGATGGGAACGGTCCGGTGGGAGGCCGCCCGGCGGCGGTGCGCCGGGCGGCTCTCCCGGGTGTTCTGCGTGGGGCAGGCGGTACCTGGTGCGGATTCCGCCGGATGCGGCGGTCCGACGTGGCTGGTGCCGGGCGTGGCTGGTGCCGGACGTGCCTAGTAGGGCTGGCCGTTGGCGAAGTCGGTGGCGAAGGTCGACTCGATCGTGCTCAGCACGCCGGAGTCGGTGGTGATCAGACCGAGCTCGCGGTTGTTGTTCAGCGAGTTGTCGGAGAAGTTCTCCGAGCCGGCGAACACCTTGGCCGTCGACGTGCCGTAGTCGGCGACGATCGCCTTCGCGTGGATGTACAGGCCCGTGGTGGACGAGTACGTGACGATCCTGCCGCCGGCCGTCGTCACCTCGTCGAAGTAGCTGCCGTAGGAGTCGGGGTTCATGCCGACCACGCGCACGGTGACGCCGCGGCTCGCGGCGGCGGCGACCGCGTCCACCAGGGCCTGGTCGCCGAACTCCAGCTCCTGGACGTCGAGGGAGGTCTGCGCGCCGTTGATCAGCGCGAGCAGGCGGTCCTGCGAGTCGGTGGGCGACCAGACCAGGTTGTCGCCGTCCGAGGGGGTGATCGAGGTCTTCGCGTAGTCCGCGGCGAAGACCTGCTCGATCGCGGCGACGTCGTTCGCGTCCGAGTCGAAGACGCCGTAGTCACGGCTGGACGAGTAGTAGGTGGCGTCCAGGTTGCCGGTCAGGATCAGGGACTTGGCGCCGTCCACGGTGACGGTCTTCTGGTGGGTGTAGACGTACGCCGAGGAGGAGTACGTCACGCCGACGCCCGCGGCCTTGAGCGCGGAGTACGCGGCGCCGTTGACCGAGGTGTGCTTGGCGTCCAGGATCACCCGCACCTTGACGCCCGCCTGCTTGCGGCCGATCAGGGCGTTCACCGCGGCGGTGTCGCGCAGCTCGTACATCGTCACGTCGACGGACTTGGTCGCCGAGTTGATGAAGTCGTCGACCAGGCTGTGGTTCTGGTCCGGGAACACCACGGCCGAGTAGGTGCCGGCCACGGCGTCGGCCTGGGCGGCGCCGGCCATCGGCACCACGGCGGCGGCGGACAGCAGGACGGCGCAGGCGCGGCGGGCGATGCGGGACAGGGGCATGCTGACTCCACGTCGGTGAGGTGGGGGCTGTGGGGACACACGGGCGTGCCGGAGGTGCGCACAGGCGTGCTGAAGGCGCGCACGGGCGTGCTCGACGTGCGCACGGGGGTGCTTGAGGTGTGCCGAACAAGCATGCGGCTCATCGGTTTACGCGGGTAGATCCCAGCAGGTAAAGCCTTGGCCGCCGTTCGGGAAACGGATTGTGGAGTCGATCGCGTTCACCGATCGCTCACATTGCGGCGATGGCCCCGGACGGAGATAGTGGATCTTCGAACCGCGCGGACCGACGCCGCGTCAGCCGAACGAGAAACCGAGGAACATGGCGAAGATCAGGCTCCTGCGTCCCCTGGCCGTGGCCGCCGCCGGTGTCGTCCTGATGGCGACCGGCGCCACCCACGCCGCCGCCGACCAGGGCACCCCGAGCGCGCCCGCACCCGACACCGCCGCGGTGCTCGCCGCCCTGCAGACCACGATGAAGGCCGGCGCGCCCGGCGCCTTCGCCGTCGTCCACGACCACGACGACCCGTCGCTCGACCAGACGCTGACGGTCGGCAAGGCCGATCTCGACGGCACCCCGATGAAGGCCGACTGGCGCTTCCGGGTCGGCAGCAACAGCAAGATGTTCGCGTCCGTCCTGGTCATGCAGCTCGCCGAGCAGGGCCTCATCGACCTCGACAAGCCCCTGCGCGACTACCTCCCGGCCGGCACCCTGCCCGACGGCTGGACCATGACGGGCCGCCAGGTCATGGAGCACCGCGCCGGGATCTACGACCACACCAACGACCTCCTCGAACAGTCCGGCGAGGAGACCACCGCCGCGTTCGAGGCCCGCATCCGCACCAACGTCTACGCCCCGCGCGACCTCGTCGCGATGTCCGTCAAGCACGGCGTCCAGTACGCGCCGGGCACCAAGTACTCGTACTCCAACACCGACTTCGTGCTCATGGGCCTCGCCGTCGAGAACCTCACCGGCCGCCCCTACGCCGACGTCCTCCAGGAGCGCATCCTCGACCCGCTGGAGCTGCGCGACACCTCCTTCGTCGTCCCGGACCCGAAGATCCGCGGCGCCCACGTCACCGGCTACCTCACCAACGACGACCGCACCAAGCCGCTGCTCGACTCCACCGAGCAGACCGGCTCCTGGGTCTGGGCCGCGGGCGCGGTCACCTCCTCCGCCCGGGACCTCGACACCTTCCTCACCGCCCTCATGGCCGGCAGCTCCGGCGGACTCGTCTCCGACGACTCGCTCAAGCAGATGGAGGCCGCGATCCCGACCCCGACCGCGAAGATCTCCTACGGCCTCGGACTGCGCCGCATCTCGCTCAGCTGCGGCGACGTGTACGGGCACGGCGGGATCGTCCAGGGCTACCAGACCCAGTCGTTCACCACGCCGGACGGCCACCGCACGGTCGTCGTGTTCGCCAACGCCTCCAACAACGGCTCGGTGACGCAGGGCCTGATGGGCGCGCTGGAGCCGGCGTTCTGCGGGAAGAAGCCGGCCGCCGCCGCGCCGCGGGCCAACGTCCGCTCGGCGGTGCCGAACGGCGCCGCCGTCCGGGACTACACCATTCCGGCGGTCGAGGACAGCCGGATCTGACGCCGGCCGTGCGCTGACGGCGCGGCGCCTCAGCCCAAGCCGGTCGGTGACGGGCTCCGCGCCTCAGCCCCCGGCGGCCGCCGTGCCCGTCCGGCGGCGGCCCTGGCGGCCGTCCGCGCTGAGGTCCGTGAGCGCCTCGGTGAGGAGTTCGCGGGCCTCGTCGGCACGGCCCTGCTCGATCAGGGCCGTGCCGAGCTCGGTCAGCGTCTTCGTCATGCTGTCCGGGCGGCCGATCGCCTCGTAGTGGGTGAGCGCCTGGCGGTAGGCCTTCTCGGCGGCCGGCCACTGCTTCAGCGCCGCGCGGTCGAGGCCCAGTTCGTACGCCGTCATCGCCGACAGGAAGTGCATCAGCGGCGACTCCCAGCGCTCCACCAGTTCCAGCGCGCCCGCCAGCGCCAGCCGGCGGGACTCCACCGCCTCCTCCGCGCGGCCCGACTCGCGCAGGCAGGTGGCGGCGCCGCGCAGCGTGACCAGCCGTCCGATCCGGGCCGCCCGGTTGTCCACGGACGCGAAGGCCTCGGCCGCCCGGTGGTAGCTGTCGGTGGCCTCCTGGTGCCGGTGCAGCCTGCGCAGGCCGCTGCCGAGGTAGGTCAGCGCCCAGCCCTCCTGCTCGCGGTCGCCGAGCTCACGGGCCAGCTCCAGGCCCTCGCCGGCCAGTTCGACGCCGCGCTGGTAGCGGTGCAGGCAGGTGACGTTCGTCCAGGCCAGGTAGTTCACGTGGACGGTCTCGGCGTGCCGGTCGCCGAGGGCGCGCGCGGAGTCGACGGACAGCTGGAAGACCTCGCCCCAGATGTCCCAGCTCAGCAGCCGGTCCGAGAACCAGTGCATCGCCTCGGCGGTGTCCACCACCGCACGGTGCCGGCCCGCCCCGGCCGCCCGGTACATGGCCGCCAGCCACTCCGGGGACTCCTCCTCGAGCCAGCGCGTCGCGTCCGCGGTCGTCACCGGCGCCGTCGCCGGATCGGGGTCGCCGAGCGCCTCCTCGCCGGTGCTGTCCGGGACGAACCGCAGGCCCGCCGCCGAGGCGCGCGCCAGCAGCAGCCCGGCCGCGGCCAGTTCGGCGGCCCGTACCTCTTCGGGGCTCTCGTCGGTCGTCAGCCGCTCCCCCGCGTAGAGCCGGACGAGGTCGTGCAGGCGGTACCGCTCCGGGGTGGCGAGCTGGACCAGCCCGGCGTCCGTCAGCTCCTCCAGACAGCGCTCGGTGCGCACCGCGGACAGCCCGGCGTACATCGCGGCGACCGGCGCGGTGAAGTCCGGTCCTGCGGTCAACGCGCAGCGGCGCAGCACCAGTTGGGCCTCGGCCGGCAGCCGGCGGTAGGACAGGGCGAAGGCCGGGCGGACGGCGAGGTCCCCCGTCTCCAGCAGGTCCAGCCGGTTCTCCTCCGCGGCGAGCTGCCGCACCAGGCGGCTCACCGGCAGCTGCTCGCGCGCCACCAGGCGCTGGCCGGCGATCCGCAGGGCGAGCGGCAGGTAGCCGCACAGGCGGGCGAGTTCGGCCACCGCGTCCGGTTCGGCGGCGATCCGCTCCCGGCCGGCGATCCTGGCGAGCAGCGCGGCCGCCTCGGTGGGCGCGAGGGCGTCCAGGCGCAGGCGGTGCACCGACTCCAGGCCGGGCAGGGCGTTGCGGCTGGTGACGATCGTCACGGCCGGGCCCGAGCCGGGCAGCAGCGGGCGGACCTGTGCCTCGTCGGCGGCGTTGTCCAGGACGAGGACGAGCCGGCGCTCGCGCACCAGGGCCCGGAACAGTCCGGCCCGCTCCTCCGTGCCGGCCGGGACGGCGCCGTCCTCGACGCCCAGCGCGCGCAGGACCTGGCCGAGCGCGTCGCGGGCGGGCAGCGGGGTGGGGGCCATGCCGGCGAGGTCGAGCGAGAGCTGGCCGTCGGGGAACCGGTCGGCCAGGGCGTGGGCGGCGTGCAGGGCGAAGGCGGTCTTGCCCAGGCCCGGCTGGCCGCTGACCAGGAGCACCCGGGGGTGGGCCGGGTCGTCCTCCCGAACCAACTCGTCCAGGCGGGCGAGGACGTCCTCGCGGGCGGTGAAGTCGGCGATGTCCCGGGGGAGGGCGAGGGCGCCGGGGAGCACGGGGACGGCAGGGACGGCGGGGGTGGCGGGCGCGGCCGGGGCGGCGGGGGCGTTCTCGGGGGTCGCTGACGCCTGATCGGCCGCGGCGGCCTTCGGCGCCTTGGGGCCGGCCTGCGCGGGGACGGTCGCGCGGGTGCCGCGCGGGCGTCCCGACTGGGCGGCCCGCTCCAGGGTCAGCGTGTCCGCCGCGTCGAGGCCCAGCGTCGAGGCCAGGGCCCGCACGGTGCGGCGCTGCGGCCCGCGCGTACGGCCGCGTTCCATGTCGCCGAGGGCCCGCAGGCTCACGCCGGAACGTTCCGCCAGTTCCTCCTGCGTCAGCCCCGCCCGCACCCGGTACCCGGCCAGCAGTCCGGAGAACTCCACGCCCCCGGCGACCGCGTCGCCCATCGACCCCACCCCTGACCCTGCCGGTACTTCTGCCACTGTTTGTGCCTCAACCACTACACGCAGGCAGAAGTATGCACGGTTTCACGCGGGCCCGGTGCCACGGCACTGCTGGTCAGTGCGTGTGCCAAGGGCTGCGGCGGCCGGACGGGCCAACGGGCGACCGGCCGGGCGGGCACGCGGCGCCGGTGGCAGAACTGCCGGTAGTTCTGCCTGTTCGCACACGGGCGGAACTGTGGAGGGGCGGAATTGGGATGGGCGGAACCGGGCGGAGAGGGCGGAACCGGGGACGTGTGCCGGCCCGGGTCGGGCGGCGGAGGCTCAGACGGCGCCCGACAGGAGCGAGTCCGCGCGGCGGCGGGCGGCGGCCGCGTCGCCGGTGCGGCCCACCGTTCCCAGCAGGTCGGCGAGCAGCGCGTGGGAGTCGGCCTGGAGCACGGTGTCGGCGAGTGTCCGGCCGAGGACGACGGCCAGTTCGGCGCAGTCGAGGGCCGGTCCGACGCGGCCCAGGGCGTGCAGGGCGCGGGCCCGTCCGTGGGTGGCGCGGACGGCGTCGGCGGTGTGGGCGGCGGCCAGCCGGACGGCCTCGTCGGCGTGGGCGAGGGCCTGGGCCGGGGAGCCGGCGAGGACGAGGGCGTCGGCCAGGTCGACGAGGGCGGCGGCGAGGAGGTGCGCGGCCTCGGGGGTGCGGGCGGCCGCGACGACGTCGGTGAACAGCGGGACGGCCCGGTCGTGCCGTCCGGCCCGGCCGAGCGCACGGGCGACACGGGCCCGGGAGCGCAGGCGCAGGAGCGGGTCCCCTGTGGTGGTGACGGCCCGGTCGAGGTGTTCGCCCGCGGTGCGGTGGGCGCCGCGGTCGACGAGGAGGACGGCGAGGTCGGTGGAGAGCCGGGCCACGGCCTCCGGGTCGCCGGCCGAACGGGCCGCGCGCAGACCGGCCTCCGTCGTGGCCCGCCAGCGGGCGCGGTCGTGCTCGACGCCTTCTCCGTCCTCTCCGCCTGCGCCGCCCAGGAAGCCGTGGCCGGTGTACCCGCGACCGGCGTGCCCGTGGGCGGTGCGCCCGTGGGGGGCGTGCCCGCGACCGACGTGCCCGTGGGGGGCGTGCCCGTGGGCAGCACGTTCGTAGAACGTGGCGGCGCGGTGGGCGAGCTGCCAGGCCCCGGCGGTACGGCCGTGCTGTTCGGCGCAGAGCACGACCGCGCGGATGGCGCTCTCCTCCCGCCGGAACCAGGCCGCGCCCTCCCCGCCCTCGGCGGACCTCGCCCCGGTCGCGTCGAGGTAGTGGTCGATCAACCGGTCGAGCGCGGCGAGCCGTTCGTCGCACCCGAGGTCGGCGGCCTGCCGCGCGGCGTAGCGGCCGACCAGCGCGCGCCGGGCGTAGCGGCCGGGGGCCTGCTCCTCCAGGAGGTGCACGGCGTCGAGGCGGGCCAGGTGGGCGCGGGCCTCCGCGGCGGGCAGGTCGCCGAGGGCGGCGGCGGTGGCGGTGCCGATCTCGCTGCCGGGGTGGAGCCCGAGGAGCGCGAACAGCCGGGCGGTGGCCGGGTCGAGCGCGCGGCGGGTCCGGTCGAGGGCGGCGGCGATGCCGAGCGGGCCGCGACCGGTGCCGGTGAGGGTGGCCAGGGCGGCCTGGTCGTCGGCGAGTTCGGCGGCGAGGTCGTCCAGGCCCCAGCCGGGGCGGGCAGCCAGCCGGGCGGCGGCGAGGCGCAGGGCGAGCGGCAGGCGGTCGCAGCGCCCGGCGAGTTCGGCGGCGGCCGCGGGTTCGGCGGCGAGCCGGGCGGGGTCGAGGGTGCGGGCCAGCAGGGCGGCCGCGTCGTCGGGGGTGAGCGCGCCGACCGGCAGGGGGACGGCGCCCTCGCGGACGAGCAGGTCGCGCAGGCGGTGCCGGCTGGTGACGACGGTGACGGGCGCGGCGTCGGACGGCTCGGCGGGCGGGGCCGGCAGGAGGGGAGCCACCTGCTCCGCGGAGCGGGCGTCGTCGAGGAGCACCAGCACCCGACGGCCCGTCAGCAGCGCCCGGTAGCGCTGGACGCGTGCGCCGAGCCCGGCGGGTACGGCCGACTCGCCGAGCGCGGTGAGGAACTCGCCGAGCACGTCGGCCGGGTCCCGGGGCCCGGCCTCGCCGAAGCCGTCCAGGTCGACGTGGAGGACACCCTCGGGAAACCGCTCGGCGGCCCGGTTGGCCCAGTGCTGCACGAGGGCCGTCTTGCCGGCCCCGGCCGGGCCGGTGACCAGGACGGGCCGTCCGGCGCGGGCGGGCGCGAGGGCCTCGTCCAGCCGGCGCAGGTCGTCCGACCGGCCGACGAACCGGCGGTCGGCGGGAGGGAGTTGGGACGGTACGGCCTTCGGGCGGGGCGCGGCCACGGTGGCGGCGGGGCGGGTCAGGCGCTCGCCCGCGCGGCGCAGCTCGGGGCCCGGCGGGCCGTCGAGGCGGGCGACCAGCCGCCCGTACCAGGCCGCGGCCTCGTCGCGCCGACCGGCCTGGTCGAGGCAGGTGACGAGCCGGGCGGCCGGGCCCTGCCGGGCGGGGTGCGCCGTCACGGCCTCGGTGAGCTCGGCGACGAGCTCGCCGCCGCGGCCCTGCCGGCACAGGCCGTCGGCGAGCCGGTCGAGGGCGCGCAGGCGCAGGTCGGTGACGTACGGGGAGGTCCGGTCGCGCAGCAGGGCCGAGCCGCAGTCGGTGAGGGCCGGGCCCTGGAACAGGTCGAGGGCGGCGCGCAGCAGCGGGAGCGCCGGGTCGGCGGACGGGCCGTCGGGGGACGGGCCGTCGGCGGCTCGCTCGTCGTCCAGGACGTGCGGGTGGTACGGCGCTTGCGGGTGGTACGGCGCTTGCGGGTGGTACGGGCCGAACGAGCCGTGCCGGCCGTCCGGGTGCAGGACTCCGGCGCGTTCGCAGAGGCCGGCGAAGCGCACCAGGTCCACCCGGGCGGGCTCCCCGGTGAGCACGTAGCCGGCGTCGCGGGTGCCGAGCGCGAGGTGCCCGCCGCCGTGGTCCGCCGCGGGCTCCTCGCCCAACGCCTGGCGCAGCACGGCGACATGGCCCTGCAGCGCGGCCCGGGCGGTGGGCGGCGCGGCGCCGTCCCAGACCAGTTCGATCAGTTCCTCGGTGGCCACGACCCGGTTCAGCCGGACGGCGAGCGCGCTGAGCAGGGCGCGCCGCTTGGGCGCCGAGGGCGTGACGAGCGTCCCGTCGTCGCGCCGGACGGCGACCGGTCCGAGCAGGTCGATGCGCATGCGGCCCCTCGTCTGGCTGATCGGCTCGTTCGCCGGCGGGTGGATCGTCTGCGGGTGGATCGAGTCGTCCGAGGATAGGCCCGATCGCCCGGCCTGCGCACCGGTGCGGGTTCCGCCGATTCATGCCATCATGATCGCTTCTCGCCCGGTTCGGCCTTGATCCGTTCGGTTCCGTTCGGTTCCGTTCGATCACCCGCCGGGACCGGACGAATTCGGGCAGTACACTGCTCCACCCCGGGACCGACCGGCCCGGGAGTCGTGGGGCGAGGTGGGGCGGCGCGTGGGGATTCGACTCCTCGGTCCGGTGGAGCTGGGGACCGGGGGCGGCGGGTTCGTCGCGGTCCAGGGCGCGCAGCGGCGGGCCGTGCTCGCGCTGCTCGCACTGCACCTCGGGCGGGTCGTCGGCGTGGACGCCTTCTGCGAACTCCTGTGGGACGACTGGCCGCCGGCCAGCGCGCGGGCGGCGCTCCAGGGGCACGTCGCCGCGCTGCGCAAGCTGCTCGCCGCCGGGCCCTTCGTGCTGCACACCCGTGCGCCCGGCTACCTGCTGACCGGGCCGGCCGGCCTCGTGGACGCCCTGCGCTTCGACGAGTTGGTGGCCCGCGCGGGCGCGCTGGCGGAAGCGGCCGACGGCGCGGCCCTCACCACGGGCGGCGCCGCGCTCGCCGAGGCGATCGCACTGCTGGAGCAGGCGCTGCGGCTGTGGCGCGGTCCGGCGCTCGCCGACCTGCCGGACACGGCACTGCGCGGCACCGTCGCGGGCCGGCTGGAGCAGGCGCGGACCGCGGCCCTCGTCTCCTGGGCGGCACTGCGGCTGCGCCAGGGCACCGGCGCCGCGGCCGTGCCGTCGCTGGAGCAGAACGTGCGCACGAACGGGCTGCGCGAGGAGGTGGCGGCGCTCCTGGTGCGCTGCCTCCACCAGGCCGGACGGTCCGCCGACGCGCTGCGGGCCTACCACGAGGCGCGCACCCGGCTCGACGGCGAACTCGGCATCCGGCCCGGCCCCGCACTCCAGGCGGCACTCGCCGAGGTCCTGGCCGAGGACGACGCCGCCGAGGCCGGCCGGCGGGTGGACGAACCGCCGGCTTCCGCCTCGACCACCGATGACGGCACCCCCGTGCCCCGCCGACTCCCCCGCCGCCCGCTCGACTTCGTCGCCCGCGAACCCGAACTGCGCTGGCTGGACCGCGAATGCGGCCCCGACCGCACCGGCGACGGCCTCGCCCTCGTCGTCGGCCCGGCCGGCGCCGGCAAGAGCGCGCTGGCCCTCACCTGGGCGCACACCGCCGCCGCCGGCTACCCCGACGGCCAGCTGCACGCCGACCTGCGCGGTCTCGACCCGGCCGGACCGGCCGACCCCGGCGAGACGCTCGGCGCCTTCCTCCGCGCGCTGGGCGTCGACGAACCCGCCCTCCCCACCGACCGGGCCGGGCGCGCCGCGCTCTACCGCACCCTGACCCGGGACAAGCGCCTGCTCGTCGTCCTCGACGACGCGGCCGACGCCGACCAGGTCGCCGACCTCCTCCCGCACGGCCCCGGCTGCGCCGCCGTCGTCACCGGCCGAAACCCCCTGGAGGGCCTGGTCGCCGCCGAGGGGGCGGCCCTGCTGCGCCTGGCCCCGCTGCCCGGGTCCGACGCGCTGCGCCTGCTGGAACAGGTGCTGACGCCCAGTCGCCTGCGGGCCGAACCGGAGGCCGCCGCCCGGCTCGCCGCGCTCTGCGACCACCTGCCGCTCGCCCTGCGGATCGCCTCCGCCCGGCTGGCCGCCCGACCGGACTGGACGATCGCCGCACTCGTCGCCGACCTCGCGGACGAGCCCACCCGGCTGGCCGTCCTGGAGGGAGACGGCACGCTCGGCGTCTCCGGCGAACTGCTCCGCACCCACCGTCGGCTGTCACCGGACGCGGCCGAGTTGCTGACCGTCCTGGCCGCCCACCCGTCCCCCGAGGTGGACGTCCTCGCGAGCGCGGCCCTGCTCGGCGCCGACCCGGCCACCGCCCGCCGGGCGCTCGGCGAACTCACCGCCCACCACCTGCTGACCGGCACCCCGCACGGGCGGTACGGCCGGTCCGGCCTCGTGCGGCTGTTCAGCGCGCACCTGCTCGGGCGACGGCCGGAGGCGGACCGACAGCTCGCCGCGGAACGGCTGCTGGACTACTACCTGGAGGCCTCCCGCGCCTGCGCCGAGCACCTGGAGCCCGGCCAGGAGACGTACGGCGGGAGCGTCCACCACCCGCCGGCCCTGCCCGCGCCCGCCGGGCCCCGGGCCGCGATCGACTGGTTCCGGGCCGAGGAGCCGACCGTCCGCGCGCTGGTCGCCTCCGCCGGCCGCACCGACCCGGCGCGCGCCTGGCGGCTGGCCGCCGCCAGCGAACCGCAGTACTACGCCGCCGGGCTCTTCACCGAGTGGCTGAGCTGCATGACGGCGGGCCGGGAGGCCGCCGAGCGGTGCGGCGACCGGGTGGGCACCGCACGGTCCGGCGTCGCGCAGGCGAGCGCCCTGCTCGGCCTGCGCCGCTACCAGGAGGCGGTCGACCGCGGCCGCAGGGCCCTCGCCGACACCCGCCCCGAGGACGGCGCCGTCCACCTGCGGGCGCTCAACGCCCTCGCGGTGTCCAGCGCCCTCGTCGGCCGCGCGGACGAGGCCACCGCGCTCGGCGCCGCCGCGCTCGCCCACGCGACCGGCAGCGGCGAACCCCACCGCCTGTCCGCCACCCTCGCCCACGGCTCCCAGGTCAGCCTGCTGGTCGGCGACCGGGAGGGCGCCCTCCGGCAGGCCCGCGAGGCCCGCAACCTGCTGCCCGGATCGACGGTGACGATCTGCCACCTCTGGTCGATGCTCACCGAGGCCCACGCCCTCCAGCCGGTCGCCGACGAGGAGGCCTGCGAGATCGCCTGGCGCCGCGCGCTCGCCGCCTGCGAGGAGGCCGGGCTGCTGCACCTGCTCGCCCTCGCGGAGCAGTCCTACGCCGCCTTCCTCGCCGGCCGCGGCCGGTCGCCGGAGGCCGTCGAGCGGCTCCGGGTGGCGCTCGACCGCTACCGGGCGGACGGCCGGCTCCCGTCGTCCATGGGCGGTTTCGTCAGTGCGATCGAGGAACAGCTGGACGCGCTGACGCACCGCCGTTCCTGATGCATCGTCAGTTCAGGACCGTCAGTTCAGCGCGGCCTTGGCGACGCGCCCGCGGTCGACCGCCTTCGGGGCGTACCCGTGCTCGGCCGCGAGGACCGGGCGCATGGCGCGGATCGCGTAGAAGTTGCGGGACTTGACCGTCCCCGGCGGCACCCCGAGCTTCGCCGCCGCCTCCACCACCGACCGGTCCTTGAGGTGCAGTTCGACCAGCACCTCGCGGTGGTGCTTCTGCACCCGTCGCAGCGCAAGGGCGATGTCCCGGGAGGCCACCACCCGCTCGTACGGGTCCTCGGCGACCGGCCGGTCGTCCACCGACTCGCCGAGCGCCTCGGGCGCCCGGGAGGCCGCCATCCGGTAGTGGTCGATGGCGATCCGCCGGGCCACCGTGAACAGCCACGGGCGGCTGTGCTCGGGCCCGGCCTTCAGCGCCTCCGGGTTCTGCCAGGCACGCAGCAGGGTCTCCTGGAGGATGTCCTCGGCCTTGCCGCGGTCGCCGCGCGTGGTGCGCAGCAGGACGTTCAGCAGGTAGCCGCCGTGCAGCCGGTGGATCTCGGCGAGGTCCTGGGGGTCGAGGGTCGGTCGGCCCGCCCCCTTCGCGGTGGTCTCCGTGGCGGGCTGCACGGTGGCCTCCGCGGCGGGAGCGGGCCGGGCGGCGGACTCTGCGGGCTGCTGGACGCCGGGGGCGTTCGGGGCGACAGGCTGCTGGGACACGCACTACCTCACAGAGCGGTCGGGGTCAGGGGACAGTCCGACCGGATCCCCCCGGCGGCTGTGACCACAGGCTGTCAACGGCCGCCAAGGATGCGCCAACTCCGCGCCAACGTCGGCCCCCGTCCCCTTCCCCCACGAGGGCGGTCCGCCCTCAGGCCGCGTCCCGCTCCTCGTTGAGCGCCCGGACCAGGTCCTGCACGCCGTCCTCGCCGCGGTGCTCGATCAGCACGGCGACCCACGTGGTGAACCGCTCCCGCTCCTCGGCCGACCAGCCCGGCGCCGAAGGGTGCTCGTCCACGACCATCGCCGCCGCGAGCTCCAACAGCCCCGGCGACGACACCGGCCGCCAGCGCCCCGACGGCAGCCCGTTCAGCGCCACCCGCCGGGCGACGGCGATCACGTCCTCCGCCGCGCCCGGCGGCACCGCCAGCGCCGGCGGCCCCGGCACGGCCCGCGCACCCTCGGCCAGCAGTGCGGCGATCAGTTCACGCGGTTCCGCGCGCTCGGTTCCCATGTTTCGTCGTCCTCCCCCGTCCCGCGTCCGGGACTCGCTCCGTCGTTCCTTCGGGGCCGCCCGGAACCGGCCGGACGTGCCCCGGAGACGGTACCGATTGGTAGCCCGGTCCGGTCGGGGGTTTGCGGACAGCGGAACCCGCCCGGCCGGGCCTGGTCGCCGCCCGGCCGGCGGCTGGGCTCCGCGTCCTAGAAGGTGGTCCAGTCGTCGGCGTCCGGGGTGCCGAGCGTGCGGATCCGCTCGCCGTCGCGGTCGTCGAAGGTGTCCTTGGCGATCGTGAACGACCTGCCGTCGGGCCGCAGGCCGTACAGCACGACCTGCTCCTTGCCGATGCCGGTCAGCGACAGCCGCTCGCACTGGTGCGGTGCGACGACGTGCGTCGAGAAGCCGCCCCGCTTCGGGAACACCGCGTACGACGGGTAGGTGCCACCCGAGCACAGGACGAAGTTGTCGCCCGGCTGGGCCGGGATGCCCGGAGTGACGGGGACGCCCGGCTGGGCCGGAATCCTCGGCACCGCGGGGACGGTGGCCGCCTGCGCGGCGGTGACTCCGGTGAGGCCGACCAGGCCGACGGCCGCGAACAGCAGGCCGGCGGCACGGGTGGTGGTGCGCATGGGGTTCCTCCAAGCGTGGTCGGGACGCACGGTGCGCCCTGACCAGCTCAACGGGCCTCCCACTGAACGGGGTTCAGTACCGGACCGGCGGGCACGGCCCGCACGCCCGGAGGAACCCGTTGCCGTACCTGCCGCGCACCCGCCGCGCACCGGCCGCTGAACCCGCCGCGCACCGGCCGCCGTAGTTCCGGCTGGGCGGGCCGGCCCGGGGCGGGCGGAGGGGCGGCCCCTGCGGCGCACCGACGAACCGGGAGGGACACCCGATGGCCTACTCCGACGGCACACATCCGGGCTTCCAAATCCCTTGGACCGAGCTGCTGTCGGGCCCTGGAGCGGACGCCGGCCCGGACTACACCCCGGCCGAGTGGCCGGAGCCGGTACAGGTGCAGGTGCAGCTGCCGGAGCCGGTGCAGGTGCCGGAGCCGGCACCTGTCCCGATACACCGCCCTCCGGCCGCCCCCGCGCCCCGACCGCACGTTCGCCGAACACTGTTCCGCGAGTCGGCCGACCCCCGGCAGCAGATCGAGCGGGTCCGCGCCCCGCTGCTCGCCTGCCACCGCGTCGCGTTCCTCGGCACGCCCGCCGCCCCCGGCGACGCCTCCGCCGGACTCCCGGTCGCACTCGGCGCCCAACTGGCCGAGCACCGGTGCCACCAGGTGGCCGTCCTCGACCTCGCGCCGCCCCGGCCGGACGCCGCCGCGCCGACATCACCGCACGCGCTCAGCGCCCTGCTCACCGCCGCTCCCCTGCCGGACGCGTTCCGGCACGTGGGCGGCCGGCTGGCACTGCTGACGGCCCGCCCGGAGCACCCGTACGCCGACCACCGGCAGTCCCTCGCCGACCTCGGCACCCACTACCCCCTCGTGCTCGCCGACGCCACCGGCGCCGGCGACGATGCCCGGCAGGCGGCAATGGCGGCGGCCGACCAGGTGGTGATCCGCGCCGACGCCTCCGTCGCCGGGGCCCGCACCGCCTCCGCCCAGCTGGACCGGCTCGCCGCCGAGGGCCGCGGCGACCTGGCCCGGGGCGCGGTCGTGGCCTTCACCCCGGCGCCGGGGGGGGGGGGCCCCCCCCCCCCCCGCCCCCCACACCCCCCCCAACCCCCCCCCCCGCCGCCCCCGCCCCCGAGGCGCCGCCCGCCCCCGGGCCCGGCCGCGGCCGCGCCGGGGGAGGGGGCCCCGGGCCCGGGGGGGGGGTGGGGCCCTCCCCCCCGGCCCCGGGGGGGGCCCCGCCCCCCCCCCGGCGCCACCTGATCGCCCACTTCCGGACCCGCTGCCGCGGCGTCGTCGTCCTGCCCCGCCGCCCCAGGGCCCGGGCGGCGGCGGTCCTCGAACTGGCCGCCCTCACCGGCGACGCGATGGCCGACCGCCGGATTTGACCAGGCCGCCCCGGGATTGACCGGCCCGGCCGCGGATTTGACGGCCCGGACCGGGATTTGACCTGCCCGGCCGCCGGATGATCGGCTCGGGCCATGACCGGCGAGCCCGTACCCGACGAAGCGGTGCACCTCCTGAAGGCCCTCCTCGGCGACGCCTACCCGGAGCTGTCCGCGCAGATCCCCCATCTGCGCGTCGCCGGCCACTGCCGCTGCCCGTGCCCGAGCATCGACTTCGCCCTGGACCGGTCGGCGGTGCCCGCGGCGCCCGCCGTGGACAGTCCGTTCGCCGAGGCCACCGTGCTCGACGAGACCGGCGAACCGGTGGGCGGCGTCATGCTGTTCGCGTCCGAGGGCTACCTGTCCTTGCTGGAGGTCTACTCCTGGTCCGACGACCCGGTCACCCGGCTCCCGTCCCCGGACCGGCTCGCCTGAGCGGACCTCGGGCGAACCGGCCCCGGGCCCGGGCCGGTGCTCAGCCGAACCAGCGGGCCAGGGCCGTGTCGAGCGGCGTGCCGTCGGTGTCGGTCCAGGCGAGGTAGCCGTCGGGGCGGATCAGGAGGGCCCCGGCCCCGTCGACGTCCTCCTCGGTCTTCGCCAGGACGTGCTCGACCCGGTCGGCCCGGTCGCCGACCGACCGCCGCCGGCCGTCGAGGGACAGCAGCAGGCCGCGGCCGGAGCGCATCAGCGAGCTCGCCCTGACCGGACCGTCCTCGGTGGTCAGCTCCAGGTCGATCAGCCGGGGGCCGACACCCGGGTAGTGGAGGTCCAGGCCGGACATCATGCCCGAGACGTACCGGTGGGCGTCGGGCAGCCGCAGCAGGTCGGTGACGATCTCGCGGACCGTGGCGATCTCCTCGTCCCGCCCCGGGTTCATGATCACGCCCTGCGCGCGGGTGTGGCGCAGCACCCGGGCGGCGACCGGGTACCGCTCCTCGTGGTAGCTGTCGAGCAGGCCGGCGGGCGCCCAGCCGTTGATCGTGCCGGCGAGCTTCCAGCCCAGGTTGACGGCGTCCTGGACGCCCAGGTTGACGCCCTGGCCGCCGATCGGCATGTGGATGTGCGCCGCGTCCCCGGCGAAGAGCACCCGGCCCTCGCGGTAGCGCTCGACCTGGCGCACGGCGTCGCCGAACCGGGAGGCCGCGCGCAGTTCGCCCAGCACCGTCTCCGGCCCGTACACGGCGTGCAGGGCCTCCCGGACCTCGTCGGCGGAGACCGGCGACGCGTGGTCCGGGCCGTCCCCGGAGAGCTTGCCGAACAGCATCCGGTACAGGTCCGGGCCGATCGGGTGCAGGATCGTGTGGAAGCCGTTGGCCGACCGCGCGTACTCGCTGAAGTGCCCGGGCTCGGTGCGGACCTTGTCTGAGCGCGAGACGAGCGTGAGGTCCGCGGCCACGGCGGACATCCGGCGCTCCCGGCCGGGGAACGCGACGCCCAGCAGCCGGCGGACCGTGCTGTGCCCGCCGTCGCACGCGACGAGGTAGCGGCCCCGGATCTCGCCGCGGATCTCGCCGCTGCCGCCGTCTTCCGCTCGCCACTCGGCGGTGACCCCGTCCGCATCCTGCGCGACCGCCGTCACCTCGCGGCCGCGGAGCACGGGCACGCCCCGCTCGGCGAGGAGTCCTTCGAGGTGCGCCTCCAGCGCGGCCTGCGGGACGCCGACCGGGTGCGGGTACCGGGTGCGCCACGGCGTGCAGTCCAGCTCGACCGGCAGGCCGGCGAAGTGCCCGCCCAAGCTCTCCCCCGCCGGCAGCTCCGCGAGCAGCGGCTCCAACAACCCCCGCAGGTCCAGCACTTCGGCGGTGCGCGGCTGGAGACTGCCGGCCCGGGACTGGGTGCTCCGGATGAGCAGCTTCTCCGTGACGACGACCGGGATCCCGGCCAGCGTCAGCTCGTGCGCCAGCATCAGCCCGGTCGGGCCCGCCCCCACGACGATGACTTCGGTCTGCACAGCAACCTCCGAAAGAAGAAACCAGGTGCAATTCTGCACTCAGTCTACCACAAGGTAGACTGAGTGCATGAATCAGCACATGGGCCTGCGGGAACGCAAGAAGGAACGCACCCGGGAGACGATCGCGGCGACCGCGATCCGCCTCTTCCTCGACAAGGGCTTCGACCAGGTGTCGATCACCGAGATCGCCGAGGCGGCGGACGTCTCCCGGCGCACCCTCTTCGCCTACTTCCCGACGAAGGAGGACCTCGTCCTCCAGCGCTTCGCCGACCACGAGAGCGAAGCGGCCCGCATCGTCCGCGCCCGCCCGGACGGCCAACCCCCGCTGGAGGCGCTGCGGACGGCCCGCCTCGACGCCCTGGCCCGGCGCGACCCGAACACCGGCCTCTGCGACGACCCCGAGGTCATGGCCTTCCTCCGCCTGATCGCCGGCACCGAGAGCCTGGCATCACGGCTGATCCGCTACTCCGAACGCGGCGCCGAAGCCCTGTGCGCGGCCCTGCAGGAGGCCGACGTCGACCCAGTCACCGCCCGCCTCGTGGCCGCCCAGGTGATCGTGGTGCAGCGCGAGCTCGCGATCATGCACCAGGAACACCTGGCCGCCGGCACCTCCGCCGACGACCACTACCCGGCAGCCGTCCACGCCACCGAGCGCGCCTTCGACCTGCTGAGCAACGGACTGGGCTAGGGCGGGCCTTTCGGCTCGGGGTCGTTCAGCAGCGCCTCGACGAGGCCCGGTGGGTCCGGCGACCTTGGTGCCCCAGAGGTCGTAGTCGGTGCACAGGAGCCACGACCGGTCCGCGGCCCAGACGTTGGACGGACTGAAGTCGGCCTCGGGGTTGTCGTACAGGGCCACGGCATCCCCGAGACCGACGGGATCCCCCGTCCGCCGGGCTCGGGGTGGTGCTACGACGCGTCGTCGGCCTTTGCCGGTTGCCAGCGGCGGGCGCGGCCTCGGGGGGCTATGGCTCCGGCGACGGCTACCAGGCCGATCGTGCCCAGTGCGGTCAGGGCCACCGCTGTGGCCTGGGCGGGGGCTTCGGATGTGGGGCGGCCGGGTGGCATCGCCAGGGCGGCCGTGGTCGGGGTGGTGGGGTGCGGGCTCGGGGACGTCTCGTGGTCGAGCGTGCTCGTCACGGCCGCGACCAAGTCCACCGTTCCGTAACCGAGTTGCGGATCGGGCACCGGGCCGCCCGGGCGGTACGCGGTGGCTTCGAGACGGGCCGTCAGCTGGTCGGCGGTGAGGGTCGGGCGGTAGCCGAGGACCAGGGCCGCCGTGCCGGCGACGAAGGCCGTCGCGAAGCTCGGGCCCGCGCCCGTGTAGTAGCCGCCCGCCGCCGGGCCGGGGCCGGTCACGGCGTCGCCCGGGGCGGCCAGGTCCACCCGGCCGCCGACCGCCGCGTTCTCCGGCAGCGCCCCGGCCGGGCCGAGGTCGCGGACGGCCAGCACCTCGGGGTAGGCGGAGGGGTAGACGGGGGTCGGTTTGGCCTGCGCGGTGGGTGCGGTGTCGGGCCCGGCCGGGGCGACGATCAGCGCGCCCTTGGCCCGGGCCCGGCGCACGGCCCCGGCCAGTGCGTCGTTGCCCTCGGGGACGGTGACGCCGACGGCGATGATGCGCGCGCCCCGGTCGGCCGCCGCCGTGATGCCCTGGGCGAGCCGGTCCGCGGTGGTCGTGCCGGTGTCGTCGGTGACGCCCACCGCCAGGACCCGCGCGTGCGGCGCCAGGCCGGAGAAGCCGGTGCCGTCGCGGCGGTCGGCGGCGATCAGCCCGGCCAGGAAGCTGCCGTGGCCGACGCAGTCGTGCGCCGGGTCGGCGGCGCCGTCGAGCCTGGGCGCGAAGTCGGTACGGCCGGCGAGCAGTCCGGAGCCGTCGCCCAGCCCCGAGCCGAGCACCGCGACCGTCACTCCGTCGCCACGGCTCAGCTGCCACACCCGGTCGGGCCGCAGGAACGTCTGCGGCCAGGGCGTGAGCTGGGTGCCCTTCGCCGACGCGGGCAGGCAGCCCGCGGGCTTCCCGGACACGTCCCGCCGCACCTGGCTGACGCCCGGCAAGGCGTCCCCGGGCGAGGAGGACGGCGAGGGCGCGGTCGCGGGCGCAGGTGTGTCGGCCCATGCGGCTCCCGCCGGAAGCAGCAGCGCAGCGGCCAGGACCGTCGCCGAAGCCCGCACTACGAAGGGCCGTCGGCCGGCGGTGGTCGAGGCGGCGGACGGTACGGACGCCGACAACGCCCGCCGTGCCCGAGGCCGGCCGGCCGACGGCTCGCGCCCGCCCGCCTGCCCCGGTTCCTCGTCGGGCGAAGGCCGCCGGCCGGCGGTGGTCGGGGAGGGGGTCGGCAGCGCGGGCTCATCCCCACACGCGTCCCCCACGGACGCCGACGCCCCGGCTGCCGGTCCCCTCCCCTCCCCGCTCCGCCGGCCGACGGCTGTCATAGGGGCGGCCGGGACCTCGGCCGCCGGGACCACCTCGTCCACCGGGACCACGTCGTCCACCGGGACCACGTCGTCCGCCCGGCGCCTCACGAGAAGCCGCCGATCCGGCCTGCCGCAGCCCCGCGCGGCAGCGGTCGGCGGGCCCGTGGGGCCCGGTCGGCCGAACGGACCGCCGCCGCTCCTGCCACCGCCCCCGTCACCCGGCTCACGCGAAACTGCCGATGCGCTCGGCCGGGATGTCCTGGGGCAGCAGGAGGCTGAGTTCGTCCAGGTCCCCGATGTCCAGGCGGGACAGGCGGCCCGCCTGACGCGTGATCATCGCCTCCAGCACCTGCCGCGCGAAGCGGCCGTTGCCGAAGGAGTTGTCGCGCGGAACGGCGCGGAAGAGGGCGCTCAGGGCCGTCAGGGTGTCCGGGGTGCAGGTGTAGCCGGCGGCCTCGGCCTGGAGGCGGACGATGGTGATGAGTTCGTCGTCCGAGTAGTGGTCGAAGGTGATCTCGCGGGAGAAGCGCGACGCCAGACCGGGGTTGGAGGCGAGGAAGCCGCGCATTTCCTCCTGATAGCCGGCGACGATGACGACGACCTCGTCGCGGTGGTCCTCCATGAGCTTCATCAGCGTGTCCACGGCCTCCTGGCCGAAGTCGCCGCCCCCGCCGTGCCGGGGCGTCAGCGTGTACGCCTCGTCGATGAAGAGCACGCCGCCGCGGGCGCGTTCGAAGGCGTCACGGGTCAGCTGGGCGGTGTGGCCGATGTACCGGCCGACGAGGTCGGCGCGGGCGGTCTCGATGAGCTGGCCGCCGGGCAGCACGTCCAGTTCGGCGAGGAGTTCGCCGTAGAGGCGGGCGACGGTGGTCTTGCCGGTGCCGGGCGGGCCGGAGAAGACGAGGTGGTGGCTGATGGTGGCCGCCGGGAGGCCGGCCTCGATGCGGCGGCGGGTCTGGCGGGTGAGGTTGACGAGGTCCTCGACCTGTTCCTTGGCCGCCGCGAGGCCGACCATCGCGCGCAGCCGGTCCAGCAGGCCGGGCGCCGTGGGTTCCTCCTCCCCCGCCGCGGCCCGGGCGACCGCCGCCGCGGCCTCCTCGCCGACGTCGGCCGGGAGGAGCAGGGTGAGGTCGGCGTTGTCGAACTGCTCGAGTTCGGCGAGCCGCCCGGCCTGCCGGTCGACCATCTCCTCGAACACCTTGCGCGCCGCCCGTCCGTTGCCGAAGTCCGGGCCCTTGGGCATCCGTTCGAAGTGGACGGCGAGGGCCTCGCGCGTGCCCGGGGCGAGTTCGTAGCCGTGGCTCGCGGCCGCCCGCTCGACGATGGTGGTGAGCTCGTCGTCGTTGTAGTTCTCGAACTCGACGGTGCGGCTGAAGCGGGAGGCGAGGCCCGGGTTGGAGGCCAGGAACTCGCGGATCTCGTCCTCGTACCCGGCGACGATCACCACGAGGTCGTCGCGGTGGTCCTCCATGAGCTTCACGAGCGTGTCGATCGCCTCCCGGCCGAAGTCGGGGCCGCTGCCGCCCGATCCCGCGGAGAGCGTGTAGGCCTCGTCGATGAACAGCACGCCGCCGAGCGCCTCCTTGACCACCTCGGTGGTCTTGAGCGCGGTGCCGCCGATGATGGAGGCGACCAGGTCGGCGCGCGCCACCTCGGTCAGGTGTCCGCTGCGCAGCACGCCGAGTTCGGCCAGGATCGCGCCGTAGAGGCGGGCGACGGTGGTCTTGCCGGTGCCCGGCGGCCCGGCGAAGACGAGGTGGCGGCTCATCGGGAGGGCGGGCAGGCCGGCCTGTTCGCGGCGGCGGGCGAGCTTGTTGAGGTTGACGAGCGTGGCGACCTGGTCCTTGACGCCCTCCAGGCCGACGAGGGTCTGCAGGACGGCCTGCGGGCCCTGCTCCTTCACGGGGGCGGCCGCCTCACCGGCCGGGCCGTCCGCAGCGGCCTCCACGGCGGCCGGGGTCGTCGCGGCGGCCGCGGCGGCCGTGCCGTGGGCGTCCGCGGAGCGGTTGTCGCGGCTGTCCAGGTGCTCGACGGCGAGCCGTTCGGTCGGCTCGGTCTGCCGCAGGCCCGCGCCCTCGTTCTCGGCGACCACGCAGTCGCTCAGCCGGACGGGCTCCGCGGACTCCGAACGGACGCCGTCCACGGTGTTGTTGGTCATCCGGCAGCCCGTCAGGGTCGCCCTGGCGCCGGGCAGGAGGTGCAGGCCGTGCCGCCGGTTGGCCCGCAGGCCGGCCCGGGTGGCGGTGAGTTCGCCGTCGTGCTCGACGCTCACGCCGTCGTACGCGTTGTCCTCGGCGTCGACGTCGCGCAGCGTCGCGACGCCCTCGGCGCCGACCGAGATCCCGCAGCCCTTGCTGCCGCGCACGGTGCTGCCGCCGACGTAGGTGTTCGCGCCGTCCTCGATGCGCACCCCGTCGCGCCCCGAGTCGACGACGGTGGCGTCCTCGATCCGGCCGCGCCCGTCGCGCAGCACCTCGACGCCGTGCCCGGCCGCGGCCGTGACGGCGAGGCGGCGCAGCAGCGGGTTGGCGCCGTCGCGGACGACGACCCCGGCGCCGGCCGCGTCCCGCACCTCCAGGCGGTCGAACTCGGCCGCGCTCTCGCCGGTCAGCTCGACGCCGTCCGTCTCGCCGTCGCGCACCACCGTCCGGACCAGGCTCGGCCCGGCGGACTCCCCGACGTGGATGCCGGCCTGGACGGCGGACGTCACCTCGCAGTCCTCGAAGGTGCCCCTGGCGCGTCCGGAGACGTGCAGGCCGTTGCCCTGCGTGCGGACCGCGCGGCAGCGCCGCAGCAGCGGGTCGGTGCCGTTGGTGAGCACGTAGCCGTGGGCGCGCACGGCGCTGACGGTGCAGTCCTCCAGCTCCACGCGGGCGGTGGAGCCGATGAAGACGCCGAGCGCGCTGTCGCGGATCTGCGTGCGCACCACGCGGGTGGTGCTCTGCTCCTCGAGTGCGATGGCGGGCTTGTCGGTTGCGGAGATCTCGCAGTCCTCGATCACGCCGCGGGACTCGCCGTTGGCGCACACGCCGTTGCCCCGGGCGTCGCGCAGCACGCAGCGGCGCACGGTGGGGTTGGCGCGCTCGCCGATCACCAGGGCGGAGGTGCCCAGGTGTTCGATCACGCTGTCCTCGATGACGCTCGCACCGGTCGAGGTCTCCACCAGGCCGGCGCCCGCCGGGTTCACCACGCGGCAGCCGCGCATCGCCAACTCGCCCTGCTGGCGGGTCAGTACGGCCGTCCAGGCGCTGCCGGCCACTTCGCAGTCCTGGAGGGCGAGCTGGCCGCGCGGCACGTCCACGGTGGGCAGTTCCTCGTCCCGGCCCTGGAGCACCAGGCCGGTCAACTGCACCGCCTCGGCCAGCACCTGGAGCACCGAGCCGCGGCGCGGACTGATCCGCACGCTGCCCCGGACGTCCTCGGCCGTGATCGTCACCATCTTGGTGACCACCAGGTTCTCCTCGTACCGGCCGGGGCGCACCGAGATCACCGCGCCGCTGCGGGCCGCCTGGAGGGCCTCGCCGATCGTGCGGTAGAAGCCCGGCTGCGAGCCGGACTCCCGCTGCTCCGCACAGACCGTCAGCACCGCGCGTGACATGCGTGGGGGTTCCCTTCGTTGGGGGTGGAGCGTGGGGCGGTCAGGAGGTGCAGGTCGCGCGGATCGCGCTCGCCGCGTGGTGGGCGTGGGACACGCCGCTGCCCCAGTCCACGCCGCGGGTGTGGAGGGTGACGGACAGCGAGCCGCTGTAGGCGAAGCTGCCTACGTTCACCCAACTTCCCTGACTGGCCGTCTGGTTGACGTTGAAGGAGCCGCCCGATCCGCCGCTCTGCACCGTGTAGTACGTCGGGTGGCCGCCGACCTTCGTCACGTCTCCACTCGCGGGGACGTAGACGGACAGGGCGCAAGTGCTGGCGTTGCCCAGGTTGAACGTCCACACCACCGAGGCGGAGGGGTCGTCCTTCGAGGCGTCGCCGTACATCGGGACCGAGGTGTAGCTGCCGTTGCAGCCGTCGCCGCTCCAGCCGCCGGAGTTGCCGATCCAGCCCTCGATGCCCTTGCTAAACCGGCCGTTCTCCCGGTAGGAGCCCTTGCCGCTGCACCCCGGGCCGAGGACCGTCACCACGGGCGGCGGGTCGGCGGGCTTCGCGGGCGGGACGGGCTGCTGCGGGGCCGGCTGCTGGGGCGCGGGCTGTTGCGGGGCGGGCTGCTGCTGGCCCGGGACGGCGGGCTTGGCGGCCCCCGGCGCGGGCTGCTGCGGGGCGTTGCCGCCGGCGCCGCCGGACCCGCCGGAGCCGCCGCCCGATGAACCACCCGTCGTGGCCGCCGGGTTGCCGCCGCCCTGGTTCACCGTGCCGGGCTGCCGGGCCGCAGGCGCGCCACCGGCCCCGGGCGCGCCCGCCGCAGGGGCACCGGCCGACTGGCCCGGGACGACCGGCTGACCGGCGTCCGTGCTCGGCGCACCCGCGACGGGGTCGCCGACGGGCACCGCGGCACCCGGTGCAGTGCCGCCGGGTGCGCCCTGGTCTCCGGGGGGCGCGCCGTTGCCGCCGCCGTTGCCACCGTTGTTGCCGTCGGTGCCCGGCACGTACCCGTTGCCGCCGTCGCCGCCGCCCTGCCCGTACCCGGGCGGGTTGTCCGCCTGCGCGGGACCGTGCTTCGGATCGCCCCCGCCCAGCTGCGTGACCACGACGGACGCACCCACCAGCACCAGGCCCACCGCGACGGCGGCCGCGACCATCGGACGCGAAACCCGGCCCGGACGCGGGCCGTCGGCGGCGGTCGTGGCGCCCTCGCGGTCCGCCACGGCCGCCTCCGCGAGCGCCTCCGGCGTGGCGGCGGCCGTCCCGGCCTCGATCAGGGGGGCGGACTCCGGCAGTGCCGGCGGCGGGGCGGGCTCGGTCCCGGCCGGCACCTCCGGCGCCGACCCGACCGCGCCGCCCGAACCCGGCTCGGAGAGAGCCGGACCGATCTCGGCCGTCTCGTCCTCGCCCTCCGCCTCGGCTGCCACGGCCCAGTTGACCACGGGGAGGTGAAACCCGGGCGAACCCTGGCCCCCATCGCCGCGCTTCTCCTCGCCCACGCTCATCCCCTGCACTCGACGCCACTCCTACAAGCACCGACGGACGGCGCCCCCACTCGCGTTCAGTCCGCTACCGCCCCACCGTCCGCCAAGCACCGACGGACGGCGTCCCGCTCGCGTTCAGTCCGCTACGACCCGACCGACCACACCGCGGCCCGACCCGGCTCCGGCGGCGCCAGGACGAACGCCGCCGCCCGCTCCAGCACCTCGCGGCCCGGCCGGACGCACGGCCCGTCCCCCTGTGCCCGGACGTGCGCGAGCAGGCCCGGCTCGGGTGCCACGCCGTGGGTCTCCAGGTAGTAGGTCACCGTGTCGGTCCAGATCCACTGCCCATCCGTCCGGAAGCCGAGCGGCACCACGCCGCGCCGCTCCGGGTCGACCACGTCGTCCATGAGCGTCGGCGTGAGCAGCACGGCCGCCCCGTCCCGCAGGTAGCGCACCACGGCCCGTCGCTCCGGCCCCTCCGCCAGCCGGGGACGGCCGGGCGCGAACCCCGGGCCCGTCACCGGATCCACGGCGTCGAAGACCGCCGCGAGCCTGAACCCGTCCCGCTCCGCCTCGTTCACCTTCGGCACTCCTCCCGCACGTCCGGCGCGTTCCGCACCGGGGCTCACGTCTCTCCGACGGCCGGGCGACGGCGGAGGGTTCAACCGGGACCCGACTACGAGACCGAGGCCCACCCGGTCCAGTTGCCGTTGGTGTCACGGGCACGCGCCCAGATGTGGCCGTCGGAACCGACCGCCCCGATCTCGAAGTTGCCGAACCCCATGTCCGAAGCCAGAACGCTGACCGGACCCGCCAGCACACCGCCCATGGAGAGCCAGCCGCTCTTGTGGCCGGCCTTGTCGGTGGTCCAACGCGTCCACACCGCGTGGTCGGTGCCGATGACGAACACCTCCTGACGGCCGTCGCGGAAGTAGTACGTCGCCGTGCCGTCCCCGTACGCGCCGCCGCAGAGGAACTTGCCGTCCCACACCTTGCTGCTGCACGTGCCCACACCCTTGGCACCCGAACCCGTGCCACTGCCGCCCGTGCCCGCCGCACTCGCGGGCGCCGCGCCGATGGCGATGGCGGCGAGCGCGGCCACGGAAGCCGCAACGGCCTTGATCTTCTTCATGATTGCTCCATTGCTCCAGGGAAGGGACACCGGGACCAGCCGGGGCCGGGCGAACACGTCGGCCCCTCACAAGTGCTGACGGAGACCCCGCCGGAACGGGTTCAACCCGCCCGGTACGCAATCCGGTTCGACACAGCGCGCCCCGATCACGCGACCCGCCGCAGCCAGGCCTCCGCGAGCGCGGCGTGACCGGCCGGCGTCGGGTGCACGCCGTCCGCGGACCAGTGCTCGGGCGTGACCGCCGCCGCGAGTCCGGCGAACATGCCGTCGGCGGCGAGCAGTTGGGCGCCCTACCGGCGGGCGAAGCGGCGCACCGCCCGGATCTTCCGGTCCAGGTCGGTGCGCCACTCCTCACGCTGCTCCTCCCCGATGCGCGCCGCGCCGCGCGTCACCGGGCCCGCAGCGCCTCACGTGTGGCTCACAAGACGGTGTCACCGGGCGCGGGCGTCAGTGCGACGATGCCCTTGCGATCACCGCCGGCCGGCCGCCCCCAAGTCCAGGCGGTAGTGCGCCGGGTGGGGCGGGCGGACGCGGTCGGCCGGGGCGATGGCGTCCCGGCGGGCGAGCCACGTGCGGAGACGGTCGGGGGCGGGACGGATGCTCCCCACCTCGTGGAGCAGCACACGGGCGGGGACCCCGGCAGCCGGGTCCGCGGCGTCGACGGCCACCACCTCGAAGCCCGTCCCCGGTGCGAACACCACCGCCGCCGGCTCGCCCGGCTCGCCGAACGCCGAACAGCGCCGCCCGCCGACGGACCACACCGCGAACTCCACCTCCACGTCCTCCCCGAGATCGGCCCCCACCGCGGCCAGCCCGCTCACCGGAGCCCGCTCGGTGAAGACCGCACCGGGCGTGAAGCGCGCCAGGTCGCATCCGCTGGCGGGGGCCGCGAGCAGCACGCCGCCGTAGTGGCTCGGGAGCCGGCGCAACCCGGCAGCAAGGCACCGCAGGTACGACCCCAGCGGGCCGGGCGCACCCATCCGGGCCGCCGCGACCAGGGCCTCACGGGCGACGGGGACGGCGGACTCGGCATGGTGCACCAGGACCGCGACGAGCTCCGGCCCGGGGTCGCCCCCGGCGGCCTGCGGGCGCAGACCCGGCAGCCTCGTCGACGCGTCCTCGGCCCGGCGCGCGAGGCGCGGGTACGCGGACCCGAGGAGGGCGACGAGGGCGGTGCGGTCCGCGGCCGGGGTGGGGGCTTCGGCGGGCTGGGGAGACGGTTCGTCCGCCCGGTCCGACGACGGCTCACCCGGCATCGGCCCGGCGGCAACCCCGCCGGCGCGCTGCGCGATCGCGCTGCCGCCCGTGTCCGGTACGGCGGCTCCCGGGATCGAACTCGGCCGATCGCCCGACGGATCGGACGGCAACTCGCCGAGCGTAGCCCCGCGGGCCGGCCCTTCCGGACCCTCGGCGGTCGCATCGCCGTCCGGCTCCGCCGCTGTGTCCGGCCACGAACTCTCCGGCCCACCAACCGGCGGCGCGCTGACGGACCCGTCAGTGCCTCCGGAGACCCCGCCGACGCCCGGCACCACCGTCGCGCTCGGATCAGAACCCGATTCGGCGCCCGGCAACGCACCCTCCGGCCCAGCCAACGGCCGCCCGCCAGGCGCCGACTCGGCCATGCCCACGGAGGCCGCATCGTCGGCCGGTGCCGCTGCCGCCGGGAGCGCGGGAGCCGGCCTCGGGGCTCCGCTGGTGGCGGACGGCGACGTGCCATCCCTCAGGCCACCGACGGCGGAGACCGGAGTCGGCGCAGGTACGGGTTCGGGAGGCTCCTCGCTCCCCGGGGCCTCAGCCACCGGTGGTGCCGGGGACGCCCCGGCAGCCCCCCGATCCGGCGCCGGCGGCGGGGCAGGTACCGAGAAGTCGGTCCCACCGACTTCTCCCGCCACCATGGCCGCCGACACGACCGGCGCCCCATCACGTTCCGACGGCGGCACCGCTGTGTCCGGGCCTCGGGTGACCGCAAGGGCCGACTCCGCCAGCGGGCCAGGTACCGAGAAGTCGGTCACGCCGACTTCTCCCGCCACCATGGCCGCCGACACGACCGGCTCCTCGTCACATTCCGACGGCAGCGCCTCTGCGTCCGGGCCGAGCGATGCCGTCGACGCGGGAGACGTGGATTCCCCTGCCCCGACCCCGTCGAGCAGCCCTGGCGCGCCAGGCGCCCCGGCCGCGTCGCCGCTCCAGAACGTCGACGGATCCTCGGCGGGTGCGGAAGGCCCGTCCGGCGCCGGATTCGCGTACACCGTCGATGCCGACGCCACCGGCGGCGCGGCAGCGGCCGGCGGAAGGCCGGACTCGGGCGCACCCACGCCCGAAGACCCAGGCGCCGCACCTCCATCCCGCGACACGGTGGCATCCGACACCGGCACGTGGGCTGTGGAAGGCCCAGGAGCCTGAGCAGGGGCCACGCCGGCAACCGACGGATGGCCGGGTACCACACCGCCATCCCACGACACGGTGGAATCCGACACCGGCACGCGGGCTGCGGAGGGCCCAGGAGCCTCAGCAGCGGCCACCGGCGCCACACCGGCAACCGACGGTGCGCCGGGCACCGCGCCGCCATCCCGCGACACGGTGGAATCCGGCTCCAGCACCGGCGCCGCCACGGGCGCGAGCCCAAGCGCGACCGGCGGCGCGTCGGTATCGGAAGACCCCAGCGCCGCGCTGGACGTCGGCTCCGGCGCCGCACCGCCGACGGCCAAAGGCCTGGCCGCCGCCGTCCCAACGGACACAGGAGCCGACACCCCCGCCTCTCCCCGCCCCCGCAGCGGCTCCGGCGCCGGGACGGATGCCCCCGGCTCCGGGGCGGGCCACAGGGGTTCCGGCCCCAGCCAGTCCATGCCGTGGAGCCGGGCGCAGAAGCGGCCCACCGTCTGCGACTCCGCGTCCATCGTGCCCGCCACCACCAGGCCGAGCCGGGGCGCGGACGGGAGGGTGGCGAGGGCGTCGCCGAGGCGGGCCCAGGTGTCCTCGGTGACCGGGCGGCCCGGGGTGCCGACGACGAGGACGGGGCGGGCCGGGTCGGGGCGGCGCATGCGGGGGCCGCGGTTGGTGGTGCCGGTGGGACGGAGCCACAGGCCGGCCGCGACGGCCTCCAGTTCCCAGCCGGGGAAGGCGGGGTAGCGGGCGGGTCCGGGGGCGGTGGGGGCGTCGGGGCGGCTGCGCCAGCCGACGGCGGTGACCTTGCGTTCGACCGGGCAGGCGGCCAGTTCGGTCAGGTACGGCTCCCAGCCGGCCGTCCCGTCGGGCGCCACGTGGACGTGGTGGTGCCCGGCGCCGTCGCGGACGGGCAGGCCGATCGCGGCCCGCACCTCGTACCGGAGCGAGGCGGCCACGACCGCGGCCAGCTCGACGAGTTCGATCGGCTCGGCCCACGGAGCGCTGAGCAGCAGCACGGAGTCCGGGCGCGCGGACGTCATCACATCGGCGGCCGAATGGACGAGTTGGACGCCCGAAGGCAGCCTCCCCGACGGCTCGCCGATCACCAGCACGACGGCGCCGTCCCGCCCCGAGGCGTGGTCGAGGATCGCGGGCCGCCCCGCGGGTGTCCCGGACGTCGCCCAGAACGCGCCCCCGGCCAGCGGCGTGAGCGTCGCCGCCGCGGGCCACCGCTCGCCCAGGGGCTCCGCCTGGCCGCCGCCCGGCCGGCAGCGCCACCAGGAGCCGGCCACGGCCCGCAGGGTGCCGTCGGGCTCGACGGACACCACCGCGTCCGGCGCGACGACCGTCAACCCGGCGCGCCCGGCGAGGAGTTCGGCCGGCCGGCGACCGTCCGGCCCCGGCGCGGCGAGGCCGGAGGCCGCGAGGACGAGCGTGTCCGCGCCCAACCCGTAGGCCGCACCCGTCAGTTCGGGCAGCGACGCCCGCAGCACGGGCGCCGCGTCCTCGGCCGCCGCGAGGACCAGCAGGCTGTGCGCCTCGGCCCGCACCGGCGCCAGGGCCGCCGCCAACCCCGCCGCCTCCGCACCCGGCGGCGCGATCACGAAGTGCGGCCCCAGTCCACGCAGCGTCGACCGTTCGACGCCCTCCGTCGTCACCCGGCTCATCGATCGACCCCCATCAACCCGCCCACCTCCGACAGCCGACCGCTGTCCGCCCCCGCCGACCCTCCGCCGGCCACTACGCGCCCAGCTCCCCACCCGAACCACCCGAACCACCCGAACCGCCCGAACCGCCCGGGCCGTCGGAGCCGCCCGAGCCGCCCGGCCCCGCCAGGCGGCCGGTCTGCACCTGCACCGTCCGTCGCCGCGTGATGTACAGCCCGCGCCCCGCCGGGAACTCCCTCGGCTTGAGGTTGCCGAACAAGTAGCCCTCGGACGGCGGGCAGGAGAGCAGCAGCGTGGGCGAGTTGACCTCCTGGAGCTTGCGGACCAGCGGGTCGCCCATGGCCCGCGCGATGCCGTTGGCGCCGCGGGCGACGACGAGGTGGAGCCCGATCTCCGCGCCCTGGGCGAGGTCGTCGAGGAGGGCGGCGAACGGGTGGGCCCCGGTGCCGGCGCCGACGAGGTCGTAGTCGTCGACGAGGATGAACAGTTCGGGCCCCTCCCACCAGTCCCGCAGCTTGAGGCGGGCGGGGGTGATGTCGGCGGGCGGGATGCGGTTCTTCATGGCGCGCGACGCCCCGTCGACGATCTGGCGGAGCTTGTCGACGGCGACCGCGTAGCCGAGGCGGTACTCCTCGGGGACGGCGTCGTAGAGGCCGCGCCGGAAGTCGACGAGCATGATGCGGGCCTCGGCGGGCGTGTAGGCGCTGGTGATGCCGCGGATCACGAGTTCGAGCAGGTTGGTCTTGCCGGATTCGCTGTCGCCGACGACGAGCAGGTGCGGGTTCTCCTCGAAGTCGTGCCACAGCGGGGCGACTTCGGTGTCCTCCAGGCCGATGGCGACGCGCAGCCGACCTTCCGGCGCGGGCAGCCGGCCGGCGTCGAGGCTGAGCGGCAGCATCCGGACCTCGGGGGCGCGGGGCCCGGTCCAGTGGGCGGCGACGGCGTCGACGAGGTCCGCGACGCCCTCGCCGAGGTCGTCGGCGCTGCCGGAGCCGTCGATGCGGGGCAGGGCGGTGAGGAAGTGGAGCTGGTCGTCGGTGAGGCCGCGGCCGGGGAGCTTGGGCACCTTGGCGGCGGCGCGCATGTTGATGACGGAGTCGACGGAGTCGCCGAGGCGCAGTTCGAAGCGGGTCTGCAGCTGGTCGCGCAGGCCGCCGGTGATCTCGCCCCAGCGGGTGGTGGCGATGACCAGGTGGACGCCGTAGTTGATGCCGCGCTGGGAGATGAGGGTGAGCGGCTGGACGAGGTCGTTGAACTCCTGGCGCAGGGTGTTCCAGCCGTCGATGACGAGGAAGACGTCGCCGTGCGGGTCGTCCGGGAGTCCGCCGGCCGCCTTGCGGCGGCGGAAGGCGGCGACGGAGTCGATGCCGAGTTCGGCGAAGTACTTCTCGCGCCGGGTGATGATGCCGTTGACCTCGGCGATGGTGCGCAGCACCCGTTCGCCGTCGTGGCGTCCGGTGACGCCGCCGACGTGCGGCAGGCCGCGCAGGGCGGAGAGGGTGCCGCCGCCGAAGTCGAGGCAGTAGAACTGGACCTCGCGCGGGGTGTGGGTGAGGGCGAGGCCGGTGACGAGGGTGCGCAGCAGGTTGCTCTTGCCGCTCTGCGGGGCGCCGGCGATGCCGACGTGGCCGCCGGCGCCGGACAGGTCGGCGGTGAGCAGGTCCCGCAGTTGCTGGAAGGGGCGGTCGACGACGCCGACGGGCAGCCGCAGGGCTCCGTGGGTGTGTTCGTCCTCGGTGGTGAGGCCGCGGTCGGGGTGCGGGACGAGCGGGGGCAGGAGTTCGTCGAGGGTGGGCGGGACCCCGAGGGGCGGCAGCCAGACCCGGTGGGCGGGCGGTCCGGCGTCGCGCAGGCGGTCGGCGGCGATCTCCAGCAGGGAACCGGCCGACGCCGTGGCCTCCTCCTCCACCTCCACCACGGGCGCCTGGCGCTGCATCACGTAGTCCGTGCCGTACCGGACGACCTGTCCGGCGACGACGGCCTGCTGGGCGGCACGCCGCTTGGGCCGGTACGGTCCCGAGACGTAGGCGGCCTTGAAGCGGGTCAGGGTGGAGATGTCGCTGCGCAGGAAGCCGTTGCCGGGCTGGGAGGGCAGCTGGTAGGCGTCGGGGACGCCGAGGACGCCCCGGCTCTCCATGGCCGAGAACGTCCGCAGGCCGATCCGGTAGGACAGGTGGGATTCGAGCGCGCTCATCCGGCCCTCGTCCAACCGCTGGGAGGCGAGCAGGAGGTGGACGCCCAGCGAGCGGCCGAGCCGCCCGATCATCACGAACAGCTCCATGAAGTCCCGGTGGGCGGAGAGCAGTTCGCTGAACTCGTCGACGACGACGAACAGGGTGGGCAGCGGCCGCAGCGCCGCGCCGCCCTCGCGCGCCGTCTCGTACTCCAGCAGCGACGCGTACCCGGCGACGCGCAGCAGCTCCTGGCGGCGCACGAGTTCGCCGTGCAGGGCGTCGCGCATGCGGTCGACCAGCGAGGCCTCGTCGGCGAGGTTGGTGATGACGGCGGAGGTGTGCGGCAGGGTGTCGAGGCCGAGGAAGGTCGCGCCGCCCTTGAAGTCGACGAGGACGAAGTTGAGCACCTCGGAGGAGTGGGTGACGGCGAGCGCGAGGACGAGCGTGCGCAGCAGTTCGGACTTGCCGGAGCCGGTGGCGCCGATGAGCATGCCGTGCGGGCCCATGCCGCCCTGCGCGGACTCCTTGAGGTCGAGGTCGACGGGCCGGCCGTCCGGTCCGAGGCCGAGCGGCACGCGCAGGCGCTGCGGGATGCCGCGCTGGGCCCACAGGGCCTCGACGTCGTGGGCGTGCAGGTCGGGGATGCCGAGCAGGGCGGTCAGGTCGAAGTCGGTGGCCAGCGGCTCGGCGACGTCGACGCCGTCGGCGATGCGGTAGCGGGCGAGCTGGGCGGCGAGCCGGGTGGCGGCGGGCAGCGCGAGGGCGTCGGGGCGGCCGAGGTCGGTGACGACGTCCTTGCGGTTGCGGTCGGCGCCGACCATGGTGAGCCGGCCCTCTTCGACGCGCAGCCGCAGGGTGGTGCGGGCCGGGCGCCATTCCAGGGTGTCGGCGAGGTCGACGAGGACGGCGTTGCGGTAGCCGGTGAGCGCGGCGCGGCTGCCGGCGTGCGCGCCGGGGCCGTCGAGGACGAGGACGGTGAACGGTTCGTCGCGGCTCGGGTCGGCGTCGGGCTCGTACGCGGGCCGGCCGGTGAACTCCTCGCCGAGCAGTTGCTCGACCTCGCCGAGGCTGCCCGCGACGAGCCGGACCGGGCCGGCGCCGTCGGTGTCGGTCGGGTGCAGGGCGTGCGGCAGCCACTTGGCCCACTCCCAGTGCGTGCGCCGCTCGGCGTCGGCGACGACGGCGACGTGGAGCTCGTCCGGCCCGTGCACGACGGCGAGTTGGGCGATCATCGCGCGCACGAGCGCGCGGGCGGCCTCGGGATCGTCGGCGCGCAGCAGGAGTTGGGCGAAGCCGCGCAGGTGGATCGCCATCGGCTGGTCGGCGACGGTGCCGTAGGCGTGGATGAAGCGGCGCAGCGCGTGGGCGCACAGCGGTTCGAGGTCCTCGACCGGCTTGGTGGCGAGCGGGGCGAGCGGGGTCGCGAGGCGCTGGGCGCCGAGGCCGATCCGGACGTCGCTGAAGTCCGGGTGCGCGGCCCGCCGTTCCCACAGCCGGGTGGTGCCCACCAGCGACCACAGCTCGCCGGGCGCGGGGTGGCGCCAGGCCAGCGCCTTGCGCTGGGCGTCGATCGAGCGGCGCACCTGGCGGCGCATCTGGGCGAGGTAGCGCAGGTAGTCGCGGCGCTCGGCGCGCAGCTGGTGCTTGCGGTCGCTGGAGCCGCGGAACAGCTGGGTGACGAGCATGCCGACGGCGGACAGCGCCATCATGCCGACCGCGACGTAGCTCAGCGCGCCGCCGCCCTCGGGCCCGGCCGGGCGCAGGAACATGAACACCATCGACAGCGAGCCGAGCGCCATCGGCGCCATGCCGATCATGCTCGACATGCCGCTCTGCTTCTCGGGCAGGACCGGCGGCTCCTGGAGCTGGACGTCGCCGTCCGGCATCTCGGGCCCAGGACGCCTGGGCGTCCGCTTGACCAGGACCACGCTCACTCAGGGCTCCTCACGTTCCGCCACCGTCCTCTCACGCTGACGGGCGGCGGCGACCGCGGGGTTCAGCGGGGTCCGGCCGGACGCGGCCGGGTGCGTGAACGCCGACTCCCGCGCGGCCCGTTCGAGAAGACGGAGAACACTACGGACCCCGACCCCGAGGAGAGGCGTGAGCACCAGCGCCGTCGCAGGACTGTGCCGATTGAGGTTCCACGCGCCGGAGGCGGTCTTCGAACTCGCCGTCCCGGCCGACGTCCCCCTGGCCGACCTGCTCCCCGCGATCATCGGCCACGCCGGCCCCGGCCTCGCCGAGAGCGGCCTGGAGCACGGCGGCTGGGTGCTCCAGCGGCTCGGCGAGGAGCCGCTGGACGAGGAGCGGAGCGTCGAGGCGCTGGCGCTCCACGACGGCGACGCGCTCTACCTGCGCCCCCGCCACGAGGCCCTGCCCCCGGTGCACTTCGACGACCTGGTCGACGGCGTCGCCACCGGCATGCACGAGCGCGGCGACACCTGGCGCCCGGCCCTCACCCGCCGCCTCGCCCTCGCGCTCGCCCTGGCCGCCCTCGCGGCCGGCTGGATCGTGCTGGCCCTCCCGGGCCCGGCCGCCCCGCGGGAGGCCGCGGCGGCGGGCGTCGCCGTGCTCCTGCTGCTCGGCGCGGCCAGCGCCTCCCGCGCGATGGCGGACGCGGGCGCGGGCACCGCGCTCGGCGCCGCCGCCGTCCCGTACCTGGGGCTCGCCGCCCTGCTGCTGCCCGCCGGGCCGGGCGGCGACGACCTGCTCGGGGCCCGGGTGCTCGCGGCCTCCTCCGCCGCGGCGGGCGCGGCCGTGCTGTCGCTGGCGGCGGTGGGGGCCGCGGCGCCGCTGTTCATCGGCCTGGTGCTGGTCGCCGCGCTCGGCGTGCTGGCCGGGGCCCTGCTCCTGCTCGGCCTCGCCGCGGACCAACTCGTCGCCCTCGTCTCGGTGTTCGCCGTCCTGGTCGGCTCCTTCGTGCCGTCCGTGGCGTTCCGGCTCTCCGGCCTGCGGCTGCCGATGCTGCCGCGCAACGCCGAGGAACTCCAGGAGAACATCGATCCCGTCCCGGCCACGGCCGTCCTCCCCCGCGCGCTCGTCGCCGACGACTACCTGATGGCGCTCTACACCGCGATCGGCACCGTCTGCGCGGTCTGTCTCACCGTCCTGCCGTTCACGGGCGGCTGGGCCGGCCCGGCCGAGGCCGGGGCGCTCGCGCTGCTCCTCGTCCTCCACGCCCGCGCCATCGGCAGCATCCGCCAGCGCCTCGTCCTCCTGCTGCCCGGCGTGTACGGCGGCGCCGTGCTGCTCACCCGGTTCACCACGGGCGCCTCCCCCTCGGAACGCCTCGCCCTCCTCGGCGCCCTGGTGGCCCTGACCGCCGCCCTCCTGGTCGCCGCCTGGACCGTCCCCGGCCGCCGCCTCCTGCCCTACTGGGGCCGCATCGCCGACCTCCTCCACACCCTGACCGCCCTCGCCCTCCTCCCGCTGGCCCTCCAGGCCTGCGGCCTCTACCACTCCCTGCGCGCCCTGGGCGGCTGAGCGCCGCGATGCCCGTCCCGTGCCCCGGCCGATCGACACGGCCGGGGCACGGGCGTGGGACCCCCGGGTATTAGCCACGGTCCTCCCGGGCCCGCTCGGCCGCCCGCACTCGCCGGAGCAGTGCCGCCGCGTCCCCCAGTCCGGCTGCCTCGTAGACCCCGGGGTAGGCCTCCCTGATCAGCTCGATGTGGTGCCCGGCGATGACGAGCGCGATGCCGTCCGGCACGTCGTGCAGGTCGAGCAGACCGATCACCGCACTCGCCAGCTCGCCCGCGTTCCTGGCCCCGCCCCGCAGCATCGCGCGGTGGTGGGCCTCACGGCGGCCGTCCGGGACGGCCGCCTCGAAGGTGGCTCCGGGTATGTAGTTGGTGTAGGTGAGCAGGCTGTTGACGAACCGCTGAAGAGCCTGCGGGGACGTCTCGGCGCGTCCGTTCTCGGTGTCATTCACCAGCACGGCGAGCTCCGAACGAGCCGTGTTCAGCCTCTCCCGGTGGTAGGGCTCGATCGGGATGGCCCCGACGCGCTCGTTCTCCTGCCGCTCGGCGTGCCGGGCGACCCGCGCCAGGTTCAGCATGGCCTGGGGGATCCCCTCCCCGGTGACGGCCTGGCGGATCACGTCCTGGTGGACCACCCAGGAGGTGGTGTGCGCGCCCATCGTGCCCGAGAACGGGGACGGGCTGCGGCCCGCGAGGAGCACCTGCCGGATCACGCCGTCCGGTCCGAGAACGGCCTGCGTGGCGAGCGGAGACCGTGCCCGCTCCTCCTCCAGCAGGGCGTCCTCGTCCGGTTCACTGCTGTGATCGGTGGAAGCCGGCGTCCCGGAGTGCTCCGCGGCGGCCGGACCCGACGACGGACCGGGCGCGGCGCCCGCGGTCATCGGCTCGTCCAGCTGCATCTGCTCGAACTGCCCGACCAGATTGCCGAGGTCGGTGATCTCCTTCCTGAGAACGGGGATCTCCGCGCGCTCCTTCTTCGTGGTGAGGCTGCTGGTCAGCCGCTCCAAGCGACCCTCGCGGAGGCCCATGATCCGTTTCGCCTCCTGCACGTACTTGTCGGCCAGTTGCCGGACCGCCGGCCGGATCCGCATCGCCAACTGCACGGCCGCCCGCTCACGGCCCTCATCGCCGTGGCCCCACGCCGCGACGAAGGCATCCGGGAAGGCCAGTTCGACCGACCGGAGGTGCTGTTGGACGAGTTCGTTCATCCGCTGCTCCAAGCCGGCGGAGTCCGGCATGCCCGGGGCGATCCTGCCCAGCGTGTGCGGATCGGGTTCGGCCACCGCCCAGGCCGCCGCCTGTGTGTCGAACAGGTCGAGGACCGCGTCCTGCAGATCCGCCTGCGTCCGGTTGACGGCACGGTCCTCGAAGTCGGCCAGCAGCCGTACGGGACCGGCCTCGGCCTTGCCCTTGCCCGCCGTGGCCGGGCTGACCTCCCGCACGTTGATCGTGGTGAGCGGGATCAGCTCGCGGTAGTGCAGGTAGGCGTCCGCGAACTGCTGCAGCAGCGAGGTACCGAACTCCGGATTCCTCACCCGGGTCAGCAGGTAGTGCAGATCGCGGAGTTCGCGCTCGGCCTCCTCGAGCCTCCGCCGGTGCTCGGGCGGGAGGTGGTCGGTCAACCGCGCGCCGGGCAGCTCACGCACCGCCCCGATCAGGCTGGCGAGCCCGGTCACCGCGTCCGCGGGGCTGTGGGCCCGCAGCCTTCTGGTCAGAGCCGCGACCTGCACGGCGAAGGCCGTGGAGTGGTCACCCATCGTGCCGCTGTACGGGGAGGGCGGGCGGCCGACGACCGTGACGTTGGAGATCCTCCCGTCCGGGCCCGTTTCGAGCTGGGTCACCAGCCCCTGGGCACGCTCCGGCGCCTCGGGACGGTGGAGCAGGTCGCTCGCGTCGTAGTGGCTGCGGCTGCTGGAGTAGAACACCGTGACCTGGCGGTGGGCGGGGTCGCCGAACTCCACGGGAGCCTGCCGGCCTTCCGGGGTGACGATCCGCAACCGGATGCCCAGCGCGTGCGCCACCAGCGGCGCGAACATCTCTCCTTCGGCGGTCGCCCAGTGGGTCCGCCAGTTGGCGACGGCGTCCACCAGTCCCGCGTAGTCGTCCCGGGTGAGGTGAGCGGCCGGATCTCCCCTCAGGACGCGGTAAGCGTGAGTGATCTCGTTCGGCAGACCCTGCGGATCCCGAGCTGCGAGGTACTGTTCGACCACCCTGCGGAGGGCCTCGTGCTCCTCGAGCGTGTGGAGCCCGTGGTCGGTCAACAGCCCTGCCACGCCGCGCGGATCGCTGGTGGCCACCGCCCGCAGGAGACAGAAGCCGTCGGAATCGACGCTCACCAGGTTGCCGTTCTCCGGCTGCTCGCGATGCCCGCCCGAGGACGAACTCTCCTCCTGGCCGCCCGGACCGCCGAACCGTGCCGTGTCCTCCATCGGCCGCAGGTGGTGCTCACCCGGGCCGGCCAGGTGCTCCGCCGGGTGGTACCCCGACGGGAGGTCCCCGGCCGGCAGCTCGGTGCGGACGACCGTGCCGTCCTCGCCGAGGCGGTGGCCGACCCAGTGCCCCCCGGGCACCACGACGGGACGGCCGTGCGCGTCGATGCCGACGTCGGCGGCCACGAGCAGGTGTCCGGGCCCGTCCGGGTTCCCGTGGTCCGGCACGAACCAGACCGGGCCGGTGGCCGCGTGGATCTCCGGGGTGAGCCCGTGCTCGGCCAGGTGCGCCAGGACCTCGGCGACCTGGGTGTGGCCGCCCTGCGAGGCCAGGTCGCAGGCGACGAACCGCAGGGTCGTCCGGCCGTCCCAACCGCCGCTCCGGTGCCACTCGACCAGCCGGTCGGCGAGCCGGCGGGGGCTCAGCGGCAACTGGGCGTCCTTGGTGTGCAGGGCGACCAGCCGGACGGCAGGGTCGTGCGGGAAGTGGGCCAGGGCGTCGGCGGTGGCCGGGTCCGGTGCCTCGCCCGCCGGCCAGAACGGCGCGTCGGCGCTGCCGGGACGGTCGGCGATGGGGTGCTCGGCGTCGGGGCCCGAATACTCGCGCTGCCCGAACGACTGCGGCGCCGGCTTGCCCCACGCGCCCTTCGCCTGCGGCTTCACGGGCTGCGACGACGACTCGGGCGCCCCCGCCTCCGGCTTCTGCGACTCCGCCCCGGCGGTCGTCGCCGCGTCGCTCGGGCGAGCGACGGGCGCGACGGTCTTGTACGCGATCTGGTGGCGCTGCTTCCTCCCCCGGTCGTCCGTGACGGTGACGTCGAACGTCCCGTCGACGTGCTCGTACCCGTACGGGATGGCGACGTTGATCTTCGCGCCCCCGAACGTGAGTTCCCGGCTCGGCGGCACCTTGCCGTCGTCCTTCGGATAGGCGGCCACCACCCGGATCCCGGGGTACGCCTGGTTGAGGTCGCGGACGACGTCCTTGCAGCTCTCGCAGGTCCCCTTGGTGGAGAAGACGGTGAACGTCCCGGACACCTGGTTCTTCTCCTTGAAACCCCAGCTCTCCAGCTGCCGGTACGCCGCGTTCAGCAGGGTGACCTCGGCGTCCTTCCGCTGGTAGCCGAAGGAGTGGTCGGCAGCGGGCTTCCGGAGTTCGGCGGCCACCTCGTCCTCGGCCCGCGCGTACTCCTTCAACTTCTCGAAGGCCTGCTTGTGGAGGTCCGCCGCCCGCTTGTGCAACTCCGCCATCGTCTCCCGCGGTTCGTTCCGGGTCTTGGCGGCCTTCACCCTCTCCTGGATGTCCACGACCTGCCGGTGGAGCTCGACCGCCTCGCCATGGCGGGTCTCCGCCAGCTCGATCTTGTTCCAGAACTCGCGCGGATCCCTCGGCCTGCCCCCTTCGTCCTCCGTGGTCCTCTCCCGTGCGGTGGCGGCCAGCGCGACCGCATCGTCGATCTTCCTGGCGACCGCGGCCAAGTGCTCTCCGGCCGCCTCCCTTTCAGCGGGCTTCGTGACCCAGGTGTCCAGAGCCGTGAACGCGGACTTGTACCCGGCGACCGCCTCCGTCAGTCCGGTGGACGCGGCCTTGTGCTGAGCGGCCGCCTCGCGGAGCACGGTGGCCACCTTTTCGGCCCGCCACTTCTCCGCGCTCTGGTAACCCTTCCCCTGCTTGATCGCCCTCTCGTCCTCGGGCCAGGACTGCGCCTTCAGCTCGTCGAGTCGGGTCCGGTCATTGAGCTCGGGGAACTGCTTCGCGCCGTTGTTGGTCCGCTTCGACGTCCACACGTAGGGGTTCCCGGCCTTGTCCTGCCCCTCCAGGCGCAGGTGCCCGACGGCGAAGGTCATGCCCGGGTGCGGGCCCGGGAGGATCTCGTTGACCAGGGGCCTGAGCACTTCCTCGTCGGTCAGGACGACGGGCTTCGGCTCCTCCCCCTCCGGCGACAGGAGGACACCGTGGGCTTCGTGAGCTCCGTGGGCCGTGGCGGCGGCGGGGTTGAGGGCGAGTTCGATCAGGTCGGCTTCCGAGACGGGGTGGCTCGGCCCCTCCGGTTCGGGGTGCGGCTCGCCGGTCGCCGTGCGCATGAACTCCCGGAAGCCTCCGTACAGTTCCTCCTCGGCACGGGTGCGGCTGACCGGGTTGGCCGGGGCGGGGTGGCCGGCCTGCGGGTCGGGGCCGTACAGGCGCTCCAGCAGGGGCAGCAGTTCCGGGTCGTTGCGCCGGACCCAGTCGGCGCCGTTGTTGCGGGCCGACCGGGTGCTCGGGTCGTTCCCGTGGTTGGTGCCGAGGTAGGCGTTGCTCAGCTGGGCGAAGTACTCGTACTCGTCGGCCGAGGAGTAGTTGCCGACCAGCTCGTCGGCGGCATTGCGTCGCCCGCCGTCGGGCCACGCCGCGACGGGCTCCTCGCCGAACAGGTCGGTCAGCCCGTCCGCCTGGCGCTTGCCGCGGTAGGCCTCCCTGACGAGCGCGTGCTCGTCGCCCGTCAGGCCGAACTTGTGGATGGCGTGGGCGAGTTCGTGGGTGGTCGTGGAGTAGCCCTCGGGATGGGTCGAGGCCCGTCCGAGCGTCGTCGTCGCACCGAGGAGGTTCTCCTCCGTCACGACCACGATCTTCCTGGACTGCACGCCCCGGACGGTCCGCCAGGGCCGGCCGTCGACCTCGGGGAGGTCGTTCAGGTGCTCCAGGCCCGCCACCTCGGTGATCGGCACGTCCCTCGGAACGATGACCACCCGGACCTCCTGCGTGAGGAGCCGTTCCGCGACCTTCGGATCCCGCAGCATGCGCGCGACCTGCTCGTACGCCGCGTACCGCGCCGCGACGGGCTGGTGGGTACGGGGGTCGACGTCCACGATCAGCCGGGCCGCCGCCTCGGCGAAGTCCTCCGGCTCCAGGCTCTCGCGAAGGCCCCTGACGTACTGTGCGTCGCGCGCGAGCTCACGCCGGGCCTCCGGCGCGAGGAGCTCCAGCTCGTGGACGGACCGCACGGGCGCCGGCGCGCCGCCCGGGACGGCGGGGCCCGGCTCCGGCGCCCCCTCCGGCGCCGGGTTGTCGATGTCCATCGCGGTATCGGTGTGCATCGCGGTATCGGTGTGCATCGCGGTACTGGTGTGCATCGCGGTACCGGTGTCCGTCGCGTGATCGATGTCCATCGCGGTGTCACCGTCCCCGGGCCCGTCCACCCTGATCACCTTCTTGGGGTTTCCCTTGAAGGGCAGCACGGGCTCCCCGGTGCCGAAGTCCAGCTTCGCCTTCCGGATCGACGCGAGGATCTTCGGGAGCACGTCACCCGTCGGACCGGTCCGGTCCTCACCGTGCTCGATCGTCAGGTACAGGTCGTCCAGGTTCACGCCCTTCTCCCGGGCGTAGGTGGTGACCCGTTCGAGGTTCGCGGGCTTCAGCATCCAGTCGAAGACCTCCTTCCGCACCTCCTCGACGGCAGCCCGCAGTTCCCCGGGAGCACCGGCGGGCTGCCCCGCGGCACCGCCGGGCCGGTTCTCCGCCCGGAGGTGCCCGAAGGCCCGGTAGAGCCCGCCGTACTCGCGCAGCACCGGCTCCGTCGGCATCCTCCAGGGCCCGGCGGCGTCCTCGGCGCGCGGTGCCGTGCGCCCCGGCTCGGGGTTGAACCGCAGGTCGGCGAGGCGGCGCCCGAGGCGGATGGCGGCCGTCGACAGGGCCAGCGCCTGGGCGGTCGGCAGTTTGTGCTCGTCCTGGATGCCCGCCTTGATGCCGGCGAACGGCCCTCGCGGGTCCAGCGGGGCCGACGTCGAGTGGCTCAGCACGTTCTTGGTCAGCCCGCCCGGCCCGAACTCGGGCCTGCCCAGGCCGTCCCTCGGGATCAGGTGCGGCGGCATCGCGCTGCCGTCCGGGCCCGGTTGTCCGGCCAGCAGCCAGTCGCGGCCGACCCGCGTCCTGACCATCTCCTTCTGCCACGCCTCGGTCGTCTTGTAGCTCGCGGGGTCCACCGGGACCATCGCGTTCCGGTCCCCGGCCGGCTCCCGGTGCGACCGGTTGAGCCGGTCCTCGCTCCGGAACCGGTCGGCGAGGTTCTTCCCGTAGTCCTCCCGGTAGGGCCCGAGTCCGATGGTGTGCCGGGCCGACCTGGCGGAGGAGTTCGGATCGCCGTCGCCCAGGCGGAAGTCCTTGCTGTTCAGACGCGCGGACGGGGTCGCGAGGCCGACGTGCGACTGCCCCAGCGCCATCTTCGGCCCCGCGCCCTTGCCCTTGTACGCGGCCAGCTTCTCCAGGTGGTCCACGACGAGCCGGGACAGGTCGGTGACCGTGGCACCGCCCCGGAAGTCGGTACGGAAGGCCTCACCGCGGTTCGGGAGACGGTTGTTGGACGCGTCGGCACGTACCCTCTCGACGATCTCGTCCCGCCCCTGGCCCAGGGGCGTGGAGGTCTTCGTGGACCGCGTGCTGTTCGGCACGGCCACGGTCTCCGGCTTGCCCTCCAGCTCGTTCCGGTAGTACCGGTCGAGCTCCCAGGCGTTGATCCGGTTGAGCCCGCGCCCGAGTTCCTCGAACTCCGCCCGGCCCGGGCCCCACTTCAGGGCCTGGGTGCCGGTCCCGTCGGCCAGCAGGACCGCCGGCCCGTCGACCATCAGGTTGGGTTCCGGCGCGTAGGGCAGCAGCGGGGCGTACGAGGCCTGCCAGTCGCGCTCCAGCATGTCCGTCTCGACGGCGAGCCTCACCTGCTCCAGGATCTCCGCCCGGCCTCGGGCGTCCAGCCACTGCGCCGGGAGTTGCTTCCCGCTCCTGGTGAACCTCCCTTCCACATCGGCGACGAGCCGGTCCAGGTCCGCCTGTTCGGTGGGCATCCGGTACCCGCCGACGAAGGCCAGCGGGCGGCTGGGGTCGAGGGCGTCGTCGTCGAGGTCGAACCGGTGGTCCGTCTGCTCGCCCGTGCCCGTGGGCGAGTGGTCGGGGTGCGGCTGCGGCCGGTGCAGCGTGTCCTCGACGAAGTTGAAGACGTGCTTGCCCGACGGCACCTTGCGGGAGCCCATGTCGTAGTCCTGCACCGCGAGGTACGGATGCAGGTCGCTGTCCATCATGGCCTTGATCAGCTGGTGGGTCGGCGCGCTGTCGAGGAGCGCGTTGCGCATCTCGCCGTAGGGGAAGACCTCCTCCCCCTTGACCTTGAGCCACGAGAACGTCGACTTCACGACGGCCACCGGCACGCCCATGGTCGCCGCGATGTTCCTGGCCTCCCGGGCGGCGGCGGCGAGGGCCGCCTCCTCGCCCTTCGGGGCGTTCAGGCCGATGACGAAGGCCACCCGGCGGTCCATGCCGTGCGAGCCTTCCATGATCCGCTCGATCACGGTCCTGATCTCGCCGGCGCTCTTGTAGCTCGTCATGGCGCTGACCACGAAGCCCAGCGGTCGAAGAGGGGGGAGGGCATCGGGTTCACCGGGCTTGAGGAACGCCAGGTAGTCCGCCTCGGACAGCTTCGGCACGGCCCCGACGTTCCTCGTGACGTTCTCGAAGGCGGAGTTGCCCGGTCGATCGTCCGTGCCGAGACCACCGATGAGGTCGCTGACTCCGCTCGTGAGTCGCGGCGCCACGAAGGTCGTCGGCCCGTCGCCCTGGCCCGGAGCGGCGACCTGGTGCGGCTGCCCGCCCTGCTCGGTCGGGGAGGACGGCGCCAGGTGCGGGCCGGTGCCGTCGTTCGGGTGCACCGGATCCTTGCCGTAGAGGCGCTTCAGCAGAGCGGACACCTCCGGCGGCTCGTTCCGCCGCACCCGGTCGGGCCCGCCGTCGGTGCCGAGGTAGCCCTCGGTGACGCGGGCGAAGTACTCGTGCTCGCCCCGGGATACGTCGTCGCCCGTCCGCTGCCCCGCACCGGCCCCCTGCTCCCCGCCCTCCGTCCGGGTCCGGTAGGCCTCCCTGATGATCGCCCGGTCCCGGGTCGGCAGCACGTCGAGGACCGCGTGGGCGACGTCGTGGGTCGTCGTCGGGTGCCCGCCGGGCACGGCGCCCACCCGGTGGCCCGCCTCCAGCAGCTTCACGGCGACGTGACGGTTGCGCAGCATCCGGGCGACCTGCTCGACGGCCTCCCGGTGCGCGGGCCCGGACCCGCCGGCCCGGGGGCCGGAGTCGACCATCAGGTGTGCGGCGGCCTCCGCGAACTCCCGGGTGTCGCCGAGCTTCTTCAGGCTCTCGATCACGGCCGCGTCGCGCGCCAGCTCCCGGCGCCGCTCGTCCGGCAGGTTGCGCAGCGCCTCCGCCCGTTCGGCGGCGGTGAGTTCGTGCAGCCGTGCGGGATCGGGCAGCAGCGGGTGCTCGGCGGCGGTCGGACCGTCGCCGTCGGAGGACGTGCGCAGGAGGTCGCCGAAGGTGCGCCGGTCGGGCGAGGACTCGTCGAACACCCGTGCGCGCTCGCCGGATTCGGCGCTGCGGAACACGGGCCCGGTGCCGTTCCCGCCCGTCCGCGCCTGGGCGTCCGCGAACCGGGGCGAGCGGGCGAGGTCGTCGACGACGTGCTGGACGTACTGCGGGTCGACGGCGCGCCGGTCGCCGTAGCCGAGGAACTCGACGGTCTGGGCGGCGGGTTCCCACTCCCCGTCGGCCTCCCGCCGGCGGAGGAGGTCGGCCATCCGCTCCGGCGGGATCTCCCGGCCGTCCAGCACGGGCCGGCCGTTCTCGCCGACGTGCACGACGACGGGGAACCGGGTGCCGTCCTCCGCCGCACGACCGAGGACGCTCCCGAGGTCCGCCGGGAAGCGCGGCGCCCCGGCGCCCGTGTCGTGGAGGAGCCAGCCGCCCCCGTCGGGAAGGTGGCGACCGGCCGCGGTGGCGGCGTGGGGCGGCGTGGCGTCCGGGGCCGCCTCGACGACCGGCAGGACGGGGACGTCGACGTTCCTCGGTGCCTCGGGCGCCACGGGCCTCGGTGCCTCGGGCGCCACGGACCCCGACGTCGCGACCCGCGTCGGCGGGGCGACCTGCCCCGGCTCCCCGCCCGCCGTCGCGGCGTGCGCCGGCGCCTCGCGCTCGCTCGACGGCGGTGCGGACGGCGAACTGCCGCCCTCCGACGAGGTCTTGACCGCCCCCTGCTGCCCGCCGGTCTCGTGTTCGGACGGCTGCTGGTGCTCCGCGCCGCCCTGGACCTTCACCGAGTCGGGCACCGGCGCGGTCGGAGCCTTCTCCGACGACGACCGGGACGACGACGAGGACGAGGTCGACGAGGAGGACGACGACGCCTTGCCCCCGACCGTCGACGTGCTCCCCGCCTTCGGGACCTCCGGGTGCGCGGCCCCGCCCACGTGCTCGGGCCCGCCCGTCAGCGGCTTCGGCCGCGGCACCGGGAACGGGGCGGACCGGCCGGTCAGGTTCGCCACCGCCGAGAGGATGGTGAGCGGGTGGTTCCACGGCAGGTACTGGACCCCCGGGCCCGTGTCGTTCGGATCGGCCAGCTTCTTGCTCACCCACTTCCCGTAGTGCTCCGCGAGCGGGGCGACGCCCTTGTGGCCCATGTGGCCGACGAAGCCCATGGCCATGCCGGAGACGAAGCTCTCCCACGTGACGGAGAAGGAGTGGTCGGGCCCGAAGGTGAGGTTGTAGAAGCCTTCGGTGAGGCCGTTCTGCACGCCGGCGCCGAGGTAGCCGCCGACGGCGACGCCCATCCTGAACAGCCTGGTGTTGCCGCCCACCTGGTCGAGCAAGCCGGGCACCTGCTCGACCAGGTGGTCGACGCCCTCCGAGCTCAGCCCGCGCGACCCCAGCGCGTCCCGCATCGCGGTGCGCAGCGCCTCGTGCTCGGCCGCGCCGCGCCCGCCGCTCACCGCCATCGCGTGGGCGAAGTCCCTGCCGAGCTGGGTGGCCTCCTCCTTGCCGAGGACGCTGCCGAAGTGCTGCGAGAAGACCTGCGCGACGTCCTTCTCGAACCGGGCCACCGCGTCCTTGCCGAGCTCGCGCAGGCCACCCGCGAAGGCGTTGCCGATCTCGTGGGAGTAGCGGCCGATGGTCTGCGCCAGGTCGTTGCCGAAGGCCTCGGCGGACTCCCTGGCGAGCCACTTCTCGCCGTCCCGGGCGGCCGCTCCCGCCGCGGCGTGGGCGGCCTCGTTGGCGACGGCGTGGGCGGCCTCGTTGGCGAGGGCGTGCTCGGCGCTCCGCGCCGCGTCCCGCGCGGCCGCGTCCGCCGCGCTGCGCCCGGCCTCGTTGGCCAGGGTCTTCCCGGCGCCCTTCGCGAGGTCCTTCGCCGCCGTCTCCCCGATCGTCCGGGCCGCGTCCTTGGACAGGACGCCGGCCAGGCCGTCCTTGGCGAGCCCGTTGGAGATCCTGGCGAGGTCGCCGCCGAGGACGCGGCCGGCCTCCTTGCCCAGGCTCTTGCCGATCACGCCCCGGAAGAGCTTGGTCAGCCCGCCGCCGAGCAGGGCCAGCGGGCCGCCCACGATGCCGTTGAGGGCGCCGAACTCGACCGCCTGGAGCGTGGACTTGGAGTCCCACTCGGTCTTGTCGCCGCGCCCGATCTGGATGAGCTGGATGATCGTGTCCATCACCAGACCGCCCGTGATGCTCACGACGGTGTGCATCACGATCCGGTCGATCAGCCAGGCGAGGATCTTGCGGATCACGCCCTCGGCCACCGCCCGGGCGGCCACGATCGTGCCGAGGGACGCCCCGCCGGTGAACGGGCTCGCGGCGATCGCCCAGGCGATCTCCAGGGCCAGCTGGATGAGCTGGGCGATCGTCATCCACTTGGCGTACTCGACCTGGTTGGCGGTGTCGTGCGCGACCTGGCCGAGCTGGGTGCACTGCTTGCCGGCCAGGTCGAGGGCGTTGTCCTTGCCGCCCGCGCCGACCAGCGCGCCCGCCGCCGCGGCGAGTTCCGTACCGGCCTGGCCCGCGATGTTGTCCGTGCAGTACGCGGCCGCCTGCCGGACGTAGTCCTCCAGCTGCGGCATGTTCTTGCCCACCAGCAGGTAGTAGTCCCCGGCCTTGCGCAGGTCGTCCTCCTTGGCCTCCGGCCACGCCATGCCGGTCAGACCGTGGAAGAGGTTCGCGAGCCCGACCGGGATCTCGATCGACATGGCGGGGGACTCCTGAGGGGTACGAAGTGCGTCCGGGTCGCCGGAGGCGCCGCGGGGCGTCCGGGAGGCCTTACTTGACGGTCGTGGACAGGTCGTCGTCCGTCTTGGTGAAGAGCTTGGCGGCGTGCCCGCCGTTCTCACTGAGCTTCTGGACGACCTGGCCGACCTGGTCCATCAGCTCGATGAGGTTCTTGGTCGGCCCGTCGACCGTCTCGTGGTAGCTCTTGCCGATCTCGTCGTGGCCGGCCGAGTTCTTGTTGTACTTGTCGATCTGCCCGATCCGGCGGTTCATCTGGTCGAGCAGGGTCGTCATCGACCCCAACTGGGCGAACGAGCCGCCCAGTTCGGCCGTGGCCTTGAACTCACCCACGGAACTCCTCCTGCCGCTCGCGCCGGGCGCCGGCGCCGGGGCCCGGGCGCATCGCCTGGAGCGGGGCCAGCAGTTCGTCGAGTTCGGTGCCGCCGGTCATCGAGGTGCGCAGCATCTCGCCGAGCCCTTCGAAGGTGCCCAGGGACTCCGTCACCTTGGCGCCCATGTCCGCCCGGGCCCGGTTGAGCACGTCGGTCAGGGCCGCGCTCAACTGGGCCGGGGCCATGGAGCGGTAGGCGGTGGTGTGGAAGGTCAGCGACACCACCTCGCCCTGCGCGCCGAGGACGGCCGTGATCATCCGGTCCTTGGAGGTGACGGAGACCGTTTCGGCCTGGAGCTTGCGGGTGGCCTCCTCGATCTTGGCCTGCTGCACGCGCAGGGTCTCCATGGCCTCTTCGATCTGCTGCGCGAACGGGGAGACGGCCATCGGGCTCCTCTCGGACAAGGACGCGCACCGGGCCCACGGGGGAGGGAGCCCGGCGCGCGCCGGCTTTCGGGGTTGTCATTCCGGACAACGGGACGGGCGGCGGCCCGCGTTCAACCCGGGTGCCGTCAGCGGCCGATGACGCCGCTGACGGCGCCCGCGTCGGTGCCCCACACCTCTTCGTCCTCGGCCAGCCAGGTGGTGCGCTGCCGCTCCTTGTTCTCCTGGGCGCCGGCCCCCGCCCCCATGCCGCCGGGCGGCATCATGGGCGGCATGCCGCCGCCGGTGGTGGCGGTGTTGCGGCCCTGGAGCTGCGCCTCCTCCTGGGCCGGGTTCGGGCCCTTCGGGCCGGGCTTCTCGGTCAGGGCCTGCTCGGCGGCGGCCTTCTTGGCGGCCGCCAGGGTCGCGGCGTCCTCGGGCGAGTTGACGAGGCCGCCGTCGGTCAGCGCCTTGCCCCCGTAGAACCCGCCGGTGACGGACAGCGGCTCCCCGGACCCGGTCTCCGGCCTGGGGGCGCCCACCTCCGGGCCCGGCAGGCGGAGGCCGCCCGACGAACCCGGCGAACCCAGCGAGCCCGGCGAACCGTCGCCGAGGTCGAAGGAGCCGGGGTCGGTCCACCGGTTCCCGCCGCGCAGCGACCCGAGGTCGAACCCGCCGCTGCCGCCGGTGGTCGGGTCGAGGGTGGTCAGCTCGTTGAGGGCGTGCTCCTCGTCGGCGAAGAGCTGGTCGTTGGTGGTGACGGGCTTGCCGTTGGCGTCGAGGAGCCGGCCGTCCTTGTCGATCGTGCCCTTCTTGCCGGCGTAGACCGGATTGCCCCGGGCGTCCCGCAGCGGCTTGCCGTCCGGGCCGATCACCATGCCGTTCCCGTCCACCTTCGAGCCCGGCGGCACCGTGAAGTACCCGCCCCCGGGGACGACCGGCGCCGGCTTGCCCAGCGTGGTGCCCGGCGGAACGACCAGGGGCCGGCCGTCCGGTCCGAGCACCGGCTTGTGGTCGGGCCCGATCACCCGGCCCTGGCCGTCGATGGTCGAGCCGGGCGGGACGGTCAGCGGCTGGCCGTCCTTGCCGACCAGCTTGTTCCCGTCCTTGTCGAGCAGCGGGACGCGCATGCCGCCGGTGCCGCCGGGGTCGAGGGTCAGCGGCCCGCCGTCCTTCGGCGGGGGCGGTCCGCCGCCGTTGATGCCGTGCGAACCTCCGCCCTTGCCGCCCTTGCCGCCGAGGCCGAGGTCGCCCTTGCCGCCGCTGCCGCCGAGGCCGAGGTCACCGTTGCCACCACCACCGCCGCCGCCGAGGCCGAGGTCGCCGCCACCGCCCTTGCCCCCGTCCTTGCCCCCGCCGTCACCGCCCGGACCGGGGGGAGCCGGCGGCGCGATGGCCGTCCCGGTCGGGGTCTCGACCCTGAACCTGGTGTTCAGCTTCGTGCTGACGGCGGTGAACTGCAGCCCGAGGTTCCCCATCGCGGTGCTGGCGTCGGCGTCGAGGTACTTGACGACGTTGTCCCGCCAGACCTTCTTCGCCAGGGCCTCCACGGCGTTGCGGAACTCGTCCGACTTGACGTCCATCCCGTTCGAGATGACCGTCTTCTTGGAGGTGTCCGCGTGTGCGGGCAGGATCAGCTGGTTGAGCGCGTACCGCAGGCAGGGCACCGGGGACGCCTGGGTGTTGAAGGCCTGGTAGGCCCCCCGGTCCGTCAGCCAGGCCTGCCGGGCGTCCAGGAGCGCCTTGTACGCGGCCTTCAGGCCGTCGGCGGCGGTCCCCAGCGCGTCGGACGGGTTCCCCTGCAGCGTGATCTCCAGCTGGAGGACGCTCACGGCCTGCTCGAAACTCGTCAGGTAGGACTTCAGCTCGCCGGCGGCGGAGCCCTGGAAGTCGCTCCCCTCGACGTCCAGGGTGTCGGCCACCTTGTGCACGTCGCTCTTGACCTCGGCCAGCAGGGCCGAGAGGTGGTCGATCAGGTACCTGCCCGACTTCAGGCTGGGCACGCTGGTGGCGCTGTTGTCGCCACCGGCGTACAGCCCCCACATCACGTCGGTCCACGCGCTCGTGAAGTGGGCCCACTTGTTGGCCCCGGAGTTCCAGCCGGGGTTGTCGCCGTTGCCGTTCCAGTTGCCGTTGAAGCCGACGTACCAGCTCGGCGTGTTGTCGGTCTTCGACTTCTTCAGCGGGTGGAGGACGGCCACGACGTCCATGTTGCTCGTGCTGATGGCCGTCGTCGAGCAGTAGGCGCCGCTCATCAGCCAGTCCCCGGACACCGCCGGGTTGGCCACGTCGTCCCGGGACGGGTAGTCGGTGATCCCGAAGGCCTTCAGGGCCGTCTCCCACGGGTAGTTCGGGCTGCTGTCGCCGCCCCCGCCGGTTCCGGTTGCGCCCAATCGACTCACGCTCCTGCGATGCTGCTTACGGAAGGGGCCGGGGTTCGGAGGGGATCCGTCCCGACCCGGGTATGTGCCGCCGCCGGCCCGGCGCCGGCGGCGGCGTCACTACGGTGCCGGCGGGGCCCCCGAGGGTCCCGGCGGCGGGGGCGTGGACGGGCTGCTGAGGATCTCGAACATCTCCGCCGCGGTCAGCGCGTGGTCCTCACCCTCCTTGAACTTCATCTTGGCGATCGCCAGCCCCAGCGTGATGTCGTCCAGGGACTTCACCAGCACGTCCAGTTCGGCCTTCACACCGCCCGCGAAGGTCTTGAACCTGCTCTGCATCTCGGTCGACGGGCCGAGCCCGAGCGCACCCAGCAGCTTGGTGTAGGTGTCCGGGTAGTGCTTGTCCCCCGGGGTGTCGGCGCCGCCGGCGAACGCCTCCACCTGCAGGACGAGGTTCTTGTGACCGTCCGTCGGTGCCGGCATCCCGGGCGGCGTGGCGTCTCCGGTGAGCCACTGCCGCCAGAGGTCCACCTTCGCCGTGAGGTCGGCGATCGTCTGGTCGTTGAGCCGGAGCTCCTTGGCCATGCCCGTGCTCCGCTCAGAAGCCCGCGGCGGCGGCCCGGTCGGCGTACTTCATGGCCTGGTTCATCTCGTCGAGGGCCCGGGCGCCGTCGCGCATGTCGTCGTGCATGGCGCTGGAGCTGCTCCTCGCGATGTTCAGGAACTCGCTGAACGCCTGCTTGTACTGGCCGGCGTTCGCCTCCATGCCCTGGAGCCGGCCGATCAGTTCCTCCAGGCCGCTCTGCATGGTGTGGGCCGCGCTGAGCAGGTCCTGGAAGGCCGCGTCGATCGACTCGTGCCTGAGCATGATGTCGGTGGGGCCGCTCATGGCGTCTCCTCCTCGTGTTCGTGGGTTGCGTAAGGGTTATGACGGAGCGTCAGCTCTTGCCGCCGAGGGCGTGGAAGACGCCGTCCGAGGCGCCCCAGTTGCCGCCCTGGACGTGGGCGTCCTCTTCGGCCTTGGTGAGGATCGAGCGGGCGCTGCCCAGGTCCTGGGTGAGCTTGTCGAAGGCCTGCATGACCCGCTTGTAGTTCACGACCCAGTCGCCGACCTTGTCCTGGAAGGTCTTGCTGGCCACGGAGACGTAGTTGGCGGCGATCTCCATGTTGATCCGCTCGACCGTCTGGCCGGAGCTGATCATCTGCGAGATCTGGCCTTCGAGGCTCTGCAGCGCGTTCTGGATCGCCTGCTGCTCCACATTGAGCAGGCCGCCGGGTGCGGGGGTGGTCATCGGAGCTCCTTTCGTTCGTCGGTCTACCTCGTCAACGGAGGCTGTTCGCGGGCGGGTTCAGCCGCAGGTGGGCGAACTCCCCCGGCCCGCCGGCGCGCTCGTCGCGGCGTCGCCGCCGAGGCCGGACGGATCCAGGCTCGGGCCCGTCGGCAGCAGTCCCAGGACGCCCGACGGCACGGCCACCGGGGTGGCGCCGGCGTAGCCGAGCTGTTTGACGGCGGCGGCGGACGGCAGCGGGTAGCGCACGCCCGCCTCGGTCACCAGGTACTCGGTGCTGCCCGTGCCCGCGCCGGAGAGCGCCCGCACGAGCGCGCCGCGGCCCGGGCGGACGGCGACCAGGTCGGTGACCGCACAGCCCGGTGGCGACACCGGCGCCCGGCCCGCTCCGGCGTCCGCCGCGCTCAGGACCGTCACCGAGCCGACCGGCGCACCCGTGCCCACGTGCAGGTCCGCGCACACGCCCTCGTCCCGCAGCGGAGTGACGAGCGTCGGCGGGGACTCGGGCAGGCCCGGTGTCGGGGCGCCGGCGCCGGGCGCCGTGTGCGCGGCGAGGTCGGCGGCGCCGATCCGCGCGGGTGCCGGGGCCGTCCCGCCGTACGCGTCGTTCTGGGTGCGCGGATCACCCATCAGGAGGGCGAACTGCGTACCGGTCAGCGGCACCAACCCCTCCCGCTGGAGCAGGTAGCGCACGCCGCCGGGGGTTTCGAAGAGCCGGCCGACCCGGGTCGGGGCGCCGGCCAGCGCCGGGCCCGGGTCGCCGCGTCCGGGGACGGCGGGCGCGGCGAGGTCGGGGCCTGCGGGCAGCGCGTTGAGCAGCCCGGCCGGTACGGGGAACGGCGTCGTGCCCGAGTAACCCAGCGCCTGAATGGCCTTGTTCGCCGTGTCGACGCGCAGGCGCTGGCCCTGCCAGAGCAGGTGGACGGCGCCGTCCGGGGTCGTCACCAGCAGGCCCTGGCCGGGGGCGAGCGCCTTGCCCTCCCTCGCCGGGTCCAGCTGCACGCCCAGCTTCGGCACGGGCGCGGCCCCGGCGGCCCCCGGCTGGACGGTGGCACACACCAGCCAGGTGCCGCCCGCCAGGTCGGCGGCCGGCGGCAGCCCGTCCGGCGCGCCCGCGATGCCGACCGGCGCGCCGCGCGGGGTGTCCGCGAGCGAGGCGCGGCTCACCTCCTCGACCGCCATCTGCTCGCCGGCCACGAGCTTCGCGCTGGTGTCGTTGAGCACCGGGTGCAGCTGCCCGCCGACGTAGAGGTAGCGGGCGCCGGTCTCCTTGACCATCACCAGCGTGCCGGGCTTGGCCCAGGCCGTGTCGCCGCCGGGCACCATCACCCCGTAGACGGCCGCGCCGAGGCCGATCAGCACGCCCAGCGCGAGCCCGGTCACCGCGCCCCGGGTGGTGCGTCCGGTCGGGGTGTCGGCGGCGTCGGGCTCGGCGCGCAGCATGCCGGAGGCGAGTCTGCTCACCACGAACAGGTGGGCCTGCACCTGGTCGCGTCGGGACTGCATCCACGTCCTCCCCGTGTTTCCGGGGCGACCGAGTGCGCGCCCCTCTCCGTGAACGGGACCGACGGGCGGGGGCGTTCAACGGGCCGGCTCCGACGTGGCTACCCGCGGGTAAGCTGCGGTCGGACCAACGGCATGACGGCGGGACGGAACGCATGGGGATACGGCTGCTCGGCCCGGTGGAGCTCACGCGCGGCACCGGCGCCCCCACGGCGGTCGGGGGTGCCCAGCGGCGGGCGGTGCTCGCCCTGCTGGCCCTGGAGCTGAACCGCACGGTCCCCGTGGAGCGCCTCGCCGGGCTGCTCTGGGACGACGAGCCGCCCGCGCACCCCAAGGCCGCCCTGCAGGGTCACGTCGCCGCGCTGCGCAAACTGCTCGCCGGGCCCGGCTCCCCGTTCGAGCTGACGACCCGTTCCCCCGGCTACCGCCTCACCGGCGATCCGGCCGCCGTCGACGCCCTGGCCGCCGAGGCGCTGGGCGCACGGGCCGCCGCGACGGCCGACGACGCGACGGCCGCCGCGCTCCTCGAACGGGCCCTCCGCCTCTGGCAGGGCGCGGCCCTCGCCGACCTCCCCGCCACCGCGCCCGCCGCGGCCCTGGCCCGCCGGCTGGACGCGGCCCACACTGAGCTCCTCACCGCCTGGGCGCAGCGCCAGCTCCACCTCGGGCGCGGTTTCGCGGCTGTCCCGGCGCTGGAGCAGGCCGTCGCGGCGGACGGGCTGAGCGAGCCCGTCGCCGCCCTGCTGGTCCGCTGCCTGCACCGGAGCGGCCGGACCGCCGCCGCGCTGGAGGCCTACCACCGGTCCCGCGCGCGCCTGGCGGAGGAGCTCGGCGTCTGCCCGGGCCGCGAGCTCCAGCAGGCCCTCTCCGACGTGCTCGCCGACGAGGAGCCCGAAGAGGAGCCCGCCGTGCCACCGACGCCCGCGCCATCGGCGGCACCATCGGCGGCACCCGACCAACTCCCCGCCCCTCCGCGCGGGTTCGTCGGCCGCGAGGCGGAGGACCGCTGGCTCGACGCCCAGTGCGGCCCGGACCGCACCGGGGACGGACTGGCCGTGGTGGTCGGCCCGGCCGGGGTCGGCAAGACGGCGACGGTGGTCCGCTGGGCCCACCGCGCCGCCCCCGGTTTCCCGGACGGCCGGCTCTTCGCCGACCTGCGCGGCTTCGACCCGGCCGGACCGGCCGACCCGGCGCACGCCCTCGGCCGCTTCCTGCGCGCGCTCGGCGTGCCCGAACCGGCGATCCCCGAGGACCGCCCCGCGCGCGCCGCGCTGTTCCGCGAACGGACCCGCGGGCGGCGGCTGCTGGTCGTGCTGGACAACGCCCGCAGCGCCGACGACGTCGCCGACCTGCTGCCCGCGGGGCCGGACGGCGTCGCCGTCGTCACCAGCCGCAACAGCCTGGAGGAGCTGGTCGTCGCCGACGGCGCCGCGCTGCTCCAGGTCGACGTGCTGCCCGACGGCGACGCCCACCGCCTGCTCCAACTCCGCCTCACCGCCGAGCGCGTGGCGGCCGAGCCGGACGCGGCCCGCCACCTGGTCGAGCTGTGCGACCGGCTCCCCCTCGCCCTGCGGATCGCGGCCGCCCGGCTCGCGGCCCGCCCCGGCTGGCAACTGGCCGATCTGGTAGCCGAGTTGGCGGACGAACGCACCCGCCTGTCGACCCTCGCCACTCCGGACGGCACCCTCGGCGTCCACTCGGCACTCAGCCTGACGTATCGCCATTTGCCGTCGCACGCACGAAATCTCCTGCCCCTCCTGACCCCCCACCCCGGCACCGAGGTCGACGTCCACGCGGCCGCCGCGCTGCTCGCCGCCGACACCGACGCGGCCCGGCTCGCACTCGGTTCCCTCGCCGCCCACCACCTGCTGACCGAGACCACCCCCGGCCGCTTCGCCCGCCACGACCTCGTCCGCCTGTACGGCGCCGAGCTGTTCGCGGACCTCCCCGCCGCCGGCCGGCAGGACGCGTTCCGCCGCCTCGTCGACTACGAACTGCTCGCCACCGGCACGGCCATCCGCCGCCTGAACCCGTACCACGAGCCGTTCCGGCCCCCGGGCACCGGGCACCTCGCCCTCCCCCGGCTCACCGACCCGCAGGCCACCCTCGCCTGGTGCCACGCCGAGGAACCGGTGCTGCGCGCACTCGTCACGGCCGCCGCCGACCGCGGCGAGCACGACCGCGCCTGGCGACTGGCCCGGGCGACCGCCACCCTCTACTACGGCGCCGGGCGCGTCCACGACCGCCTCGCCTGCCTGCGCGTCGGACTGGACGCGGCGCGAGCGAGCGGCGACCGCGAGGGCCTCGCCGCGATGGAGGCCGCGACGGCCTGCGCCCTCGGCTCCACCGGGCGCGTCGCCGAGGCGCTGCCCCTCGCCGGGCGGGCCGTCGAGCGCACCACCCCGGAGGACGGCGACCTGCACATCCACGCCCTGTCCGTGCGCGCCTCGATGACCGCCCTCACCGGCGACCAGGCCGGCGCCGACCGCCTCTCCGACGCCGCCCTCGCCCTCGTCCGGCGCACCGGCCTGCGCGAGCACGCCGCCACCGTGCTCAGCAACGCCGCCGCCCTCAAGGTCGTCCTCGGCGCCCCGGCCGCCGCGCTCGACCTCGCCCGCGAGACCCGCGACCTGCTCGCCGCACAGCCGACCGCCAACGCCTACGTGTGGGCGATGGTCAACGAGGCCTTCGCCCTGCACGCGCTCGACGACCCGCACTCCGCCGAGCTCACCTGGCGCGAGGCGCTGCACCTGTGCCGCTCCTCCGGCAACGTGCGCCTGCACGCCCTGGCGCACCGGCACTTCGGCGAGTTCCTGGACTCCCTGGGCCGCTCCGCCGAGGCCGCCGAACACCGGCGCACCGCCGGCGAGCTGTACACCGCGCACGGGGACGTCCAGCTGGCCGCCGGCCTCGACCGGCTGCTGTCCCGCACCCCCGAAGCCCCCCAACCCCTGGAGGCGACATGACCGTTCACCACCTGGACTGCGGCACGATGTGCCCGCTCGGCGGCCGCGCGCTGATGGGCGGCGGCGGGCGGCTGCTCGGCCTGCTCTCGGCGCACTGCCTGCTGATCGAGGGCGCCGACGGGCTGGTCCTCGTCGACACCGGCTTCGGCACCGACGACGTGGCCCGCCCGAAGGAGCGCCTCGGGCGCCGCTTCCTCGCCACCGTCCGCCCCCGGCTCTCCCCTGCCCGCACGGCCCTGCACCAGGTCCGCGCCCTCGGGTACGACCCGCGCGACGTCCGCGCCGTCGTGCTCACCCACCTCGACGTCGACCACGCGGGCGGCCTCGGCGACTTCCCGCACGCCGACGTCCACGTGCTCGCCGACGAACTCCGCGCCGCCCGCGCCGGCGCCACGTTCAACGAGCGCGACCGCTACCGCCCGGCCCAGTGGGCGCACGGCCCGCGCTGGGTCGAGCACCGGCCGGACGCCGCCACCGAGGACTGGTACGGCTTCGGCGCGATCCCGGTCCTCCCGAAGGCCGGCACCGACGTCCTGCTCGTCCCCCTCGCCGGCCACACCCGCGGCCACAGCGGCGTCGCCGTCCGCACCGGCGACCGCTGGCTGCTCCACGCCGGGGACGCCTACTTCAACCACGCCGACATCGCCCCCGGCTCCCCGCGCCGCCCGGCCGGGCTCACCGCCTTCCAGCGTCTCCTGGCCGTCGACAACCCCGCCCGTCTCCACAACCTCGACCGCCTGCGCGCCCTCCAGCGCACCCGCTCCGCCGACGTCCGGATCATCTGCGCCCACGACCCGGCGTACCTCACGGCTTAGGCGGCGTCAGCCGTCCGGCCCAGCTCCGCGCGCGGGCCGGACGGACTGCTGCGATCTTCGGAAGGCACCCGGCCGCGCCCGACCGCCGGGCCCGTCGTCCCGAGACCGTGGAGGCCCGGATGTGGCAGGCTCCCCCCGCCCCCGTCAGCCGTGAGTGGCTCCCGGTGCTGGACATGCCGGGGCCGGGGGCGCAGAACCGGTGGACGGTCCTGCTGCGGCTGCTGCTGCTGATCCCCCAGTTCGTGGTGGTGTGGGTGCTGTCGGTGGTGGCGTTCTTCGTCACCGTCATCGGCTGGTTCGGCGCGCTGGTGCTCGGCCGCCTGCCCGGCTTCGCGGCGGACTACCTGACCGCGTTCGTCCCGTACGACACCCGGGTCACCGCCTACCTGATGCTCATGCACGACCGCTACCCGCCGTTCCGGTTCCGGACGCCCGAGCACCTGGTGCAGGTCGAGCTGCGGCCCGGGGAGCTGAACCGGCTGGCCGTGCTGTTCCGCGTCGTCCTCGTCATCCCGGCCGCGATCGTGCAGGGCCTGGTGTACGCGGGGTGGTGGATGGTGTCCTTCGTCCTCTGGCTCGTCGTGCTGATCCTCGGCCGGATGCCGCAGCCGCTGTTCGAGGCCACGGCCGCGATCGTGCGCTACCGGATGCGGGCCACCGCCTACTTCGTGATGCTCACCTCCGCCTACCCCAAGCGCCTGTTCGGCGAGGAGGCGGGCAGCGAGCCGGACGGCCCGGTGTCGGCGACCCGCCCGCTCGTGCTCGGCGGCGGCGGGCGCGGCCTGCTCGTCGTCTTCATCGTCCTCGGCGTGGTCTCCTGGGCGACGAGCTCGATCACCACCACGGTGACCTCGGACGACGACAACGACAGCACCAACCCGACCCAGCGCGTCATCGCGCCCCTCGTGCCGGGCGGCCCCGCCGACGGCGCGCTTCAGAGCCCGCTCGGCCAGTTGTAGCTGCTCGGCACGGTGACCGCGGCGTTCTCCGCGGCCGTGCCGTAGACCAGGGCGATCTCGTCGTGCGCGTGCAGCACGATCGCCGCCGGGTCGCCGGACACCGCCTTGCCGTCCACGTACGCGGTGAGCGTGTGGGTGGCGTCGGTGCGCAGCCCGCCGAGGTGGTCGGCGGAGGCGGAGACCTGCCACTCGGTCAGGAACTGGCCGAGGCTGAAGTCGGCGGTCACCGGCGACTCGATGTGCACGACGCCGGTGGTGTCGTGGGTGTGCAGCGGGCTGAGCTTCTGCGCGGCCTCGTCGATGCCGACCAGCGCCGGGACGGTCACCGGCTGCCCGTCGGCGTAGACGTCGAGGTGGGCGTGGATGTGCAGGGCGGTGCCCTCGGCGCCGAGCATCGGCAGCCCGGCCGCCTTCACCGCCGCCTCGACGTCGGCGGGCGCGTCCCAGGGCGGCGGGGTGGTGCGGCCCTCCGCGGTCGTGCGCGGGTGCGCCGGCACGCCGGAGGGGGAGGTCGAGCTCTGGTTCGTCGCGATCACGCCGGCGATCCCGCCGATCACGGCGAGCGAGAGCACCCCGACGACCCCGCCCACCAGCCATCGGTGTCGCCGCTCCCGGCGGGCCTCCTCGGCCCGGATCGCGGCGGCGCGGGCCCGTCGTTCGGCCGGCCCCGGTTTCTGCGCTGACATGGGTGCGGGCCTCCTCGGTCGAGGTAGCTGCCCTCCTCAGCGTGGCAGAGTCGGCGCGGCTCGGCGCGCCGAGTCAGTGGTGCCCGTGGCCGCCGCCGTGCCGGCCGTCGCCGTGCTGGCCGTGACCGTCGTGGCCACCACCGTGCTGGCCGTGACCGTCGTGGCCGCCACCGTGGGCGCCGTGCTCGTCCTGCGCGTGCCCGCCGTCCGGCGAGCCGCCCATCATGCGGAGCATCGCCGTCCCGCCCGTCCGGAAGAAGCGGACCACCAGGACCGCCGCCAGCAGCAGGAAGGCGATGTTCAGCCACGTCGTGTAGTTCCACTCGACGCCCGCCATCGGGATCTCCGCCGTCCGCTGGTCCGGCACCAGCCCGAGCCCGCCGAAGGCGAATTCGACCACGTACCCGGCGACCGCCATCGTCGCGTAGAAGGTGCCGAACAGGAACAGCGCCATCCGGCCGCCGTAGTACTTCCGGTAGATGTTGAGGATCGGCAGGATCAGCAGGTCCGCGAAGATGAACGCGACCACCCCGCCGAAGCTGATCCCGCCCTTCCACAGCACCACCGCGAGCGGCACGTTCCCGATCGAGCAGACGAACGACGCGACCGCCACCAGCGGGCCGACCAGCGGCCCCCACAGCTTGCTCGCGAGCGGGTGGTCGGCGAAGAAGAACGCCTGCCAGAAGCCGTCCGGCACCCACGCGGCGATCGCCCCGGCGACCAGCAGGCCGATCACGAGGTCCTTGAGGATGGCCGCCCACTCCATCACGAACACGTGCGACACGGACGTGACGCCCTCGCGCGAGAGCAGCCGCTTCGCGAACGACCCCTCGCCCCGGACGGACATGTCCATCGCCGCGTGCCCCTCCATCGAGCCGGCGCGACCGTGCTCCGCCTGCTCGCGCGCCTCGCGCAGCAGGCGGTCCCGCAGGAACAGCCGGAACAGCAGCGCGAGCAGCAGGATCATCACCGGGCCGCCCACGAACTCGGCCGCCGTGAACTGCCAGCCCAGCAACAGGGCCAGGATCACGCCGAGTTCGACGACGAGGTTGGTCGAGGCGATCTCGAAGGCCATCGCCGCCGTGAAGTCCGCCCCCTTGCGGAACAGCGACCGGGCCAGCGCGACCGCCGCGTACGAGCACGACGAGGACGCCGCCCCCAGCAGGGACGCGACGGCCAGCGTGCGCGGCCGGTCGTCCCCCAGCAGCCGGACGATCGTCGCCTTGCGCACGACGGCCTGGACGACGGCGGACAGCAGGAAGCCCAGCACCAGGGCCCAGGTGATCTCCCAGGTCATCGAACCGGTGATGGACAGGGCGTGCAGGATCGCGTGCATGTGGTGGTCGGCCTTCCCCCGGGCTCCCCGGTTTCCTACCGGAACGGTCCGGGATCATATACCCCAGCACGGTATACGAGCGGCCGCCACTCCGCCGGACTTCCCGGCAACTCACCATGAGTGCGCACCCGAGCACTCCCACGGCGGCCGGACGGCCTACGATGGCCCGATGAGCAGTGGCACCGAGCTGGCAGATGCACACCACTCGCACCAACGCGCCGAGGAGCGGCTCGACGTCGCCGCCACCATCCTCGGGCTCCTGGCCGACCGCACCCGCCTCGCGCTCCTGGAGCGGCTCGGCGAGGGGGAGGCCGACGTCACCACGCTGACCGAGGCCACCGGCGCCGCGCGCCCCTCCGTCAGCCAGCACCTGGCCAAGCTCCGGCTCTCCGGCCTCGTCACCACCCGCCGCGACGGCCGCCGGGTCGTCTACTCGCTGCGCCACGGCCACCTGCGGCGCCTCGTCGACGAGGCGATGAACGTCGCCGACCACCAGATCCGGCACCTGCCGCCGCACGACTGACGCCCCCGCGGGCCCCATCCGGGCCCACGTCCCACCAACGTGTGCACAGGTACGCACGCATTGACTATCATGGGCACGTCCCCCACCGCCCCCTGACCACCGGGACGGCCCGCATGCTCTCCGTGCTGCGCAACCGCGCCTACCGCCACCTGTTCACCGCGCAGGTCGTCGCGCTCGTCGGCACCGGCCTGGCCACCGTCGCGCTCTCCCTGCTCGCGTACGACCTCGCGGGCGCCGACGCCTCGGCGGTGCTCGGCACCGCGCTCGCGATCAAGATGGTCGCCTACGTCACGATCGCCCCGCTGGCCGGCGCGATCGCCGGGCGGATACCCCGGCGGGCCCTCATGGCGGGCATGGACCTCACCCGGGCCGGAGTGGCGCTCACCCTGCCGTTCGTCACCCAGGTGTGGGAGGTCTACCTGCTGATCTTCCTGCTCCAGGCGGCCTCCGCGGCCTTCACTCCCACCTTCCAGGCCACCATCCCCGACCTCCTGCCCGCCGAACGCGACTTCACGCAGGCGCTGTCGATGTCCCGGCTCGCCTACGACCTGGAGTCCCTGTTCAGCCCGGCGCTCGCCGCCCTCCTGCTCACCGTCGTCCCGTACAACTGGCTGTTCGCCGGCACCACCGCGGGCTTCCTCGCCTCCGCCGCCCTCGTCGTCTCCGCCGTCCTGCCGAAGCCCGCCCCGGTCGAGCGCACCGGCGGCGCCTACGCCAGGGCCGCGTTCGGCTCCCGCCTCTTCTGGGCCACCCCGCGGCTGCGCGCCCTGCTCGCGCTCGACCTCGCCGTCGCGGCGGCGGGCGCGATCGTGTTCGTCAACACCGTCGTCGTGGTCCGCGAGCACTTCCACCGCCCGGCCGGCGCCGTCTCGCTCGCCCTCGGCGCGTACGGCGCGGGCTCGATGCTGGCCGCCCTGCTGCTGCCCCGGCTGCTCGCCCGGACCGGCGACCGGCCGGTGATGCTCACCGCCGCGTTCGCGCTGCCCGCCGTGCTCGCCGCCGTCACGGCGATCACGGCCGCCGGGCCCGGCGCGTGGGCGTGGGCCGCGCTGCTCGCGGCCTGGGCCCTGATCGGCGCGGGCAGCTCGGCCGTCCTCACGCCGGGCGGCCGGCTCATCCGCCGCTCGTCCGCCGACGGGGACCTCCCCGCCGCGTTCGCCGCCCAGTTCTCGCTCTCGCACGGCTGCTGGCTGCTCACCTACCCGCTGGCCGGCTGGCTCGCGGCGGGCGCCGGACTCCCGGTCACGGCCGTCGTGCTCGGGGCCGTCGCCCTGGCCGCCGCAGCCGGTGCCGCCGCCCTGTGGCCGGCCCGCGACCCCGACACCCTCGGCCACCTCCACACCGACCTCCCGCCCGGCCACCCCCACCTCACCGACGCCCGCCCGGCCACCAAGGGCGGCTGGCAGCACGTCCACCACTACGTGATCGACCAGCACCACCACAGCTGGCCCCGCCCGGCGGCGGGCCACTGAGAACCGGCCGGGAACAGGTCCCAAAAAGTTTTCCCTCCTTGTGTCGATCCGCCACGCCGCCGTTCGACCTGAGGTAGAGAGGGTCGACGGACGACCCCCCGACACCGAGGAGAACGACGATGGCCAAGTACATGCTGATCATGCGCGGCACCGACGAGTCGATGACCAAGATGATGGAGACCCCCTTCGAGGAGATGCTCGAAACCGTCGGCCGCTTCAACGAGGAGCTGATCAAGGCGGGCGTGCTCGTCGCCGCCGAGGGCCTCGACGACCCGGGCCAGGGCGTCGTGGTCGACTACAGCGGCGAGACCCCCGTCGTCACCGACGGCCCCTACGGTGAGACGAAGGAACTGTTCGGCGGCTTCTACCTCATCGACGTCGCCTCGAAGGAGGAGGCGGTCGAGTGGGCGAAGCGGATGCCCGCCATCCCCGGGTCGAAGTGCGAGATCCGGCGCGTCCCGGCGATCGACGAGTTCCCGCAGGACAACGAGTGGATCGTCAAGGAGCGGGCGTGGCGCGAGCGGACCGGCCAGCTGTGACGGAGCCGGCTCCCGCCGACGGCCCGCCGGGCGGCGAATCCGCCCGGCGGGCCGTCGAGGCGGTCTGGCGGATCGAGTCCGCCCGGATCGTCGGCGCGCTCACCCGCTACACCGGGGACTTCGAACTCGCCGAGGACGTCGCCCAGGAGGCGCTCGCGGAGGCGCTCGTCTCCTGGGCGCGCGACGGCGCTCCGGCCAACCCGGTCGGCTGGCTGCTCGCCACCGCACGGCGGCGCGCCATCGACGGCTTCCGGCGCCGCTCCGCCCGGGACGAGCGCTACGCCCGGCTCGCGGGCCGCCTCGCCGAGGGCGAGGCGGCCACCGGCGCCCTCCAACCGCCGGAGCGCACCGACGAGTTGCCGTGGGACCCGGACCGCGTCGACGACGACGTGCTCGCGCTCATGTTCATCGCCTGCCACCCCGTGCTCTCCGCCGAGGCGCGGGTGGCCCTCACGCTGCGCGTGGTGGCGGGCCTGTCCAGCGAGGAGATCGCCCGCGCGTTCCTCGTGCCCGTGCCGACCGTCCAGGCCCGGATCACCCGCGCCAAGAAGACGATCGGCGCCGCCGGCGTGCCGTTCGAGCTGCCGCCGGCCGACGAGCGCCGCACCCGGCTCGGCGCGGTCCTCAGCGTCCTGTACGTGATCTTCACCGAGGGCTCGACCGCCACCAGCGGCGACGACCTGCTGCGCACCGACCTCGCCCGCGAGGCGGTCCGGCTGGCCCGGATGCTGGCCGCCCTGCTGCCCCGTGAGCCCGAAGTGCACGGCCTGCTGGCCCTGTTCGAGCTCACGGCGGCCCGGTTCCCGGCCCGGACCGGGCCCGACGGCGAGCCGGTGCTCCTGGAGGACCAGGACCGGCGCCGGTGGGACCGCTCGGCGATCCGCCGCGGCCGGGCCGCCCTCGACCGCGCCGCGGCGGCCGGGCGCGGCCTCGGCCCGTACGGCCTCCAGGCCGCCATCGCCGCGTGCCACGCCCTGGCGCCCTCCGTCGCGGAGACGGACTGGGAGCGCGTCGTGCTCCTCTACGAGGCGCTCGGCCGGGTCGCGCCCTCGCCCGTCGTCGAGCTCAACCGGGCCGTCGCGGTGGCGATGGCGAGCGGCCCGCAGCCGGCGCTGGACCTCGTCGACGACCTCGCCGCGACCGGCCGGCTCGCGGGCTCCCACCTGCTGCCGACCGTCCGCGCCGAGCTCCTCTCCCGCCTCGGCCGTACCCCCGAGGCCCGCGCCGAGCTCGACCTGGCCGTCCGCCTCTGCGCCAACGCGCGCGAACGCGCCGTCCTCCTCCGCAAGGCCGCCGCCCTGGCGGACGGCGACGAGGAAATTCGGGGGTAAGTCTTGTCGGGCGCATGCCGGTTGCTGAATCCTGGCGCCCGCACCACCCAACCCTCACCCAAGTGAATACGGAGAACCCTGATGTCCCGTGACATCGGAGCGGACGCGCACGCCCAGCGGCGGCGAATACGGCGCACCAGACGCCTCATCCACGCCGTGACCGCCGTGGCGGTGCTGCTCACGGCCGCCGTCGGCGCCGACGCGGTGGCCGTCTCGCCGGCGGCGGCCCCACCGCCGCCGCCCTCGACCGCCGAGCAGGAGAAGGGCATGCGGGCAGGCATGCCGTTCCAGGACCCGGCCACCGTGGACGCCACCGGCAGCGCGAGCCCCGACCTCACCCTGACGCTCGACGCGGCGCGCAGCCGCTTCGACGTCTCCGGGCGCGAGGTCTACGGCGCCTCCTACACCGGCTCGTTCGTGGCGCCCACCGTGCGGGTGGCGCCCGGATCGACCGTCACCGTCCACCTGGTCAACCACCTCCCGGTCGCGACCAACCTGCACTTCCACGGCCTGCACGTGTCCCCGGAGGGGCAGTCCGACGACCCGTTCCTGTGCGTGGCGCCGGGCGGGTCCACCACGTACCGGCTGGAGATCCCGGCCGACCACGCGCAGGGCACGTTCTGGTACCACAGCCACGCGATGGGCACGTCGTGCCCCATGGCCGACGGCATGGCGGGCCACGACGCGGGGTTCACGCCGGGCGACGTGGAGAACCAGATCTTCGCGGGCCTGTCCGGCGCCCTGATCGTCGGGGACGACCGCACGCTGCTGCCGGCGGGCCTCCGCGACGTCACGGCGCACACCGTCGTCCTCAAGGACGCCCAGCTCGACGCGGGCGGGCACATCCTCCAGGGCACCGCGGCGGACCCCCTCCAGTCCGGCAACCCGACCGTACGGCTCGTCAACGGCCGCCTCCGGCCGGTGCTCCCGATGCGGCCGGACGAGACCCAGCTGTGGCGGCTGGTCAACGCCGGGGCCGACATCTTCTACCGGCTCCGGCTGGACGGCCGCCGCTTCACCGTCGTCGGCGAGGACGGCACGCCCGTCGCCGCGATCACCACCGCCGACGAGTTGCTGCTGCCCCCGGGCAAGCGCTACGACGTCCTCGTCACCGCGAGCGGCACCCCCGGCCGGACCGTCCTGCGCACCGCCGCCTACAGCAACGGCCCGCAGGGCGACGCCTATCCGGACGTGCCGCTGGCCACGGTCGCCGTCACCGGCCGCCCGGCCCACCGGCTGCCGGAGCCGACCGGCGCCCTGCCGACCGCCCCGGCCGACCTCGCCACCGCGCCCGTCGCCCGGCGGCGCACCCTCGACCTGTCCGAGAGCGCCGACGGCAACACCTTCTACATCGACGGCCAGCAGTTCGCGATGGACCGTTCCGTCTTCGACACGCCCGCCCGGCTCGGCACCGTCGAGGAGTGGACGATCGTCAACCACTCCGGCGAGGACCACCCGTTCCACCTGCACACCACCGCGTTCCAGGTCCTGCCCGTCGACGGCGCCGCCCAGCCCTACACCCACCGCCAGGACACCGTCCCGGTGCCGCACGCGGTCGACGGCGTCCCGGGCCGGGTCGTGATCCGCGTCGCCTTCGAGGACTACCCGGGCCGTTGGATGTTCCACTGCCACATCGCGGCGCACGAGGACAACGGGATGATGAGCTACATCGACGTCGTCCGCTGAACCTCGCGGGCCACCTGCCGACCGTCCTGGCGCGCCTCGGACTCCTCGGGCCGCGCCAGGGCGGCCAGCCGGCGGGCGGCCGATCGGCGCTGGACCGCGCCCAGGGCCGTCACCACCGCGCCGAGCCCGATCCAGCCGACCGGGCCGGCCGTCATCACCACGCCGGTCAGCAGCAGCGGGCCGGCCGACTTCTGCACCGACTGGGACATCCCGGCGACGCCCAGGTAGGACGCCCGCGCCTGCGGCGGGGCCAGGCTCACCGCCAACTCCCAGGAGCTGACCGAGCGCAGCAGTTCGGCGAACGTCACCAGCGCCCCGGCCGCGAGCAGCGCCGCCGAGGCCGCCCACGCCCCGCGCCCGGTCGAGGCCGCCAGCAGCAGGCAGCTCGCGAGCAGCGTCACGCCGTACCAGGCCAGCGACTTGACCGCCCCGCTCGGCCCCTGCGCCCAGGCGGAGACGCGCAGTTGGAGCACCACCACGAGCACGGTGTTGAGCACCAGGAAGGCGGGCACGAGGGCGTGCGGCGCGGTGGTGTGGTGGACGAGCCAGAGCGGGAGGCCGACGTTGAGCACGGAGTCGTCGAGGTTGAGCGGCATGTCGAGGAGGACGAAGAGCAGGTAGCCGCGGTCCCGCCAGGGGCTGCCGGCGGCCGGCTCGGGCCTGCTCGGCGCGGTGCTCCGCGTCACCACGAGCCCGTGCCCGGCCGGTTCGCCCGTCCGCCGGACGAGGGCCGCGGCCAGGACGAAGGAGAGCGCGTTGGCCAGGATCAGCGCGCGGTAGGCGGTCACCGTGCCCACCGCGAGCCCGGCCGCCGCGATGCCCGCGCCGAGTGCGTAGCCCGCGTTGGCGACGCTGCGGAAGAGTGCCTGGTACTCGCCGCGCCGCTCGCCCGCGACCCGGGTCGCGAAGAGCATCTCCAGCGTTTTGGCGCCGCGCTCGCCGAGGCAGGTGAGCGCGACGAGGAGCAGCATCAGGACGTACTGGTCGACGACGAGCAGCAGGGCCATCGTCCCGAGGCGCAGCAGGTGGCACGCGGTCAGGAGGCCGCGGACGGTGAAGCGCTCGGCCGCCCGCCCGGCCAGCGGCGAGCCGGCGATCCCGGCGACGGCGGCGACGCCGAGCAGGAGGCCGAGCCGGCCGGCGTCGAGTCCGCGGACGAAGGTGAAGTACAGGACGGAGGCGGCGGCCCAGACGCCGGTGCCGGTGCGGTCGACGAACTGGGCGAGCAGCATCGTGCGGGCGTCCGGTCCGCCCGGTGGCCGCCGCAGCTGTCCGATCAGCCCGCCGCCGCTTCCGTTGGCGCTCCGCCCCATGGTGCTCCCCCGTCCCGTTCCCCGGGGCTCACCCCCGGATCAATCTCGACATCAAGATACTTCACATCAAGAGTTCTGGCGAGATCCGGGGGCCCGGGTTCCGCTCGCACCGGTGCTGCCGCCACACTGTCGCGAGCGCAGGAGAGCAGGGGCGCGAGAGCACAGGAGAGCGGAAGCGCGGGAGCGCAGGAACACAGGAGCGCACGAACGGACGGGGGCCCGGGCATGGCACGCCGCAGGAACAAGAAGCAGAAGAGACCGCTGAGCGACGGAACGTTCCGCCCGAATTCCGCCGCCGGGAAGGCCCGAAAGCGGCGGCCCCGCAAGGACCGGCCGCTCAGGCCGCGGACCGTCCGCATCACGGCGCTGCTGACCGGGCTGCTCGTGCCGCTGCTGGTCGTCGGCCTGATGGTGCTCGGCGCGAACCCGGACTACAGCCTGCCCTGCGCCGTCGCCGCCGTGATCGTGTTCATCGCGGGGCTCGGCGGCCTGATGGCCCTCCGGACCACCGGGTGGGTGCTGTGGCCGGGCGTCGTGCTCGGGATCGCGCTGCTCGTCCTGCCCATGAGGGCCTTCCAGGCCGAGGTGATCGCGCACCGCGGGGTGCGGACCGACGTCGTGGTCACGTGGGCCCACTCGGCCAAGGACAAGCGCGGCGTCGTCAGCTGGACGTGCGGGATCCGCCATGCGGACGGGACGCCGCTGCCGCACGGCGAGTACAGCGGGTCGGGTTGCGGCGGCCCGTCCGACGCGGGCCGGAGCACCGTCGTCCTGGCCGACCCGGACGGCTACGTCCCGCCGGTCGCCGCCGACTACGACCTGTCCTTCGTCGGACTCGGCGTCTACGCGGTCGCCGGCGCGGGTGCGCTCTGGGGCCTGCTGACCCTGGCCGCCGCGCGCCGGACGCTGCGGAAGCCCTCCTGACTCACCGTCACCCCCCTTCGCCAGTCGAGCGTCCCTGTGATTATGTGGCCTCCCGTGCCCACGTCCAGGGAGACCGACATGCCCCGAACGCCGCAGCAGATCTTTGAGAGCTACGTCCACGCCGGACCCCTGTCCCGCGACGCCGACGCCCTCGCCGAGACCTTCACCGAGGACGGCGTCTTCGAGGCACCGTTCGTGCCCGCCGACGCCGACTTCCCGCGGCGCCTGGTCGGCCGCGAGCAGATCCGCAGCGCGATGGCCGAGCAGTACCGGCGCGGCGGGAAGGTCGGCCGCACGCCTAACTTCGCCAAGTCGAGCTACGTGCTGCACACCACCACCGATCCGGACGTGTTCATCGCCGAGATCGACACGGTCTTCGACGGGGAGGGGGACGAGGGCGACACCACGGCCTCGCTCGTCCAGATCTTCCGGATCCGCGACGACCGGATCGCCCGTCTGCGCGACTACTTCGCACCGGACTTGGTGGACTGAGCACGCCGTTGCTCCGCCCGGGTGGGCCCGCCCGCGCGCCCAGGCGCGCCGGCGGGTCCGGCTCGCTAGCTTGACCGGCATGAACGCCCCGGCCTCCCCCACGCCCGCCATCGCGATGCTGCGCCTGCTCGGCGGGTACCAGATCGCCCAGGCCCTCTTCGTCGCCGCCAGAGCCGGCCTAGCCGACCAACTCCTCGACGGACCACGCCCGTTGGCCGAGCTCGCCACCGCCACCGGCCTGCGCCCCGACCCGCTGGCCCGGATCGTCCACGCGCTCGCCGGCGAGGACGTCTTCGCGCTCGACGCCGACACCGGGCTGGTCCGGCTCGGCCCGCTCGGGCGCACCCTCGCCTCCGGCGTCCCCGAATCCGTCCGCAACATCGCCCTGATGTGGATGGACTCGCACTACCGCGCCTTCGGCGAGCTGTGGGGCACCGCCGAGACCGGCCGTCCCGCCGCCGAACTCGCCTACGGGGAACCGTTCTTCGACTGGGTCGGCGAGGACCCGGCCCGGGTGGGCGCGTTCACCGCCGCGATGACCGACTTCGCCCGCGCCATCCGCCACCACGCCCTGGACGCGGTCGAGCTGGACGGCGCACGGACCGTCGTCGACATCGGCGGGGCGGACGGCGCCGTCCTGGCCGTCCTCGCCCAGCGCGACCCGCACCTGCGGGGCACCGTCTTCGACCTGCCCCACGTGGTCGCGGCCGCCCCGGACGTCCTGCGCGCCCACGGGGTCGACGACCGGATCACGACGGCGGGCGGCGATTTCTTCGTCGAAGTGCCGCCCGCGGAGGACTACTTGGCCTGCTTCATCCTGCACGACTGGTCCGACGAGAAGGCCGGGCACATCCTCGCCAACGTCCACCGCGCCGCCACCGCGCCCGACGCCCGCCTGATCCTGGTCGAGACCGTCCTCGACCAGGGCGCCGCCCCCGAGGTGGCCTCCCTCCTCGACCTCACCATGCTCGGCATGCTCACCGGCCGCGAACGCTCCGCCACCGACTGGCGCGACCTCCTCGCCGCGTCCGGCTTCCGCCTCGACCGGATCCGCACGACCCAGGGCCCGATGTGCGTGATCGAGGCGACCCGCCTCCCCTGACAATTCGACCGGATTCCCCCGAAGAGCGAAATCCCCATTCCGAAGGAATACCGCCGCAAAACCACCCGGAACATGACGACCCACCAGGGATCCGCCGGGGCGGCCGGCGACTTTGACGGGCGAGGAATGCGGGCGATAGCGTCCGATTGATCGTTTCTTTGCCGGCTCGGGGGGTGCTGGTGCCTCCCGGGCACGTCCTCTTACGGGAGATTCTGGTGCGTACAGCTCGAAGACTGGCCTGGCCCCTCGGCGCAGCCCTCGCGATACCCGTGATGGCCGGTTCGGTGCCGGCGGCGACCGCCGCCGAGGCCGCGCCGGCGCCGGTCGCGGCGGAAGGGTTCGGCTACCCCGATGCGGCCAAGGTCCTCGCGGACCGGAACATCACCCTCACGGCCGGGGACGGGCACATCGTGCTCGCCGACTGCGCCTCGGGGCCCGGCCTGGTGCAGCTGTACAGCCGCACGGCCAACCCGAGCCTGGTGTGCTTCCGGATCACCGGGCCCACCGGGTACCTCGCCCTGCAGATCCCGCAGGTCTACAACATCAAGGGCGACGACCACACCATCAAGGCCACGCTGAACACCGCGGGCACCGTCAGCAGCCTCGACGTCAACAAGAACGCCTGGACCCCGGTCGGCGAGGGCGACGCCACCAGCTCGACCACGCTGCTGGAGCTCAACGCCACCGACGGGCCGGCCGCCCCGGCCGCGGGCACCGACTACCAGGCCGTCGGCACCGTCGCCTTCGGGCAGCCCGGCCACCCGGGCTCGCGCTCCTGCACTGCCGCCCTGGTCGACCGCAACTGGGTCCTGACCGCCGCCTCCTGCTTCGGCGACAACCCCGCCGCCGGTGCGCCCGCGACCGCGAGCACCGCCACGATCGCCGGCCACACCGTCGGCATCGCCGAGCTCGCCACCCGCGGCGACCGCGACCTCGTCATGGCCCGCCTCGCCACGCCGGTGGACGGCCTCACCCCGCTCGCCGTCTCCGCCACCGCGCCCGCGGCCGGCGACAGCCTGCGCGTACCCGGCCACGGCCGGACCGCCACCGAGTGGGCGCCGTTCCAGGTCCACACCACCACCCACACCGTCGGCGCCGTCGCCGCCACCGGCATCGACACGGCGCCCGCCGCCGGCGCGGCCGCCCTGTGCCAGGGCGACGCCGGGGCCCCGCTGCTGCGCGACCGCAACGGCACCCCCGAGATCGCCGCCGTGGCCGTACGCTCCTGGCAGGGCGGCTGCCTGGGCACCCCGGCCACCGAGACCCGTACCGGGGCGACGTCCTCGCGCGTGGACGACCTCGGCGCGTGGGTGCAGCAGGTCCGGGCGACCGCGACCGGCTGGAAGACCCAGGCCCTGGTCAAGGGCGACAACGGCCTGTTCCAGGCCACCCGCCTCTACGACGGCAGCTGGACCGCGTTCCAGGACGTCCAGGCCACCGCGGGCAGCATCGGCGGCGTCAAGTCCGTGGCCGCCGCCGGGATCAACGGCGACACCCACGTCCTCGCCCTCGGCGGCGACGGCCGCCTCCACCACTCCCTGCGCAAGCCCGACGGCACCTGGTCCGCCTTCGGCGACGTCAACCAGGCCGCCGGGGAGCTCGGGAACATCACCCAGGTCTCGGCCTCCTCGATCGGCGCCGACCTGCACGTCGTGGTCCTCGCCGGCGGCCAGGTCTTCCACACCGTGCGCCACGCCGACGGCACCTGGACCGGCTTCGGCGCCGTCTTCGGCGCCGCCGGACCGCTGAACGGCGTCACCTCCGTGGCCGCCGCCGGCACCGGCAGCGAGCTGCAGGTCGCGGCCGTCGCGGGCGGCACCGTCCAGCACACCGTCCGTGCCGCGGACGGGACCTGGAGCGGCTGGGGCTCGGTCGCCGACGCCGCGGGCCCCATCGGCACCGTCGCCTCCGTCGCCATGGCCCGTCAGGGCGGTGACATGGACCTCGTCGCCGTCACCTCGACCGGCGCCCAGTTCCACACCATCCGCTTCGCGGACCGCACCTGGCAGCCCTTCCGGCCGCTGACCGGCGTCCTCGGCAACATCACCGCCGCCTCCGTCAGCGCCGCCCCCGTCGACGGCGACGCCCAGTTCGCCGTCACCACCACGGACAACCGCGTCCTGACCACCGCCCGCCACGCCGACGGCACCTGGGCCCCCGTCCAGACCCCCGACCTGACGGCCGTTCCCGGCAACCACACCGGCACCGCCATCACCGGCACCCTCTGACGACCGTCACCCGACCGTCCCCACGGACGGCCGGCGCCACGTGACGATCGCTCCCGCGGCCGCCTCGCCCCACCGGGCGGGGCGGCCGCGGCCGTCGGGCCCCGGAATTGTCAGTGGTGCGTGCAAGGATCGCCGCCATGACCGAGGAGACGTTCGACTGGGGTTCCTTCCTCACCCGCTGGAGCGAGGAGTGGGCCGACACCTGCACCGAGCCCGCCGACGAGCCCGCCGACGAGGCCGCGCGGGCGCGCGGGCTGGGCTTCGGGCCCGCCGCCGAGGAGCGGATAGCGGCGGCGGAGGAGCGGCTGGGGCGCCGACTGCCGCCGTCCTACCGGGAGTTCCTCGCGGTCTCCGACGGGTGGCGGCACGCGGGCGGGTTCATCGACCACCTGGCCGGCGCCGGGGAGGCCCGCTGGCACGAGGACGCCGACGGCCTCGGCGAGCACTTCGACGAGGGCGAGCTCGACGGCATGTGGGCGCGCGCGCTCCAACTGGACGTCGAATCCGACATGACGTACGTCCTGCTGGATCCGCAGGCCGCCGACGAACACGGCGAGTGGGCCGTCTACTGCCATCAGGTGTGGTCGCACTCCCCGCCCACCCGGCACGACTCCTTCCGCGAGTTCATGCTCGCGCAGTACCGGGAGTTCCACCGCCTCGCCGCCGACCACCACGCGGAGCGGCCGTTCGCCAACGACACCACCCGCCGCCTGGACGCCCAGGTCGAGGCGGCCCGGCTCGACGCGCTGCGCGGCGACCACGAGCGGGCGGCCGCCGCGCTCGCCGACGCGGCCGGGTACGGCCGGCCCCGGGCCAAGGGCATGCTGCACCAGTTGCGCCGCCTGCTGGGGCGGACGTACCTGGTGGACTACGGCTCGCTGCCCGCCGACCCGCGCTACCTGCGCGAGGTGGTGCCGCTGCTCGCGGTCGAGCAGGTGGCGAACCGCCACGACGCGACGGTCTGGGGCTACCGCGTGGGCGTCTCCTCCGGCCGGCACCGGGAGCAGGCCGACGAGGTGCTGCGCGAGGTCGAGGAGCGGACGTTCCGGTACACCGCGGAGGGCCCCTTCGGCGCGGCGGTCGAGCAGGCCCGCGAGCAGGCCCGCTGGGGGCGCACGGACGCCGCCTGGCACACGCTGCTCGCCGCGCTCCCGCAGTGGACGCCGGTCGGCCCCGACCACCTGGCCCCGGTCGGTCTGCTCGCCGACCCCGTCCTCGGGCCCCTGGTCACCCCGGAGCGCGCCCTCGCCCTGCTCGCCACCCCCAGGGACGGCCGCCCGGCCCCGCCGCCGACCGGCGGCCCGCGGGACGCGGACGAGCTCGCCTGGCTCGCCGACCACCGCGAGGCCTACCGGTTCGTCCTCGTGGAGGGGGTGCACCCGGCAGACCTTCCCGCGCGCCTCGGTGCCGAGGACGCCGCCCTCGGCGCACCGGCGACGCCCGACGAGACCCACCTCGAAGTCGTCCGGGCCGGCGGCAGTTCCTCCTACGACTCCTACAACTCCTTCGTTTCCTACAACTCCTACGACACCTACGACGACCGGGCCCGCGCCGCCGTCGGCCACGCGGGCGAGTCCGGCTGGAGCTTCGCCTTCGACGCCCACCCCGCCCGTCACGACGAACAGCGCTACGTCTCCCCCGCAGCGGCCTCCTCGCACGGCACGCGCGCCGTGGTGGTGTGGTCCGCACCGGATCAGGGCCTCTTCCACCTCTCCGTCGCCGAACAGGGCACCGAGCTCTACGCCTTCACCGTCCGGGGCTCCGAGATCCACCGCACCTGCACGGACATACCGCCCGCCCTCGACCCGGACGTCCTGTTCGCGCCCGGGGGCGAGGGCCGAGCGGAGCGCCGGGCCCTGGCGGCGATCGCCGTCCACTTCGGTGTGGGCCTCCCGCGCTTCGCCCTCACCGAAGGCCGCCTCCACCACGTCACCACCCGTTCCTGGACCAGTCCCCCGGGCCCCGGCGAGACGTACGCCCGGATTTCCCTGGGCGGCTCCGGCGGCCGGTGATCGCGGCCGGTGATCGCGGCCGGTGATCGCGGCCGGTGATCGGCGCAGCACCCGGAGGAAGCCGGAACGACCGCGGCCCGGACGCCGGTCGGACGTCCGGGCCGCGGCGGGGGTGCCGCCGGCGTCAGCCGATGGTCAGCCGGAACGGTCCGGCGAGCACCGAGTAGCCGTCGTTGGCGAGGTAGTAGGCGTCGTACGCGCCCGCGCCGCCGATCTTGCCGGTCGACAGCGTGACCGCACCGCTCTGGTTGGGCGTGTAGGCCCAGGTCAGCGAGGAGCGGGAGCCCGGGGTGACGCCCGCCGGGTAGACGCCGACCCAGTTCTTGACCGCGACCTGGGAGGTGTTCGGCAGCGCGTACCGGAGGGTGACGTTGCCGCCGCCCGCGACCTCGTTCAGGTCGCCGGTGAGCGTCGGGCCGGTGGCCGCGGACGGGGCGAACGCGGCGTTGAGCGGGGTCGCGTAGGTGTCGTTCGCGGTCAGCCCGGGCAGGCCGAGGGCGGACTCGATGGTGCGGCCGATGGAGTAGTGGTCGTAGTGCAGCGGGCTGCTGGTGCCGGCCGGGACGGTGCCCTGCGAGCCCACCGCGACGGTGGCGACGTGGTTGTAGGCCTCGCCCGAGCTCTCGTCCCAGGTGAGGAGCAGCAGGGAGCGCTGCTGGGTCCACGCGGGCGAGGACAGGACCGGGGCGAGGGTCTGCTTCAGCCAGCCGTCCTGGACCTGCAGGCTGGTGGCGCTGCCGTTGCCGGAGGCCTCGCCGTCGTAGTAGTCGTCGGCCGCGATCCAGGAGAAGTTCGGGGTGGTGGCGGCCGACTGGAGGTCGGTGGTCAGCTGTGTGGTGTCGAAGAGGTGGGCGGCGCAGCGGGCCGGATTGCCGCTGATGTCGGTGTAGTTGATGAACGGCGCGTCGTCGGGCATGTACTTGGCGTCGTACTGGGTGGTGGTGTTGCAGGGCGTGCCCATGCCCTGCTCGTAGGCCTTCCAGGTCTTGCCGGCGTCCTCGATGGTGTCACCGAGGTTGCGCTGCGGGGAGTTGATGTTGGGCCAGTAGGTGGCGCCCTTGGTGTACGCGTCGCCGCCGGCGATCGCCATGTAGTTCTCGTCGCTCGGGTGGTAGACGCCGTGCGCGTCGGTGAGGGTGGCACCCTGGGCCATCAGGCCGTGGATGAACGGGGTGTCCGCCGGGTCGTTCATGATCTGGGCGTAGTCGGTGTTCTCCATCATGACGGTGAACACGTGGTCGTAGCCGGGCACGGCGGACGCGGGCGGGCTGACCGGGGCGGGGGCGGCGACGGGGGTGTCGAGGGTGAGCGAGAGGTTGTCCAGGTAGCCGGTCTCGTTCGTGGTGGAGAGGAACTGCACCTCGACCTGGATCGACCGGGCGCCGGCCGGGACGGCCCCGGTGGCGGTGCGGGAGAGGAACTTGGTGGCGAGGCCGCGGTCGGTCGCGGAGACGGTCGGCAGCTTGGCGGTCGTGCCGACCGGGTTGCCACCGGCGTCCTTGAAGTGCAGGCTGACGGCGACGTAGCCGCCGTACGTGGTCCAGCCGCCCAGCCAGCCGGCGAGGTCGTAGTGCACCCCGCCGCCGTCGATGGCCGTGGCGGCGGAGGAGACGTCGACGGTCTGCGACATCGAGCCGTCGCCGAAGTTGCCCGGGCCGAAGAAGGCCTTGCCGGGCGTCCTGCCGTCGTTCGGCAGGCCGAAGGAGCCGACGCCCTGGCACAGCACGTTGACGCCGCCGGCCTGGACGGTCCAGCCGGGGACGGTGGTGGCGGCGCTCCAGTCGTTGGTGCAGTAGCCGCCGGCCTCCGCGTCGCCGTTGACGATCAGGTTGCCGCTGCCCGCCGCCGCGTGGGCGGTGGCGGGGGCGGCGACGGCCGTCGCGCCGAGGAGGGGGAGTGCGGCGAGCAGCCCGCCGAGGGAGCTCCAGCGCAGTCTCATCAGGGGTACCTCGTCCCGTTGGTGAGGGTGGTCGCCATGGCTTCGCGCCATGAGCGGACATAGAAGTACCGGCCGGTGCTGTCCGAGGGAAGAACGGCGACCGAACTTGGTCAGACAACTTTGCGTGAGCGGCGAGGTGGCACGGGCACGATCGGAGCCGTCGGTCCCCCTGGCCGGCTCCGTACGCCAGACTGTCCGGCGTAGCGGGACGGCAGGACGCAGCAGGGCACGGGGAGGAACGGCAGTGGTCAGCGACATCGTCAAGGAGCTGGGGGCGGCACTCGGTCGCACCGGCACGGTCCGCCTCGGGGCGGACCACCACCGCCTGACCGTTCCCGTCGCGGGCGGCGAGCTCGCGGTCGACGTGATCGGCGACGCCACGGCGCGGCGGGTGGTCCACCTCCTCCCCGGCGGCGGACTCAACGTCGCCGCCAACTACTGCACCGCGCAGGGCCGGAGCCTCGCCCGCTTCCTCACCGACCACGGCTACCTGGTCATCGGGACGACGCCCCGCGAGGACGCCCTCACGCCGGAGGCCCCCGACGACTGCACGGCCTGGGGCCTGGACTCGCACCGGGCGGACCTCGAACGCGTCATCACGGCCGCCGACGCCGTCACCGCCCTGCCGTACGAGCTCCTCGGCCACTCGGCCGGAGCCGCACTCGCCCTGGACACCGCCGCTCGCGCCACCGCCGCACGCGCCACCGCCGCACGCGCCACCGGCAGCGCCGGTCCCCTGCGCGTCCTCGTCCTCGACACCACCGGCCCGTACGATCCCGCGACGGAGCCCGAGCTGGTCGCGAAGGCGGAGGCGCTCACCGACCTCCTCCAGCAGCAGCTGGACGCGGGTGCCGGGACCCTCGACCCCGGCCTCAAGGGACTCTTCGCCCGCGCGGCCACCGCCCCGGACGCGCCGAGCGGCATGCCCCGGCCGGTGCCCCAACAGGCGGGCGAGCCGGGGCGGTTCAGCAACCTCGGCCTGCTCCACTACGCGCTCACCCACACCCGTGACCTGCCCGGCCCCGCCAACTGGATCTACCACCGGGGCCACAGCGGCGGTACCCACGCCTTCGGCCCCACCCCCGCCGAGGACCGCTTCACCCTGACCCACACCCCGCTGGCCGTCTGGGCGGAGGCGATCGAGCGCCTCGGCAGCGGCCTCCAGCCCACCGCCCTGCTGCGCGACCTGGCCGCCGTGTGGGCGGGGCGGACGGACGTCCACCGGATCGACTGGGCCGCGATCCGGGCCGACGTGGTCTGGATCAACGCCGAACTCGGGCGTGGCGACCACGACTCGGGCGCCCGCCTGATCCGCGCGGGCGGCGCCCGGGTGGACTACCGTGTCGTCCCCGGCTACGGCCACGGCGACGTCGTGTGGTCGGACACCGCCGAGCAGGACGTGTGGACGTCCCTGCTGCCCGGGCGCTGAGCGCGGTCGTACCGGCAGGGCCGCGTCCACGTCCGCGTCCACGTCCGCGTCAGGACAGCGTCCACACCTGGTTGTCCGCCTCCGAGCAGGCCTGCACCCTGACCCACTGGGCCATGCCGTCGGAGGTCAGGCACTGCTTGGTGGAGGAGTTGACGACCTGGTAGCCGCCGGGGACCGGGACGAAGGACCAGAGCTGGTTCTCCGCGCCCGGCGGGTTCGTCCAGACCTGGATCCGGCCGGTGGTCAGTTCGAGGTCGAGGACCTTGGTGTAGTTCGTCGAGCCGTTGCGCAGGAGGTAGCGCCCGTCGGAGAAGTAGTCCAGGCGCCACTGCTGAGCCGGGGAGCGGTTGGCCGGATAGGTGCCGACGCGGTTGCCGTCCTTGTCGACGGAGTAGGCGTTGTCCAACGCGTTGCTCCCGAGGGAGAGCTGCGCCAGCGGGGGCAGTTGCGGCGCCGGCTTCGGCGCTTGCGTGGGCTGCGGCTGTGGCTGCGGCTGCGGCTGCGGGGCCGCCGTCGGCACCGCGGGCGGCACGGTGGCGGTCGGCTGGGCGGGGGCCGGCGCCGGCGCCCCGGTGGTCGGCGCGGCGGAGGGCGGCTGGGCCTTCCCGGTGGGGGCCTGGCCGGTGACGGGCAGCGTGGCCGGCGGGGCGAGCGCGCCCGCCGGCACGGGCCCGGCGCTGGGGCCCGACGTCGCGGCGGACACGGGCACCGGGCCGCCCCCGTCCCCCGCGCCCGGGCCGGCGGAGGGCGTCGGCGTCGGCGCGTCGGGCGTCGGAAGGCCGCCGGACGGGACGTTCGGGTCCGGCGGCACCGCACCGCCCGGGTCCCCGGACCGCCCGGCGCCGGCCGTCGGCCCCGCGGCGACGGCGTCGCCGTGCGGCACGCCGCCCGCGCCCGGCCGGCTCACCACCGCCCCGGTGGCGCCCACCGCGCCCAGCACGGCCATCGCCACGACCGACACCACCGCCCGCCGCCGCAGGCCGGTCCACGACCGGCGCCCGGCGACGGGTCGTTGGCCGGTGTGGACCGCAACCGCGGGCACGCCCTCCGCGGCACCCGCCGCCAGCGCCTCCCGGACGGCCTCCGCCATCGCCGCCGCGTCCGGCCAGCGCTCGCCCGGGTCCTTCGCCATCGCCCGCTCGACGATCGCCCGCACCGGCCCGGGTATCGGGTCCGGCAGCGGCGGCACGGGCTCCGTCAGGTGCTGGAGGATCACCTCCAGCGCGGTCTCCCCGTCGAACGGCAGCCGCCCGGCCAGGCACTCGTAGAGGACGACGCCGAGCGCGTAGAGGTCCGCCGAGCCGGTGACCGGCCCGGTCGAGGCCTGCTCCGGCGCCTGGTACGCGGCGGTGCCGAGGACCATCCCGGGGACGGTCAGCCGGGCGTCGCTGCCGGGGCGGGCGATCCCGAAGTCCGCGATCACCGTCCGGTCGCCGCACACCATCAGGTTGGCCGGCTTGACGTCCCGGTGGACCACCCCGGTCCCGTGCGCCGCCACCAGCGCCTCCAGCACCTGGAGCGCCATCCGCAGCGCCTCCTCGGCCGGCAGGCTGCCCCGGCGCGCCAGCACGGCGCTCAGCGGCTCCCCCTCGATCAGCTCCATGACCAGGTAGGCGACCTGCCTCCCGATCACGGGGGCCTCGCCGTGCCCGAAGTCGTAGACCCCGACGATGCCCGGGTGCCGCAGCTGCGCCATGACGCGCGCCTCGGCGTGGAAGCGCTCGGCGAATCCCGGCTCGTCCAGCAGGACGGGCTTGACGACCTTGACGGCCACCCGGCGGCCGAGGACCTCGTCCTCGGCGAGCCACACGTCGCCCATCGACCCACCGCCCAGCCAGTCCACCAGCCGGTAGCGGTCGGCGAGCACGGTGCCACGCATGGTTCTCCCTGAGTCAAGTCGCATCGGTTGCGCGCACGCCGTCGACCGGGGCGCCCCCGGAGATCATGGGGCCGCTCGATAAGAGCTGACTTGTCGTCGGATGAACACCGCCCGCTGTGCGGGGATTCGGCGCGTTATGGCGCCATGGTCAGCCCCGCCGGTCCGGCACCCCGGCTGAGCACGACGGAGCGGATGTGGTCGAGGGCCGTGGCGTAGTCGGCCCGGCCGGGGTCGGCGCGGGCGGCCTCCCGCAGGTCGAGGACGCGGTAGGGCGGCCCGAGGTCGGTGACCTGCGGGACGAACTCCGCCTTCGTCACGGTCCACCGCCGCCCGGGCGCGGCCGGCGGCGAGAAGGTGAACCGGGCGATCGAGGACCAGTTGCCGCGCGGGTCCTCGGCGCCCGTGGGGTTGAACATGTGGCCCGCGAGCTGGTCGCCCATGCCGTAGACCGTCCAGGTGTCGTTGATCTTCTCGTAGGCCTGCGGGATGTGGGCGTGCGTCCCGAGGACCAGGTCGACCACCGGCCGCCCGGGCTCCGGCTCGGCGGCGAGGTCGCGGGCCAGCGCGAGCTGCTGCTCGTTCGGGGCGTCCTGCCACTCGGTGCCCCAGTGGACGCTGACCACGACGACGTCCGCCCCCGCCTCCCGGGCGGCCCGCGCGTCGGCGAGGATCCGGTCGCGGTCGATGAGGTTGACGGCCCAGGGCTGCCCCTTCGGCAACGGGATGCCGTTGGTGCCGTACGTGTAGGCGAGTTGGGCCACCGTCGCCCCGCCCGCCGTGAGCAGCGCGGGCCCGCCCGCCTCCTCCTCGCCGCGCGCGGACCCGGTGTGCTTCAGCCCGACGGCGTCCATGGCGTCGAGCGTGCGCCGGATCCCGGCCGGCCCGTCGTCGAGCGTGTGGTTGGAGGCGGTGTCGCAGGACGCGTACCCGGCGTCCTTGAGCGCCCGGGCCACCTGCGGGGGCGACTTGAACGACGGGTACCCGGTGAACGGCCCGCCGTCGGCGCCGTACACCGTCTCCATGTGACAGATGGCCAGGTCGGCGGCCCCGATGACGGGCTTGACCCCGGCGAGCATCCGCGTGAAGTCGTACCCGGTGCCCCCGGCGTCCTCCTTGGCCTGCTGGATGATCTCGGTGTGCGGCAGGACGTCCCCCGTCGCCACCAGCGTGAACGCCCGCGGCCCCGGGGGCGTCGGCACGGCCGTCGGGCTCGTGGCCACCGACGGAACGGCCTCCGGCACCGGCGGCCCGCCGCACCCCGCGAGGGCGAGCAGTGCAACGGCCAGGAGCACCTCACGGCGCGGTGATCTCATCATCGTGTCGTCCCACAGTCGGCGGATATGACCCCCCGTCCTCCGACTATGGGAGCCCACCCCCGCCCCTCCCGTCCCCCACGCCCCACCGCGCCCCGACCTCACCCGACGAGGCGAGCCCGGGCCGCGGGGACCGTGCGGCCCCGGCGGGAGCCTGCGGCCCGGCAACGGCGGGACGTCAGAAGGCGATCCGGACCTTCAGCGCCGAGCGGTCGTCCATCGCGCGGTAGCCGTCCGGCACGCCGTCGAGGGTGACGGTGCGGTCGAAGACGAGGCCCGGGTCGATCGCGCCGGAGAGGACGTCGGGCAGCAGCTCGGGGATGTAGGCGCGGGCGGGGGCGACGCCGCCGACGACCGCCACGTTGCGGTCGAACATCTGCCGGATGTCGACGCCGGCGCTGCCGCCGTGCGGCACGCCGACGTAGCCGACCGCGCCGCCGTCGCGGGCGATGGAGATCGCGGTGCGCATCGACTCCTCGGTGCCGACGGCCTCCAGGACGGCGTGCGCGCCGGTGCCGCCGGTCAGCTCCCTGACCGCCTCGATCGCGGCCTCCCCGCGCTCGGCGACGACGTCCGTGGCGCCGAACTTGCGGGCGATGGCCGTGCGCGCCTCGTGGCGGCCCAGCGCGATGATCCGGCCGGCGCCGAGCCGCTGCGCGGCGAGCACCCCGCACAGGCCGACCGCGCCGTCGCCGACCACGGCGACCGTCGCGCCCGGACGCACCCGCGCCGAGACCGCCGCGTGGTGGCCGGTGCTCATCACGTCGGACAGGGCGAGCAGGCCGGGCAGCAGCGCCTCGTCCCCGGCCGCCTCCTTGGGCAGCCTGACCAGGGTGCCGTCGGCGAAGGGGACCCGGACGGCCTCGCCCTGGCCACCGTCGGAGCCGACCTCGCCCCAGAAGCCGCCCCGCGGGCAGGAGGTGTGCAGGCCGTCGCGGCAGAACTCGCAGGTGCCGTCCGACCAGACGAACGGGGCCACCACGAAGTCGCCGCGGGCGAAGCCGGACACCTCGGCGCCAACCTCCTCGACGATGCCGAGGAACTCGTGGCCGATCCGCTGCCCGGCCACCCGGGGCGCCACGCCGCGGTACGCCCACAGGTCGCTGCCGCAGATGCAGGCGTTGACCACCCGCACGACGGCGTCGGTCGGCCGCCGCACCACCGGGTCGGGCACCTCCTCGATCCGGATGTCGGTGGGGGCGTGGATCACGGTGGCGCGCACGGAACTCTCCTGGCACTGCTCATGGGACCTGGACTGGAGCAGCCAGGGTCGCCAACCGGGCGCACCCGTGTCCAGCTACATCTCCTACACCGCTTCCTTAAGATGAACTGATGCTCGACGTTCGACGACTCGTCCTCCTCCGCGACCTGGAGGCCCACGGCACGGTCACCGCCGTGGCCGACCTCCACGGCGTCACGCCGTCCGCCGTCTCGCAGCAGCTGCGGCTGCTCGAAGAGGAGACCGGCACCCGCCTCCTGGAACGCACCGGCCGCTCCGTCCACCTCACGGCCGCGGGCCGCCGCCTCGCCGGCGACACCGAGCACGTGCTCGCCGCCCTGGAGCACGCCCGCATCCGCCTGCACGCCGAGACCGGGAGCCCCGCGGGCCCGCTCCGCCTCGCCTGCTTCCCCAGCGCCCTCGTACCGCTGGCCGCCCCGCTCGGCACCGCCCTGAAGACCGCCCACCCGGACGTGCGGCTCCACATCACCGAGGCCGAGCCCGAGGCCGCCGTCCGGCTGCTGCTCCAGCGGCGCGCCGACCTCGCCGTCGTCTACCGGTACGACAACCTGGCCACGCCCCCGCACGCGGACGTGGAGACCCGGGCGCTGCGGTCCGATCCCTTGGTCGCCGTGCTGCCGTCCGGTCACCCGGCGGCCCGGCCGACGGGTGCGCCGATCGACCTGCGCGAGCTCGCGGACGCCCACTGGACCACCGCGCCGCCGCAGACCGCCTGCGGCGCCGCCGTCCTCCAGGCCTGCCGCTCGGCCGGCTTCACCCCGCGGGTCAGGAACGTCTGCACCGACTTCTCCGCGATGATCGCCCTCGCCGAGAGCGCGGGCCACGCCGCGCTGATCCCCCGGCTGGCCACGGCCCACCTGCCGTCCACGCTGACCGCACGGCCGGTGGCGGACGACACCCTCACCCGCAGGATCGAGGTCGCCGTCCGCCACAACACGGCGCACGAACCCGCGATCGCCGCCGGCCTGGACGTGCTCCGCACGCTGGCCGGTGGCCCGTGAGCGGCTCCGGCTCAGCCCAGGGTGCAGGCGAGCTGCGCCTTCACCGCGTCGAAGATGTTCTCCTGGGCACGGCAGTCGGCACTGTAGACGTCCTCCCACTTGGGGCTGATGAAGTGGACGTTCACGATCTCGGTGATGATGCTGACGCCGCCCTGGGCCTTGATGGTGTTCTGGGCGATCAGCACCTGCGGCGTCGGCGCCGTCTGGGCGCCGATGACGCCGCCCTCACCGTAGAACAGGTTGGTGATCTTGGTGTAGACGGTGACCTTGTTGCCCTGGATGTTGTTGCCGATGATGGCGACCGTCCAGTCCTTGTAGTTGCGCTGCCAGGCGTAGTTGGTCGCCCGGTTCAGGGCGGACACGGTGCCGTACTGGGCCTGGACGATCCAGTGGTGCCTGCGGGCACCCGGGTCGCGGGGCTGCGCCGGCTCCCCCAGCCGGGCACCGCTCGCCGAGCCCAGCAGGGGCGCCGCACTGGCCGGCGCGGCGATGCCGCCGGTGACGGCGAGGGCCGCGGCCCCGGCGACCACGGCCGTCTTCCACTTCCCGGCGAGCTGACTGGTTGCCATCGTTGTTCTCCTCGTTCCCTCACGTCCACAAGCGCCTGGGCATCACCCGGCGCCCATGACTCTCGCCGACCGGTCACGGGGCGCACATCAGTCATTTGACGGTGGGCACCGAGGCCGCCGGCGTCCTACGTCACCGGCCTCCCTCCGTGGATGCGCAGTAGTAGGCTGAGCTGGAGAAATGATCTTCAGGAGAGACATGTCCGCCGCCAAGCCCCGCGTCCTGTTCGTCACCGACCTGGCCTACCCGGCCCGCGGCCGCCGCTACTGCGACGAGGACATCCGGCTCTCCGCGCGCCTGCGCGAGGACTTCGACGTCGCCCTGTGCCACCCCCTCGACGCCGCCACGCTGATGGACGCCTTCGACCTCGTCCTCGTGCGCAACAGCGGCCCGGTGCTGAACTACCGCGCCGCGTACGAGGCCTTCCGGGACCGCGCCCTCGACCGCGGCACCCGCGTCTACAACCAGCTCACCGGGCGCGCCGACATGGCCGGCAAGCAGTACCTGGTCGACCTCGATGCCGCCGGGTACCCCGTCATCCCCACCGCCGACCGGGCCGAGGACCTCGGGCGGCTGCCCGTCGTGCCCGAGTACGTCGTCAAGCCGAAGCTCGGCGCCGACTCGATCGGCCTGCGGATCGTCCCCCGCGAGGAGCTCGGTTCCGTCGCGTTCGGGGACGGCGTCCTGGTCCAGCCGCTGGTCCGCTTCGCGTACGAGGTCTCGTTCTACTTCGTCGACGACGCCTTCCAGTACGCGCTGCACGCCCCCGACCCCGAGCAGCGCTGGCGCCTCGAACCGTACGGACCCACCGCCGCCGACCTCGACTTCGCCCGCCGCTTCATCGCCTGGAACACGATCGAGCACGGCATCCAGCGCGTCGACGCCTGCCGCACGCCCGAGGGCGACCTCCTCCTCGTCGAGCTGGAGGACCTCAACCCCTACCTCTCGCTCGACCTGGTCGACGAGGCCACCCAGGACCGCTTCGTCGCCGCCCTCAAGGCCTCCCTGCACGAGCTCGCCGGGACGCCGGAACACGGCTGACGGGCCGCCCGGATCGGGCGGCCCGTCTCCTCACGCCGCGCCGGTCACGGCGCGAGGCCGTCCGAACGCCGCCAGCTCACCAGCCGGGCCCCGTCCGGCGGGACGTCGACCACCTCCTGCCCGAAGACCCGGTTGATCGAGCTGTGCCCGCTCAGCGAGATGTCCGCCCCGTAGACGTGCAGCGAGACCGCCCGGCCGGTGCCGCCGTTCGACACCCGGTGGATGTCCTCGTCGGGCGGCACCAGGAGCTGCACCCGGCCGGGCGAGCAGGTGGTCCGGCCGGCCGGCACCAGCACCCTGCGGCCGGAGCGGGGCACCCGCCACAGCCGGTACGCCTCGTCCACCTCCACGCCCTCCAGCACGCCGGACACGCACCAGGCGACGTGGTCGTGGACCGGGGTCGACTGCCCGGGCAGCCAGGTCAGGGCCACCACGGAGTGCGTCGGTCCGGCGTGCAGCAGCCGCTGCGCGTAGCCGTCGGTGTCACCGGCGCACAGGTCGTCCGGGACGATCAGCCCGGCCCGCAGGTACTTGCGCAGGGTGTCCGCGGTGAGCTGGGCGGTCAGGACGTCGGCGGCCGCGTAGCGCGCGAGGTCGGAGAGGAACTCGTCGAGATTGGTACGGGTTTCCACGGCTACCGCCCTGCCCCGGTGAGGGCCCGGACCTCCAGGTCCTCGAAGGACCGCCCGTCCGGGTCCTCGTCGCGACGGCGGCGGCCGCCGGCCAGCGAGCCGAGGACGGCGGCGGCGAACCCGATCGGGATCGAGACGACGCCCGGGTTCTGCAGCGGGACCGGCGCCGTGGTCGTGCAGGAGATCAGCGCCGTGGCGTTGCCGACCTCCTTGCTGGTCACCGCCACCCCGCAGTCCTTCGCCTGGGCGGCCGTCAGCTTCACCGCGTGGACCGTACCGCTCGCGCCGCCCCAGCAGATCGGGGAGAGCAGCACCAGGCCGATCGAGGCGACCAGGCCCGCGTAGATGCCGCACTTGGCACCGAAGGTGGTGAAGCCCCGCCAGAACAGGGTCAGCAGGATCGCCGGCAGGTTGGCCGAGGCCGCGATGGCGAAGGCCAGCGCCACCAGGAACGCCACGTTGAGGTCCCGGGCGAAGATCGACAGCACGACCGCGACCGCGCCGATGACCACGGCCGCGACCTTCGCCGTCCGCAGCTCCTGCCGCTCCGTCGCCCGGCCCTTGCGGATGACGCTGGCGTAGAGGTCATGGGCGAACGACGACGAGGAGGTCAGCGTGAGCCCCGCGACGACCGCCAGGATGGTGGCGAACGCCACCGCCGCGATGAAGGCCAGCATCAGCGAGCCGCCGGTGGTGCCCGCGCCGCCGCCGAGGTGCTCGGCCAGCAGCGTGGCGGCGGTGTTGCCGGACGGGTCCTTCTCCCTGATCGTCGCCGTGCCCACCAGTGCGGCCGCGCCGAAGCCCAGCACCAGGGTCATCAGGTAGAACACCCCGATGATGCCGATCGCCCAGTTCACCGACTTGCGCGCGTCCTTGCCGGTCGGGACGGTGTAGAAGCGCACCAGCACGTGCGGCAGCGCCGCGGTGCCCAGCACCAGGGCCACGCCCAGGCTGACCAGATCGAGCTTCGACCAGCCGTCGGTCGACCCGTACTTCAGGCCGGGCTGGAGGAAGGCATCGCCCTTCTTGGACGCCGTCGCGGCGTCCCCGAGCAGGTGGCTGAGGTCGAAGCCGTACTTCGCCAGCACCCACAGGGTCATCGTGGCCGCACCGGCGATCAGCAGACCCGCCTTGACGATCTGCACCCAGGTGGTGCCCTTCATCCCGCCGACCACCACGTAGACGATCATCAGGGCGCCGACCCCGACGATGGTCCAGATCTGCGCGGAGGCGCCCTTGACGTCGAGCAGCTGCCCCACGATCGTCGCCGCGCCGACCATCTGCGCGATCAGGTAGAAGATCGAGACCACGATCGTCGACACGCCCGCGGCCGTGCGCATCGGCCCGCTGCGCAGCCGCGCGGCCAGCACGTCGGCCATGGTGAACCGCCCGGTGTTGCGCAGCAGTTCGGCCACCAGCAGCAGCGCGACCAGCCAGGCGACCAGGAAGCCGATCGAGTAGAGGAAGCCGTCGTACCCGGCCAGCGCGATGATCCCGGCGATGCCGAGGAACGAGGCCGCGGACAGGTAGTCGCCCGAGATCGCGATCCCGTTCTGCAGCGCCGAGAACTGGCCGCCGCCGGTGTAGAAGCCGCCGGTGCCCCGGGTGCTGCGGCGCGCCCAGAGGGTGATCACGAGGGTCACCGCCACGAGGGCGACGAACAGGCCGATGGTCAGGCCCTTGTGCGAGGCCGGCTGCGCCGCCGCGGCGGCGAGCTCGAGGTGCTGGGTCATGCCTGGGCCTCCGTCGCTTCCCGGGTGCCACGACCGGCCGGAGCCGCCGGGCGGTTCGCCGTCACGTCGCGCAGGGCCGCGGCCAGCGGGTCCAGCCGCCGGGCCGCGAACCGCCCGTAGGCCAGGGCGATGCCGAACGTCGAGACGAACTGCAGCAGCCCGAAGACCAGGGCCACGTTGACGTTCCCGGCGACCTTGGTCGCCATGAAGCCGCGGGCGTAGGCCGAGCAGAGCACGTACGCCAGGAACCAGAGCAGGAACGCCGCCGTCACCGGGAAGACGAACCTGCGGTAGGAGGCGCGCAACTCGGTGAAGCGCGGATCGTCGCCGATCCAGGGCGTGTCGCGGCGCGACGACACGGCGGGGTCGATCATGTCAGTCCTTCGGAGCGGTGCGGAACTTGCCGATGGACCGACCGTAGGAACCCGACGTCGACGCACGGTCAACGCGCCGTCAACGCGCGTCAACCGATCCGTCGGAGGCGTCCGGCCCCCGGCGGAGTGAGGCCGGGCAGGAGCGTCAGGCGCGGCCGAGGACGCGGTCGACGGTGATCTCCAGGACGACGCGGTCCGGGTTGACGCGCGGCTCGCGGTAGCGGGCGGCGTAGCGGCGCTCGGCGTCGGCCACCTCCTCGGCGGCGGAACGCACGACGGCGACGCCCTCCAGCGTGGACCAGCGGGCGCGGTCGACCTGGCAGACGGCGACGCGCTGGCCGCCGGGGCCGGCTTCGGCGACGTTGCGGGCCTTGCGGCTGGTGCGGCTGGTGATCACCCGGGCGATGCCGGTCTGCGGGTCGAAGGTGACGCCGACGGGTACGACGTGCGGGGAGCCGTCGGGGCGCCGAGTGGTGAGGGTGGCGATGTGACGCTCGCGCCAGAAGGCGAGGAACGCGTCGTCGAGGTCGCGGGGGTCGTGGGCCATGGCCGTGATCGTACGGCCCCCGGGGCGGGCGCACCCGCCCCGGGGCCGCCGGGCGTCAGTGCCCGCGGGCGATCCATTCGGGCAGGGCCGGGGCCTCGGCGCCGATCGTGGTCGGGTCGCCGTGGCCGGTGCGGACCACCGTCTCGGGCGGGAGGGTGAGGAGGCGGTCCCGGATGGAGTCGATGATCGTCGGGAAGTGCGAGAACGACCGGCCCGTCGCGCCCGGCCCGCCGTGGAAGAGGGTGTCGCCGGTGAAGACGGTGCCGAGCTCCGGGGCGTGCAGGCAGACGGCGCCCGGCGCGTGGCCGGGGGTGTGCAGGACGGTCAGCGCGGTGCCGGCCACCTCGATCCGCTGGCCGTCGGCGAGTTCGCCGTCCGGGAGGCGCTCGGGGTGGGTGAGCTTCCACAGCGGGAGGTCGTCGGGGTGCAGCAGGATCGGCGCGCCGGTGCGCTCGGCGAGCGCGGGGGCGGCGTCGACGTGGTCGTTGTGGGCGTGGGTGGAGACGATCGCCAGCAGTCGGCGCCCGCCGAGCGCGGCCTCGATCGCGTCGGCGTCGTGCGCGGCGTCGATCACCACGGCCTCGGTGTCGTCGCCGACGATCCAGACGTTGTTCTCCACCTCCCAGCTGCCGCCGTCGAGTTCGAAGACCCCGGCCGTCACGAGACGGTCCACGCGCGCGGTCACAGGACCACCACCGAGCGGAGCACGTCGCCCTGGTGCATGCGCTCGAACGCCTGCTCCACCGCGTCGAGTTCGATGGTCTCGGTGACGAACGCGCCGAGGTCCAGGCGGCCCTGGAGGTAGAGGTCGATGAGCATCGGGAAGTCCCGGGAGGGCAGGCAGTCGCCGTACCAGGAGGACTTGAGGGCGCCGCCGCGGCCGAAGACGTCGAGCAGCGGGAGCTCCAGCGTCATCTCCGGGGTGGGCACGCCGACCAGGACGACGGTGCCGGCGAGGTCGCGCGCGTAGAACGCTTGCTTGTAGGTCTCGGGGCGGCCGACCGCCTCGACGACGACGTCCGCGCCGTGGCCGCCGGTGAGCTCGCGGATGGCCTCGACCGGGTCGGTGGTGCGGGAGTTGACGGTGTGGGTGGCGCCGAGGCCGCGGGCCGTCTCCAGCTTGCGGTCGTCGATGTCGACGGCGATGATCCGCGCCGCGCCCGCCAGCCGGGAGCCCAGGACCGCCGCGCCGCCGACGCCGCCGCAGCCGATCACGGCGACCGAGTCGCCCCGCCCGACGCCGCCGGTGTTGATCGCGGCGCCGAGGCCCGCCATCACGCCGCAGCCCAGCAGGCCCGCGACGGCCGGCTCGGCGGCCGGGTCGACCTTGGTGCACTGGCCGGCCGCGACGAGGGTCTTCTCGGCGAACGCGCCGATGCCGAGCGCCGGGGACAGCTCGGTGCCGTCCAGCAGCGTCATCTTCTGCTTCGCGTTGTGGGTGTCGAAGCAGTACTGCGGACGGCCGCGCCGGCACGCCCGGCACTGGCCGCACACCGCGCGCCAGTTGAGGACGACGAAGTCGCCCGGGGCGACCTCGGTGACGCCCTCGCCGACCGACTCGACGACGCCCGCGGCCTCGTGGCCGAGGAGGAACGGGAACTCGTCGTTGATCCCGCCCTCGCGGTAGTGGAGGTCGGTGTGGCACACGCCGCAGGCCTGGATCCGGACGACGGCCTCGCCCGGCCCCGGGTCCGGCACGACGATCGTGGTCACCTCCACGGGCGCGCCCTTGGCACGCGCGATGACTGCCTTGACCTGCTGGGCCATCCGTTTCCACCTCCGTCGGCCGGGGCGCCGTCGCACCCGGCGTGACCTGCGTCGAACCACTTGCCCACGAAGCGTATCGTCCACGCCCGCGCCCGCCCGGCGGGCGGGTCCGGTCACCGGATCACCGTCCGCCCAGGTCCCGGGATATGACGGCGGCATACCCGGAGCCGATCGCGGCCCAGCTCGGCCGGGGGCGCACGGAGGGCGCCGGGCGCCCGTGCGTGCGCGCCGAAGTGCCCGGAAAGCATCGGCGTTGGCCGGAAGTACCGCAGACGCGCGGACCGCCGCCCACGTACGGTCGTAGCAGAAGCGGTCCACGCGATGACGCTCAGCACACTCCCGTGACGACCGGCGCGCCCCGGCACGACCGGCGCGCCCGACCTCGCCCGCCCCGGTCCCACCCGGTCCCACCCGTCGGCCGGGTCCGCGTACCCGGACCCCGGTCCCGTCCGATCCCGGTCCCACCCGCCGGCCAGAGCCGAGCCGTCCGCCGGCCCGCCCCACCCGTCCCCCGCACCTCCCCGGTTCCACCCCCCGCCGGGCCGCCCGCGCGGCCCACCGCCCTGGAGTCTGGAGTACGGATGTCCGCCGAGAACAGTGCGACCGGTGCCGGCACCGGCACCGCCCCGCTCACGCCGCTGCACTGCCCGCGCCACGCCGAGGCCGGTCCGCCCCGGCTCTCCGCGCTGCCCACCGGCACCCCGGTCTGGCTGGTCAGCCGGCACGCCGACGTGCGGCAGGTCCTCACCGACCCGCGGCTCGGCCGCGCTCCGCTGTACGCGCCGGACGCGCCGCCGCTCACCAACGCGCCCAACCTGCTGGACGATCCGAACAGCATGCTGAACATCGACGGCACCGAGCACCAGCGGCTGCGCCGCACCGTGCAGCGGGCGTTCACGCCGCGCGCGATCGCGCGCTGGCGGCCCTGGGTGGCCTCGGTGATCGAGGGCCTGATCGACGAGCTGATCGACCACGGCAACCCGGCCGACATCGTCGCCGGTTACACCCGCCCGCTGCCGGTCGCGGTGATCAGCCGGCTGATGGGGCTGGACAACCTGGACAGCAAGCGGCTCGCCCACTGGAGCGACCACGCGCTCTCCACCACCGCCCACAGCGCCGAGGCGATCGTCACCGCGATGGGCGAGTTCGCCGAATTCGGCTCCGCCGTGATCGCCGAGCGGCGCGCCGACCCGGGCGAGGACCTGGTCAGCAGCCTGCTGGCGGCCGCCGCCGAGGACGGCTCGATCACCGAGGGGCAGCTGGTCACGCTCGTGATCGGGCTCGTCGTGGCCGGGCACGAGACCACGATGACGTCCCTCGGCAACGCGCTCGTCTACCTCCTGGGCGACGGGCGCGACGCCTGGCAGCGGCTGGCCGCCGACGAGGCCAGCGCCGCCGCCGCGACCGAACAGCTGCTGCGGGCCGTGCCGCTCGGGGACACCGACTACTTCCCCGGCCTGCTGCGGCGCACCGTGGAGGAGGTCGAGATCGGCGGGGTGGTCATCCCGGCCGGCAGCGTGGTCGCCGCCGACACCAGCGCGGCCAACATGGACCCGGAGGTCTTCACCGGGGACCTGCTGACCGAGCTGTTCTCCCCGCTCGTCGCGCCGATGTACACCTTCGGCGCCGGACCGCACCACTGCCTGGGCGCGTGGCTGGCCCGGATGGAGCTCGAACTGGCCCTGCACCGGCTGGCCCGCCGGCTGCCCTCGCTGCGGCTCACCGACCCGGCCGGCTCGATCGACTGGCGGCGCGGGCTGCTGACCCGCAGTCCGAACTCGCTGCAGGTGGCCTGGTGACGGCCGGTCCAGAGACGGGTGCCGAGACCGGCTCCGCGGCGGGCGCCGAGACGGTCGTCGTCCGCGTCGACCGGGACCGCTGCATCGGCTCCGGGATGTGCGCCCTCAGCGCGCCCGATTCGCTGGCGCTCGGGGCGGAGGGCCTGGCCGAGCCGGTGGCCGGGTACGGCGGGGACGGCGCGGAGCTGACGGCCGAACTGACCGAGGCGGTCGACTTCTGTCCGGTCGAGGCGCTGACGCTGTACTCGGCGCGCGGCGGGTACCGGATCGCCCCGGCGGAGTGAGTCCCCGCGGTGCCGCCCGTCTCGCCGACACGGGCGGCACCGCGGCCGGGCGTGATTCATGAGCCGTGCTAATCAATGCATGAGCTGATCGATCTTGCTCGCCCCCGGGCCGGCTGATGAGCTTGGGCCATGAAGAACGCGGAAGTCCTCACTCCAGCCAACTCGCCTTCCACCGAGGCCCGTTGGTCCCCCGTCGTCGCCGTCGCCCTGAGCACGTTCACCGTGGTGTCCGCCGAGATGATGCCGGTCGGGCTGCTGACGCCGATGTCGGACAGCCTCTCCGTCACCGACGGTGTCACCGGCCTCTCCCTGACGATCACCGGGCTCATCGGCGCGGGCGTCTCCCCCTTCGTCCCGGCCCTCATCGGGCTGCGCGACCGCAGGAGCGTGCTCGTCGGCCACATGCTGCTGCTCGCCGTCGCCAACGCGGTGACCGCGATCGCCCCCGATTTCACCGTCCTGGTCGCCGGCCGGATCCTGCTCGGCCTGGCGATGGGCATCGTGTGGGGGCTCGTGCCCGGGCTGGCCCCTCGCCTCGTCGACGGGCCGCGGATCGCCCTCGCCTCCACCATGGTCTTCTCCGGCGTCTCGATCGCCTCCGTCCTCGGCGTCCCGCTGGGCACCTACCTCGCCGCGCTGCTCGACTGGCGCGCCGCGTTCTGGGCGCTCGCGCTCCTCGGCGTGGTCTGCGCCGCCGTCCTCGCGCGCACGCTGCCCGCCCTGCCCGTGCACGAGCGCGGCCGGCTCGACGGGATCGCGGGTGTGCTGCGACACCGGGGCGTCGCGACCGGGCTGGCCGTCACGACGCTCGTCGTCCTCGGCCACTTCGCCGGCTACACGTACGTCCGCCCGGTGCTCGAAGCCGACGCGGGCCTGGGCACCGGCGTCATCGCGGCCTGCCTCCTGGTGTACGGGCTCGCGGGCGTGGCCGGGAACTTCACGCTCGGCCCGCTCGCCGGCCGCAGCCCCAGGGCGGCCGTGACCACCGCCCTCGCGGGGGTCACGCTGGCGACCGGCCTGCTGCCCGTCCTCACCGGCAGCGTCGTGACGGTGGTGCTCGCGCTCGTCCTCTGGGGCGCGTCGTACGGCGGGGTGTCGGTCTCCACGCAGACCTGGGTCCGCACCGCCGACCCGGCCCGGATCGAGGCCTCGGGGGCGCTGTGGGCGGGCGTGTTCAACGCGAGCATCGCGGTCGGCTCCCTGGCGGGCGGCCTCGTCATCGACCACGCCGGGAACCGTGCGGTGCTCCTCGCGGCGGCGCTGGCGACGGCCTCCGGGCTGCTCGTCGCCGTCGCCTCCCGGCCGCGGCGCTAGCGGACGGGAGGGCCGGAGGGAGAGCGGATTGCCACGATGAGTGATCGACCGGATACTCGGCGTAGGGCGCCGTCGCGGCCCGCCACCTACGCAGGAGGACATCACATGACCGGCAAGGCCAGCATCGTCTTCGCCCACGGGCTCTGGGCCGACGGGTCGTGCTTCGGCAGGCTCATCCCCGCGCTCCAGGCCGAGGGCCACGAGGTCCTCAGCTCGCAGCACGGCCTCGACTCGCTCGAAGGCGACGTCGCGTGCGTCACCCGCGCGATCAACCGCGTGCCGGGACCGGTCGTGCTGGTCGGCCACTCCTACGGCGGGACCCTGATCACCAAGGCCGGCGTCCACGACCGGGTGGGCGCGCTGGTGTACATCGCGGCGCTCGCCCCCGACGAGGACGAGACCTCGCAGGGCCAGCAGGAGAAGTTCCCCGGCACGCCCGTCTTCAAGAACATCGAGGTCGCCGACGGCCGCATCTGGCTCCAGGAGTCGGGCCTCGGCGACTTCTGCGGCGATCTGCCGGAGACCGAGCAGAAGCTCGTCCTCGCGACGGGCGCCGTACCGGTCGCCGACCTGTTCACCCAGCAGGTCCCCGGCACCGCCTGGCGCACGAAGCCGAGCTGGTACATCGTCGCGAACGACGACCGCACCGTGCACCCCGACCTGGAGCGGGCCGCCGCCGAGCGCATGGGCGCGAAGACCTACGCCGTCGACAGCAGCCACGTGCCGATGCTCTCGCACCCGGCCTTCGTCCTCGACGTCATCCGCGACGCCGCGAGGAGCCTGGAGGCATAGGAAGGCGCTGGAAGGCCCAACGGCGCGACAGGTCAGCCGACGGATTCCGCGAGAAGCCCGAGGAAACGTTCCGTCAGTCCGTGCACCGCCCGCTCCCGCCGGACGACGAGCAGGGTCGACGGCTCCAGGTCGGGCACCGGGAGGTAGCGGATGTCCGGGCGCTGGACGTACCGCACGCTCGCCTCGCAGAGCAGCAGGCCCTGCGCGGTGCTGGCCACCGTCGACAACCCCTCCTGGAGCGTGGCGGCGCCCGCCGGGTACGCCAGGTCCCGCCCGTCGGGCAGCCGCCGGGGCGCGTTCGCCAGGCGCCAGTAGTCCGGCGCGGGGCCGCGCGGTTCGATGAGCCCGAGCCCGGCGAGGTCCCCGGCGGAGACCCCGGCCGCCCGGGCCAGCCGGTGGGCGGCGGACAGGGCGATGCGGACCGGCTGCCGCGAGAACTCCATGAGCACGCGCAGCCCCGGCTCCCGGCACGGCGCGAGCACGATGGCGAGGTCGACGTCGCCCTGCGCCAGCCGGGAGAACGGATCCCCCCAGGGCAGTTCGACGAGCTGGACCGAACCCTCCGGCAGGCCCGCGACGGCCCGCGCCACCGGCTCGTACACCACGCACTGGAAGCCGACCCGCATCGGCCGGTCCGCCGACGCCGCCCGCGCCCGGGCGGCGTCGAAGCCCTCCCGCAGCCGCTCGAAGGCCGGCACCACCTGCTCGGCCAGCTCCCGCCCCAGCTCCGTCAGTTCCACCCGGCGGCTGGTCCGCTCGAACACCGGCGCCCCGACCCGGCCCTCCAGCCGCTTGATCAGCTGCGAGACCCGGCCCTGCGACACCCCGAGCAGCCCGGCCGTGCGGCCGAAGTGCAGCTGGTGGACCAGCACGGAGAAGCACTCCAGCTCCTGGAGCGGCAGCTCGGGGAGTACGGGCGGTGTCCTGCGGTCCATCCCGGGAGTGTACGACCCGGCACCGACGGACCACAGTGGTCGTACGCCCCGAATCCGGGCCGGGTGCTACAGCCGCTCGGCCAGGGCCGCGTGGACGCGGCGCCAGGCGTCGGCGGTGGCGGCGGCGTCGTGGTCCGCCGGGCGGTCGGCGGCGAAGCCGTGGCGGGCGCCCGGGTAGGTGACCAGCTCGTGGCCGACCTCGGCCTCGGTGAGCTTCCGCTCGGCCTCCTGCCACTCCTCGGGCGGGAGGATGTGGTCCAGCTCGCCGCAGAAACCCAGCAGGTACACGCCGTTGGCGGCGATGCGCCCGGCCGTCTCCAGCGGCGGGACCGGGCCGACCAGCGGGAAGCCGGAGTTGAGCAGCCAGCCCGGGTAGAACACGGCGGCCAGGTCGAAGCGCAGCTCGGTGGCCGCGCGCACCGCGATGTGGCCGCCCATGCTCGTGCCCACGAAGGCCACGCCGTGGTCGTCGGCCCAGGCGACGGCCGAGTCCAGCGCCTCGGCGGCGTCGGCGACGAGCTCGTCGCGGTCCAGGGCGCGCATCAGCGTCAGGCCCTCTTCACGCTCCTCCGCGCTGTAGCCGAGCTCGGTGTGCCGCCGGCTGCGCCAGTAGAAGTCGGGGGCCAGCGCCACGTACCCGAGCCCGGCGAGCTCCGCGCAGATCCCGCGGACGTAGGCGTTCACCCCGTACAGCTCCGGGCAGACCACCACCGCGCCGCGCACCTCGCCCACCGGGCCGTGGACGTACGCCTCGATACCGCCCGGCGTGCCGAGCTCCAGCCACCGGCCACTCGTCTGATCAGTCATCAATTCCCCCGTGGAATGGACCCGCAGGTCCGGACGATGTCGCGCGCATCCTAGCGCCGCCCGGCACCCCCACCCCACCCGGCCACTATTCACACCCCTGTATACATGGTGTGTATAGTTCCCGGCATGTCACTAGGTCAGATGCTCCTCGGCCTGCTGGAAGGCCGGCCCCGCCACGGATACGACATCAAACGGCGCTACGACGAACACTTCGGGCGCGACCGCTCCCTGCACTACGGGCAGGTGTACTCGACGCTGTCCCGGCTCCTGAAGAACGGGCTCGTCGTCGTGGAGGGCGTCGAGGCGGGCGGCGGTCCCGACCGCAAGAAGTACGCGATCACCGAGGCCGGCGTCACCGACCTCGCCGACTGGCTCGGCCACCCGGAGAGCCCGCAGCCGTACCTGCAGAGCACGCTCTACCAGAAGGTCGTGCTCGCCCTGCTGACCGGCCGCCCGGCCGCCGACGTCCTCGACCTCCAGCGCGCCGAACACCTCAAGGCGATGCGCGAGCTGACCCGCCGCAAGCTCGACGGCGACCTCGCCGACGAACTGGTCTGCGACCACGCGCTGTTCCACCTGGAGGCCGACCTGCGCTGGCTCGAACTCACCGCCGCGCGCCTCGACGAACTCGCCGCCCGAATCACGGAGTCCCAGCGTTGACCGCCCCCGAACCCCTGCTCTCCGCCGAGGACCTGCACAAGTCCTACGGGCCCACCCCCGCCCTGGAGGGCGCCTCGCTCACCGTCGCGGCCGGCGAACTCGTCGCCGTGATGGGCCCGTCCGGCTCCGGCAAGTCCACGCTGCTGCACTGCCTCGCCGGGATCGCCCGCCCCGACAGCGGCACGATCACCTACCGCGGGCGTGACCTCACCGCCTGCTCGGACGCCGAGCTCTCCGCCCTGCGGCGCACCGAATTCGGGTTCCTCTTCCAGTTCGGCCAGCTCGTCCCCGAGCTGTCCTGCCTGGAGAACGTCGCCCTGCCGCTGCGCCTCAACGGGATCCGCCGCCGGGCCGCCGAGGCGCGCGCCGCCGAGTGGCTGGAGCGCCTGGAGGTGGCGGACGTCGCCGCCAAGCGCCCCGGCGAGGTCTCCGGCGGCCAGGGCCAGCGCGTGGGCGCCGCCCGGGCGCTGATCACCGAGCCCAGGGCCGTCTTCGCCGACGAGCCGACCGGCGCGCTCGACTCCCTCAACGGCGAGCGGGTCATGAAGCTCCTGACCCGCGCCGCCCGCGAGTCCGGCGCGGCCGTCGTCCTCGTCACCCACGAGGTCCGGGTCGCCGCCTACGCCGACCGCGAGGTCGTCGTCCGCGACGGCCGCACCCGCGACCTGGCGGCGGCGATATGAGCACCCGGACGGACGGGACGGTCCGCTCCCCCTTCCTCGACCACCTCGGCCTCGGAGTGCGCCTGGCACTGAACGGCGGCCGGGACGGCTGGGGCCGGCTGCTGCTCACCGCGTGCGGCGTCGGCCTCGGGGTGGCGCTGCTGCTGTTCACCGCGTCCTTCCCCGGCATCGTCCAGCACCGCAACGACCGCCTGTACACCCAGAACGACACCTTCCAGGACGAGGTCATCCCCTCCCCCGGCGACCGGACCGTCCTGATCGCCACCGCCGACACGACCTTCCGCGGCACCCCCGTCCGCGGCCGCGTCGTCCAGCCCGAGGGCGCCAACCCGCCGCTCCCGCCGGGCGTGGGCGCCTACCCCGGGCCCGGCCGGATGGTGGTCTCCCCCGCCCTCGCCGACCTCCTCCGGGACCCGGCCAACCAGCTCCTGCGCGACCGCCTCCCCTACCCCGTCGTCGGCACCATCGGCCCCGCCGGGCTGCTCGGACCGGCCCAGGCCGACTACGTGCTCGGCGGCGACGGCCTGACGGTGGACACCGGGGCCGTCCGGATCGACGCGTACGGGCACTTCTCGCCGCCCAAGCCGATGGACCCCAAGCTGATCCTGCTCAACGCCGTCGGCCTCATGGTGATGCTCGCGCCGGTCGGCGTCTTCCTCGCCGCCGCCGCGCGCTTCGGCGGCGAGCGGCGCGACCGCAGGCTCGCCGCACTGCGCCTGGGCGGCGCGGACCGCCGGATGACCGCCCGGATCGCCGCCGGGGAGTCGCTGGTGGGCGCCGTGCTCGGACTGGTCGCCGGCGCGGGCCTGTTCGCGGCCGCCCGGCAGCTGATCGGGCGGATCAGGCTCGCGGACCTCAGCTTCTACCCGCAGGACGTCGCGCCACACCCGGCGATCGCCGCCGTGATCGCGGTCGTCGTGCCGCTGCTGGCCGTCGGCGTCACCCTGGCCGCCCTGCGCCGGGTCGTCGTCGACCCGCTCGGCGTGGTCCGCCGCAGCGGCCCGGGCCGGCGCCGGATCGGCTGGCGGCTGTTGCTCCCGCCGGCCGGACTGGCCGTGACGGTCTTCGCGCTCGTGCTGCCCTCGCAGGACAACCCGAGCGGACTGCCGCGCACCGCCTTCCTCAACTCCGTGCAGGACACCCGCGGTTCGCTGCTGGTCGCGTTCGGCCTGCTGCTGATGCTGATCGGCGTCTGCGCGCTGCTGCCCTGGCTGGTCGAGGCCGTCACCCGGCGGGCGGGCGGCGGCGGGCTGTCCTGGCAGCTGGCGGTCCGCCGCCTCCAGCTGGGCTCCGGGCCCGCGTCGGCCGCCGTCAGCGGCGTCGTCGTGGCCATCGCCGGGTCGATCGCCCTGCAGACGCTCTTCCTCGGCGTCAGCGCGGGCTACGAGCGACTGCCCCGCCACCGCCCCGAGACCGGCCCGTACCAGCAGTCGGTCACCTTCCCCGGCGGCGCGCCCCGGGCCGACGGACTCGGCCAGCGGCTGGCCGGCACGACCGGGGTCGCCGCGACCGCCGCCTACACCGAGTTCTCCCTGGAGAGCCCCACCGGGAAGCCGTGGGAGATGCCCTCGGTGCGGATCGCCGGCTGCGCCGTGCTGCGCGGCTTCGTGACACTGCCCGACTGCAAGGACGGCGACGCGTTCGTCCTCAAGGGACCGGAGACGAGGCCGAGCAGCGGGGCGGAGCCCGGAACGACCGTCCACGCCGCCTTCTTCCGCGGCCAGGGCGAACCGGCGGCCTGGCAGCTGCCCGCCGCCACGCCCGTCCCGGGCATCGTGGGCGGCGACCCCGACGGGCGGATGGGCAGCGGCATGCTCCTGCTCACCCCCGGCTCCGTGCCCGCCGCCGCGCTGCGCGGCCAGCCGGCGACCGTCCTGGTGTCGATGGAGCCCGGACTGCCGGACACCAAGGAGCAGTTGACCAGCAAAGTCATGGCGATCGACCCGCAGGCGCGCACCGAGTTCCCGCTCGACCGCACGCTCGACCCGACCTACCTCGCCGTCAAGCGCCTGCTCACCGCGGGCTCCGCGGTCACCGTGCTGCTCGTCGCGCTCGGCCTGCTGGTCGGCCAGCTGGAGCGCTTCCGCGAGCAGCGCCGCGTCCTCGGCGTGCTGAACGCCGTCGGCACCCGGCGCAGGGTCCTCGGCCTCTCGGTGCTCTGGCAGACGCTCGTCCCGATGGCGCTCGGCGTGCTGCTGGCGACGGCGGGCGGCCTGGGGATGGGCGCGGTGCTGCAGTACACGGCCGGGCTCGACTTCGCCGTCGACTGGGGCGCGATGCTGTCCACGGCCGCGATCGCCGCCGGTGCCGTGCTCCTCACGACCGCCCTCGGACTGCCGCAACTCCTGCGCCTGATGCGGCCGAGCGGCCTGCGCTACGAGTGAGACGGGGTCAGGTCAGGGCCGGGCCAGCACGACGAAGCGCAGGTCCGGCCGGCCGCCGGGGCTGAGCACCTGGGCGACGACCTCGACGGGCTCGGGGCGGACGTGCGGCAGGTGCAGGCTGAACCGGTCGCCGTCGCGGTTGGCGACCACGCAGGCCCGGCCGGCCCACAGCCGGCGGCAGACCGGGTCGCGCAGGACCTCGGTGAGCAGCGCGACGAGCTGTTCGTCGCCGGGGTAGCCGGCCATGGCGAAGCGGATCATGGCGAGGGTCATCCGGGCCTGCCAGGTCCAGTCGGCCATCTGCGCGCGGGCCTCGGGGTCGGTCAGCAGCCAGCGGACGAAGTTGGCGCCGGGGCGGGCGACCCACGGGAACCACTCGGCGGCGGCCCGGTTGTGGCCGACGACGTTCCAGGCGTGGTCCGCGAGGTAGGCGGGCTCCGGCATCTGACGGTCGACCAGTTCCTGGAGGTTGCTCAGGTCACCGGGCGCGTGCGGTCCGACGGCCGGGGTGCCGCCCATCGCGTACAGGTACAGCGAGGCCCGCTCGTCGGCGTCGAGCAGCAGGACGTCGGCGAGCCTGCCCAGCAGCCTGGGGTCGAAGCGGGCGCTGCCGCCGCGCTCCAGGTCGCGGTACCAGCGCTCGCTCATGCCGAGCGTGGTGGCGACGGTCATCTGCGGCAGCGGCTTGCCGAGGCCGAGCCGCTGCCCGGCCCGGGCCCGCCAGTCGCGTAACAGGCTGGCGAGCCCCGGGAGTTCGGCGACGGCCGACTCGTCGTGGTCGAGGGGCGCGGGAATGTCCAGTGCCTCGCGCGGCACCGTGAGTCTCTCCGCCGACAAGAGTCCCCACCCCCATGGTTCCGTGCCGGAGGGGTGTCCTCGGCACGTTCAGGGGAGCCTAACTCCTGGCGTGTATTCAATCAAGCAACTATATACCTACTCAAGCAACACAGAGTGACATCAGCTGGTCAGCGCCTCCGGTTCGGCCGTGGAGGTGGCCCGCTCGGCCGCGACGGCGCCGCGCGAGGCGAGGACGGTGACGGCGGTGGCCCCGGCGAACAGCGCGGCGAGCAGCACCCAGCCCGCCGCGCCGGCCGGCAGCAGCAGGCCGGTGGCCAGGAACGGACCGATGATCAGCTGCGCGCTCATGCCGGTGCTGAACAGCGACAGGTAGCTGGACCGGCCCGCCGGCGGCGCGAGTTCGTAGGAGATCTCCCAGCGCGAGACGGCGTGGAGGTTCTCCCCGACGGTCAGCATCGCGACGGCGACCACCGCGGCCCCCAGCGCCAGGTACTCGCCCCGTCCGTCGGCGAAGGCGAAGAACGCGCAGGCCAGCACCAGGAACAGGCACGCGACGCGGAGCATCTTCAGCGCCCTGGCGAGCCCCTGCGCGAGGCGGCCCACGGAGAGTTGGAGCACCACGGTGAGGACGGTGTTGATCGCCAGCAGGCCGGAGCTGGCGCTGGCCGGCAGCCCGGCCCGCTCCACCACCCAGAGCGGGAGCAGGATGAACAGCACGCAGTCGTGCAGCATCAGGATCGCGTTGGCGGCGGTGACCAGCAGGAACCGCCGGTCCCGGTAGGGCGATCCGCCCGTCGCGGCGGCCTCGGCCGGTGCGGCCCCGGCGGCGGGCGCCGGCGCTTCGGCACCGCCCGCGACCCGGCCGGCCCGCACCACGGCGAGGGCCACCGCCGTGAAGGCCGCCGCGTTGAACAGGAACAGGGCGACGAACGCGGCCCGGGAGTGGGCGGCCTGCACCAGCGCGGCCAGCAGGAAGCCCGCGGTGAGGCCGATGTTGGTGATGGCCCGCAGCGAGGCCATGGTCTTCGTGCGCTCGGCGGCCCCCTCGAACTCGCCGACGATCACCTGCAGCAGCGGTGAACAGGCCCGCGCCGCCGCGATGGTGAAGCACGTGACGACGAGGTACCCGGCGTAGCTGCCGACCAGGGCGTACCCGATGAACCCGGCGCCGCGCGCGAGCGTGAGCGCGACGTAGACCGGGCGGGCGCCGAACCGGTCGGCGACCGGCCCGAAGACCAGCGGGCTGATCAGGCCCACGACGTTGGCGGAGGCGATCGCGGTGCCGACGGCGACGGCGCTGATGTTCAGGTAGTGGACGAAGTACAGCGTGGCGGTGGCCAGGTAGAGGCCGTTGGCCACGGCGTCCACGGTGGTGCCGGCGGCCATGATCCGGCCCTGCCGGGAGCCCGGCAGCAACGACGCAGTGAGCCGGCGCAGCAGACTCGCCGCCGGCGGGGCGGTGGCAGTCGTCGTCACTCGGACTCCACGGTGAAGCGGACCGAGTCGGCGAGTTCGCGGGCGAGCTTGCGGGCCTGGGCGGGGGTGTCGGCGCCGACGACGATGACGCCGGCCCGGTCCCCGGAGGTGCGCAGCGGGCGGACGGTGCCGCCGGGCGCGACGGCGAGTTCGGCGCGGAGCACGTCGGGGTGGGCCGCGGCCTCCTCCCAGCCGTCGACGGCGACGACCTTCCCCGGCGGCGGGGCGAGGTAGCGGGCGGCGGCGGCCCGGACCGGCGTCAGGTCGGCCGCTTCGCGCGGGAGGCCGAGCAGGTCGTCGTAGATGAGGCCGTAGACCTGGAACCCGGGGATCACGTGGCCGAGCATGCGGTGGATCCAGTCGCCGCCGTAGCGGTTGTGGACCTCGCCGAGCACGATGCCGTCGGGGCCGAGCCAGAGCTCGACGTGGAAGGCGCCGCGGCGCAGGCCGAGGACGTCGAGCGCCGCCGCGACCGTCCGCTCGATCTCCGTCCGCCGCGCGTCCGGGAGTTCGGCCGGGAGGATGTGGCCGACCTCGACGAAGAACGGCGGCTCGACCTTCTCCTTCTCGGTGACGGCGAGGACGACCGGCGCGCCGTCGAGGAAGAGCCCCTCGACGCTGTACTCGGCGCCCTCGACGAACTCCTCGACCAGGAACGGGCCGGTGCCGGGCAGCAGGGCGACGGCGTCCGCCAGCCCGTCCGGGCCGGTGATCCGGCTCACGCCCGTGCTGCCCATCGCGTCCCGGGGCTTGACGATCCAGGGCCCGGTGGACGCGGCGAGGAAGGCCGCGGCCTCGTCGGTGCCGGCGCAGAGGCGGACGGCGGGCTGGCGGAAGCCGGCCGCGGCGAGCGCCTCGCGGCAGGCGTCCTTGGTGCGCACGCGGCGGACGGCCTCCGGCGGGTTGCCCGGCAGCGCGAGGGCCTCGGCGGTGTCGGCGGCGGCGACCTGGGCCATCTCCTGGAGGGCGAGGACGGCGTCGAACCGGGTACCGTCCGCGACCTGGCGGCGCGCCCAGGCGGCCGTCTCGCCGGGGACGGTGAAGTCCACCGCCGAGACGGCGCCGGCCCGGCCGGTCACCGCCTCCGTGGCGGCGAGCACCGCCTCCTGGTTGGTGAGGTGGGTGCGCAGCCCCCGCTCGTGGGCTTGGTCGAGGGCGAGTTCCGCCATGTCGAGGCCGAGCGACACCGCCCGTACCCCGCCGACCAGCAACAGCGTGGCGGGGTCGGTTCCTGCGGACATGCGAGGGCTCCTTGCTCCAGGGGGTGGGTGGTGCGTGGGTCAGGCGTCGTCGTCGGCGGGCGCGAGTTCGACCAGGACCTGCTCGGTGGCGACCAGGTCGCGCACGGCGCACGTGATCGCGGTGACGACGCCGGTGAAGGGCGCGAGGATGCGGTTCTCCATCTTCATCGCCTCGACGACGACGAGGGCGGCCCCCTCCTCGACCCGGTCGCCGACCTCGCAGAGGAGGCCGACCACGGTGCCCGGCATCGGCGTCTTGACGGCGTTGTCGGCGGCCGCGGCGCCCGCGCCGGCGACGCTCCGGTCGGCCAGGGCCACCCGGTGCCCGTCGATGCCGAGCTCCCAGCCGGCCGCGGTGCGCAGGCCCGTCCAGGCGAGGCCGTCGACGGTCCCGCGGAACAGGCCCGGGCTGCCGGGCACGGCGGTGGCGGCGACGGTGAACGGCCGGCCCTCGACCTGCACCTCGACGCTCGCGCCGCGGCGGGCGGTGAGGCCGACGCCCAGGGTTCGTCTGCCGTGGCGCAGTTCGACCCGCCCGAACGGCGCGACCGGGTCGAGCCGGCGGCGGTCGGACGGGCCGACGGTGCCCTGCCAGGGGGAGGCGGGGGCGCCGTCGAGCGGCGGGAGCTGCATCGCGGCCGCGCACGCGGCGGCGGCCTCGGCGCGCTCGGCCGGGGTGGTGCTGCCCTCCGCCGGGGTGGCGACCAGGGCGTCCACCAGGTGGGTGTCCATCCGGCCGGCGACGACGGCGGGCGCCCGCAGGAGCTCGACGAGGAAGCCCAGGTTGGTGGTCAGGCCGAGCAGGGCGGTGCCGCGGACGGCGTCGGCCAGGCGGCGCAGCGCGGCCGGGCGGTCGGGCGCGTGGGCGATCAGCTTGGCGACCATGGGGTCGTAGAAGGCGGGCACCTCGGCGCCGCCGGTGAAGGCGGATCCGCCGAACTCCGGCTCGAAGGGGTCGAGTCCGGCATCGAATCCGGCGTCGAGGCCGGTGTCGAATCCCGCGTCGAATCCGGCCGCGCCGGTGCCGTGGCCGGTCGCGGTGTCGTCGAAGGCGGCCTCGACCCGGACGCCGGCCGGCCAGCGCACCGCGGCGGCGCGGCCGGGCGCGGGGCGGAAGCCCTCGGCCGGGTCCTCGGCGTAGACGCGGACCTCGACGGCGTGGCCGGTGGCGGTGATCTCGTCCTGGGCGAGCGGGAGCGGCTGCCCGTCGGCGACGCGCAGCTGCCACTCGACCAGGTCGACGCCGGTGATCTCCTCGGTGACCGGGTGCTCCACCTGGAGGCGGGTGTTGACCTCCAGGAAGTAGCAGCGGTCGGCCGGGTCGACGATGAACTCGAAGGTGCCGGCGTTGACGTAGCCGAGCGAACGGGCGCCGCGGACGGCCGCTTCCAGGAGCTCGGCGCGGACGGCGTCGGGCAGGTTGGCGGCCGGGGCCTCCTCGACGACCTTCTGGTGGCGGCGCTGCAGCGAGCACTCGCGCTCGAAGAGGTGGACGACGTTGCCGTGGCGGTCGCCGAAGACCTGGACCTCCAGGTGGCGGGGCCGCTCGACGTAGCGCTCGACGAGCAGCCGGCCGTCGCCGAAGCTGCTGCGGCCGAGCCGGACGGCCTCGGCGACGGCGTCGGGCAGTTCGGCGGCGGCGCGCACGACGCGCATGCCCTTGCCGCCGCCGCCCGCCACGGGCTTGAGCATCACGGGGTAGCCGATCCGCTCGGCGTCGGCGAGGATCGCCTCCGCCGATTCGGTGGCGGTCTCGGAGCCGGGCAGGACGGGCACGCCGGCGGCGGCCATCAGGGCGCGGGCGGTCGACTTGTCGCCCATGGCCGTGATCATCTCGGCGTCGGGGCCGACCCAGACCAGCCCGGCGGCGGCGACGGCCGCGGCGAAGCCGGGGTGCTCGGAGAGGAAGCCGTAGCCGGGGTGGACGGCGTCGCAGCCGGTGCGTAAGGCCGCGTCCACGAGCGCGGTGACGTCGAGGTAGCTCTCGGCGGCCGCGGCCGGCCCGATCCGGACGCGTTCGACGGCGCCTTCGAGGTGGGCGGAGCGGTGGTCCGCGTCGGAGTGCACGGCGACGTACTCGACGCCCAGGCGGCGGCAGGTGCGGGCGATCCGCCGGGCGATCTCGCCGCGGTTGGCGATCAGGACTCGTTTGATCATTTCGTCATCACATCCGGAACACGCCGAAGCGCGTCTCCTGCTTGGGAGCGTCGACGGACATGGCCAGGCACAGCGCCAGCCATTCGCGGGTCTCGGTCGGGTCCACCACGGCGTCCACCCACATCCGGGCGGCGTAGTAGAGCGGGTGGGACTGCCGCTCGTAGGTCTCGATGATGGGGCGCTTGATCGACTCCTCCTCCTCGGGGGAGAGGATCTTGCCCTCCTTCGCCAGCTGGTCGCTGCGCAGGAGCGCCATCACCGTCGCGGTCTGCTCGGCGCCGACCACCGTGGACTTGGCGCTCGGCCACATCGCCATCAGCCGCGGGCCCATCGAGCGCCCGCACATGGCGAGGTTGCCGGCGCCGTAGCTGCCGCCGACGACCAGGCTGAACTTGGGCACCTTGGCGGTGGAGACGGCGTTGACGAGCTTGGCGCCGTGCTTGGCGATGCCGTCGGCCTCGTACTCGGCGCCGACCATGAAACCGTTGATGTTGTGCAGGAACAGCAGCGGGATGTCCCGCTGGGTGCACAGCTCGATGAAGTTGGCGGCCTTCTGGGCGCTCTCCGGGAAGAGGACGCCGTCGTTGATCAGGACGCCCACCGGGTAGCCGCCGATGTGGCCGGTGCCGCAGACGATCGTCGGGCCGTAGCGGGCGCGGTACTCGACGAGCTCGCTGCCGTCCAGGAGGCGGGCGAGGACGTCCCTGGCCGGGATGTGCTCGCGCAGGGTCGCGCTGACGATGCCGGGCAGTTCCGCCGGGTCGTACAGCGGCGGGCGCGGGGCCCGCGGCGGCGGGGCGAGTGCCGGGCGGCTGTCGCGGGCCATGATCTCCCGGACGATCGCGAGCGCGTGCTCGTCGTCCTCGGCCAGGTGGTCGGCCACGCCGCTGACCCGGGTGTGCAGGTCGGCGCCGCCGAGGGTCTCGGCGTCCACCATCTCGCCGGTGGCGGCGCGCACGAGCTGCGGGCCGCCGAGGAACACCGTGCCGGTGCCGCGCACGATCACCGTCTCGTCGCACATCGAGGGGATGTACGCGCCGCCGGCGGTGCAGCTGCCCATGACCGCGGCGATCTGCGGCAGGCCGAGGGCGGACAGCTCGGCGATGTTGCGGAACATCCGGCCCAGGTGGTGCTCGCCCGGGAACAGGTGCTCCTGCAGCGGGAGGTAGACGCCGCCGGAGTCGACCAGGTAGATGCAGGGCAGGCCGTTCTCGCGGGCCACGTTCTGGGCGCGCAGCTGCTTCTCGACGGTCAGCGGGAAGTAGCTGCCGCCCTTGACGGTCGCGTCGTTGGCGAAGATCACGGCCGGCCGGCCGCTCACCACACCGATGCCGGTGACCAGGGCGGCCGAGGGCACGTGCTCGTCGTAGACCTCGTGCCCGGCCAGCTGGCCCAGCTCCATGAACGGCGTGCCCGGGTCCAGGAGCCGGTGCACGCGCTGACGGGCGGTCATCTTGCCGCGCTCGGTGTGGCGCCGCCGCGAGCGCTCGTCGCCGCCGGCCACGGCGGTGGCCCTGGCCCGCGCGATGACCTGCCGCTTCTCGTCGAACGCCGCCGAGTTGCGGCGGAACGCCTCGGAGGAGGTGTCGACGTGGGACTGCAGGACGGTCATCGGCGCTGCTCCTGGGCGCCTGCGGCCTTGGCTGCCAGGCCCTCGGCACGCAGGCCGTCGTTGAGGGCGGTGCAGAAGTCCCGGATCTCCGCCTCGGCCATGTTGGCGCGCAGCATCAGGCGCAGGCCGGCCTTGCCGCGGCCGATGACCGGGAAGAAGATCGGCGAGGTGTAGTAGCCGCGCTTCAGGAGCTCCCCGGCGAGGCGGATGGTGGCCTCCTCGGAGCCGATGTCCACGAAGCGGATCGGCAGGCCGTCGCCGCTGAACGAGGTGTCCACGAGCGAGTCGAAGAGGGAGATGTTGTCCTGCAGCCGCAGCTGGAGCTCCTTCAGCTCCGGGGAGCGGTGCAGTTCGACGGAGGCCATGACGGCGCCCAAGCCGGCGGTGTTGATGCGCTGCGACCACATCAGCGGGCCGCCGTTGCGCAGCGCGGTGTCACGGCGCTTCTGATCGCCGTTGCGGCCGAGGAAGATCGCCCCGCCGGACGCGCCGAAGCCCTTGTTGAGCGAAGTGATGATCAGCGTGCGGTCGTTCATGCCGCCGCGTGCGGCCATCTCCTCCAGGACGGCGCCGCGGCCGCGCTCGCCGACGGTGGAGACGCCGTGTGCCTCGTCGAAGAACAGGAACAGCCCGTACTTCTCCTGGAGGCGCAGCAGTTCGGCGATCGGGGCGGCGCCGCCGGTGCTGTAGACGCCGTCGGCGACGAAGGCGACCTGCGGGTGCTTGCGGCAGAGGTCTTCCAGGGCCGCCATGTCGTTGTGCGCGATGGTGACGATCTCGGCCTCGTCGGCGACGGCGGGCTTGAGCGCGTTGAGGCAGAAGTGCGCGTTCTTGTCGAAGACCATCAGCGGCGGCACGTCGTCGGTGAGCAGTCCGGAGGCGAGCAGCGGCAGGCTCGCCCAGGCCGCGGCGGCGCACGAGGCGACGGTGACGGCCTCGACGTCGAACAGCTCGGACAGCGCGGTCTCGGCGTCGCGCAGCGAACCGAAGCGGATGCGCATGCGGGAGGTCGAGCTGTTGAGCGCGCCCTCGGCGAGCACTGCGTCGGCGGCGGCCCGCACGATCCGGGGGTGGGTGTCGAGGCCGAGGTAGGAGTAGGAGGACATGTTCACGAACTCGTGGCCGTCGGCCAGCGCCCGGTGCCGCCCGTCACCGAGGCCGGACACCACGATGTCGAACATCCCGGCCTCGGAGGTGACCTCCCAGAAGTCGTGGCTGATCCGCGCGGACTTCTTGAGGTTCAGGTAAGTGTGCACGCCGGTTTCCTTGTCGGATTGCGGTACAAAAATGCAAGGCGAAGCCACCCGGAATGACGACGTCATTCGGGACCATCGGGGTCATTGGGGGAAAGGGCAACGCCGCTCAGCGAACGGAAGCATTGATCCAAAGAATTCAATACCCCGGAACGACTGTCAACCGGAAACTATTTGCCGCCTCGCAAAACGGACAGACCGGTATGCGCCGGGTGCACCGGAAAATATTTGCCGGTCGGCCGCCATTGACACCCCTCGGGCCATTGGATAAAAACCGGGGCGCATTGTGCCGACCGACCGGTCGGGTGGGAACCCGGGATTACCGGATCGGGACGGCGGCGCCCGAGACGCGGACGCGGGCGTCGCCCTCGCGCAGCTCGACGTGCAGCAGACCCGGGCGGCCGAGGTCCTCGCCCTGGTGGAGCGTCAGGACGGCCGGCGCGCCGACGGCGCCCAGCTCGCGCAGGTAGGCGCCGAACGCGGCGGCGGCCGTGCCGGTGGCCGGGTCCTCCACCACGCCGCCGACGGGGAACGGGTCGCGGACGTGGAAGACGTGCGCGCTCTCCCGCCACACCAGCTGGAGGGTCAGCAGGTCCCGGGCCGTCATGTAGGCGGCGAGGCCGTCGAAGTCGTACGCGAGGCGGGCCAGGCGGTCGCGGGTGGCGGCGGCGAGCACGAGGTGACGGGCCCCGGCGTAGGCGACGCGGGGCGGCAGGTCCGGGTCCAGATCGGCGGCGGCCCAGCCGAGGAGGGCGAGCGCCTCGGCGACGTCGCCCTCGCTCACGTCCTCGACCTTCGGCTCGACGCTGGTGAGGGTGGCGCGCAGCACGCCGTCCGCGTCCGCTGCCACCTCGACCGGGACCTCCCCGACCGCGGTGCTGAAGACGAACCGCCCGGGGCCGGTGCGCGCGGCGAGGGCGACGGCCGAGGCCACGGTCGCGTGCCCGCAGAACGGCACCTCGGCGAGCGGGCTGAAGTACCGGACGGCGTAGGCGCCCCGGCCGGTGCCGGGGGTGAGGAAGGCGGTCTCCGAGTAGCCGAGCTCGGCGGCGATGGCGAGCATCCGCCCGTCGGACAGCCCGGTGGCGTCCGGGACGACGCCGGCCGGGTTGCCGCCCTCCGGGCGGGTCGCGAAGGCGGTGTAACGGAGGATCTCGGGAGTGGTCGAGGACGTGTCACGGGTCATGCCCGACGAACGCGGGCCGCCACGGCCGTGTTCCCCCTGGTCACCGTTCCCCCGGTCACCGCAGGACGGCCTCCAGCAGGTCGGAGCCCAGCCGGGCGCTGCCGGCCAGGTCGAGCTCGTACAGCATGTACCGCCCGCGCCGCCGGGTGACCAGCAGTCCGGCCTTGCGCAGCACGGCGAGGTGGCGGGAGACCTCGGGGGCCGAGAGCTGCCAGGCGGCCGCGAGTTCGCCGGTGGTGTGCGGGCCGCGGGCGATCGTCCGGGCCAGGCGCAGCCGGATCGGGTGGGCGAGCGCCTCCAGCCGCTGCTGGACGAGCGCCAGCGAGACCGGCTCCGGCAGCCCGGCCTCGGCCACGGGGTACTGGACGACCGGCCGCCAGCCCGGGGCGTGCACGACGAGCAGGTGCGGACGGCCGAACGCGGTCGGGATGAACGTCACTCCCCCGCTCGCCACCCCACTGGTGGCGTTGTCCTGGAGCTTGTCGACGACGATCCGGCGCCGGCCGTCCGCGCCCTGCTCCAGCGCGACGGACGGCGATACCGCCGCGAGCGCCTCGCCGGCGCCGCGCAGGCGCACCAGGTCGGCCTTGCGCCGGGCGTCGGCGGCGAGGTCGGGCAGGACGCGCTGCCAGGCGTCGGCGAAGAACGCCGACCCGCAGTCCTCCAGCATCCGCCGCACCAGGGCGCGCACGGCGGGCGGGTCGGCCAGCAGCCGGTCCGCGAACGCGGCCTGACGGGGGCCGCGGGCGAGGGCGAGCTCGCGGGCCCGCTCGTTCGCGACGGGATCGCTCAGCGGGGAGGCCATCCGCCGGGTGAGCCTGGAGGAGCCGCACGTGGTGATGAGCGCGGCGGTGACGTACAGCTCGTCGTCGACCCGGTCGACGGCGTCGAGCTCCTCCGCGAGGGTGGCGCCGGGCAGGCCGGGCACGAGGAAGTCCGCACGGGAGGAGCGCCAGAGGAAGTCCGCCTCCAGCAGCCGCTCCGACAGCTCGGGCGGGATCGTCGCGGCCGTGGAGGAGGCCCAGCCGTGCAGCGCGGGGTGGTGCCCGGGCTCGGCGAGGACGTGCAGCATCGCGTTCAGCTCGGCGAGCGGGGACGGCGTGAAGACGAGGCGCTCGTCGGGCAGTCCGGTGATGTCGATGGTCAAGCTCACGGAAGGAATCCTCCCACCAGGCCTGATGCACCCCGCCGTCGATTGACGCGAACCGTCAATCGACGTGCCCCGGCGGCCGGCCGGGGCGCACGGTGTCGGCCATGAGCCTGATCCAGGAGAAGTCCGTCCACGACCACGCCGCCGCCCGGGCCGGTGAGCCGCCCGCGCCGCCGGTCGGCACGAGCCGCCGCGGCCCGTCCGCCCTCCTCACCCTGCTCACCGCCGCCGGCGGGCCCCGCTACGCCGCCGCCCTGCTCGTGGACGCGGTGGGCACCGGCCTGCTGCGCCCGTTCCTGCTGCTCTACGGCATCGAGGTGCTGCACCTGACCGCCGGCGGGGCCGGCCTCGCGATGACCCTCGGCATGGTCGTGGGCCTCATGGTGGTGCCGCTGACCGGCCGGTGGATCGACCGGGGCGCCCGCACCCTGCCGGCCGCGGCGACGCTCGCGGTGCGGTCGCTGGGCGCGCTCGCGCTGCTCGCGGCCGGCGGACTGCCCGGCTTCACGGCGGCGGCCGTGCTGATCGGCGTGGGCAGCCAGTCCTGGCCGGCCACCCACGCCGCCGTGGTCAGCACCCTGACCGAGGGCCGGCTGCGGGACGCGGCGCTGGCCGCCGGGCGCTCGCTGCGCAACGCCGGGATGGGCGCGGGCGCGCTGCTGGCCACCGTCGCGGTGACCGGCGGCGAGGGCGCGATCCGGCTGCTCGCGGGCGTGACGGGCGTGACGTGCCTCGGCGCCGCCGCCCTCGTCCGCTCGCTGCGGGTGACGGCTCCGCCCGCTCCCTCCGCTCCCGTCGGCGCTCCGCAGGCCGGCCCCCGCACGCCGATGCGGCGGATCACCCTGCTCAGCCTCGCCAACGTGCCGTACGCCTTCTGCTTCGACGTGCTGGAGGTGGCCCTGCCCGCGCTGCTCGTGCTGCACCTCCAGGCCTCGCCCGCGTGGTCGTCCGGCGTCTTCGTGGGCAACACGGTGCTGGTGCTCGCACTCCAGCTGGCCCTGGTGCTGCGCCTCGCGCACCGGCCGCGGCGCGTGGTCATGGCGGCCGCCGGGTTCGCGCTGTCGCTGTCGTTCCTGGGCTTCTGGGCGGCCGGTTCGCTGGGCGGCACGCCGGGCGCGGCGGGCATCGCGGTGGTCGCGGTGCTGTTCACGCTGGGCGAGATCCTCTACACCGGCTCCGGCACGGCCCTGGTGGCGGCCGTGGCGCCGCCGCACCTGCTCGGGCGGGCGCTGGCCCGCTGGGAGCTGTCGATGGGCGTGGGCAGGGCGGCGGCACCCGCGGTGCTGACGGCCCTGCTGGCGGCCGGGCCCGGGGTGCTGTGGTCCACGCTGGCGGTCGCCACGCTCGCGGGGGCGGTGGCGGTGCTGCGGCTGGGACCCGCGGAGTGACGCCGGCCGCGGCGGCCCTTCCCGGGATGCGGGCGGGCCGCCGAGCACCGATCCTGGGCGCGACGCCTGTCCCCGGAAGGAAGATGCATGAGCGAGCGAAGCGAGCAAATCATCGAGAGGTGCGTGTTGCGCGAAGCGCCTGCCGACCGAAGGGAGGCGGGCGCATGAGCGCGCTCGACTTCGAGGTCATCGACAGCCCGGACAGCTCCCTCAACAAGACCTCCGTCCTCGTCACCGGCCCGAACGACGCCCTGCTGGTGGACGCCGGCTTCACCCGCTCCGACGGCCGCCGCCTCGCCGAACGGATCCGGGCCACCGGCAAGCGGCTCACCACGGTGTTCGTCAGCCACGGCGACCCGGACTTCTACTTCGGCGCGCAGGAGGTCCAGGACGCCTTCCCCGAGGCCCGCTTCCTCGCCACCCCGTCCACCGTCCAGCACATCCAGGACACCTACGAGGCCAAGCTCGGGGCCTGGGCGCACCTCGGCCCCGAGCTGCCCACCCGGCTCGTGCGGCCCGAGCCCCTGCACGGCGACGAACTCGTCTTCGAGGGCCACCGGTTCGAACTGCGCGGCGCCGACTTCCACCTGCCCGACCGGCACTACCTGTGGCAGCACCACCACCACGCCGTCCTCGGCGGCGTGCTGCTGTTCGAGGGCCTGCACGTGTGGACCGCCGACACCCCCGCCCCCGAGCAACGGGCGGCCTGGATCGACCTGTTGGACGGCATCGAGGCGCTGGAACCGCAGTTCGTCGCGGCCGGCCACCGCACCGCCGGCGCGCCCACCAACCTCACCTCCGTCTTCCACACCCGCGACTACCTGCGCGCCTTCGAGACCGAGATCGGCCGTTCCCCGGACGCCGCCGCGGCCGAACAGGCCCTGGAGAAGCGCTTCCCGGACCTCGGCCTGGCGATCGCCGTCGACCTCGGCACGAAGGTCGCCATGGGCGAGACGACCTGGGGCTGAGCCACGATGATCGAGATCCCGCGCGGGACCGCCGCGTTCAACGAGTCCGCCGCCCCCGCCGACGTCGTCCGCCGCCAGTACCTCGCCTCCGCCCGCGGCGACCTCGCCGCCCTGCGCGCCACCCTCGCCGACGACATCGAGTGGACGGAGATGGCCGGCTTCCCCCTCGCCGGCACCTACCGCACCCCCAAGGGCGTCACCGGCAACGTGATGGAACGCCTCGCCGCCGAGTGGCACGACTGGACGGCCCACGACGACACCTACGTCGTGGACGGCGAGAACGTCGTCGTCCTGGCCCGCTACACGGCCGTCCACAAGACCACCGGCAAACCCCTCGCGGTGCGCGTCGCCCACCACTTCGTGGTGCGCGGCGGCCGCATCGTGCGTTTCGAGCAATTCACCGACACCGCCCTGGTCCGCGACGCGACACAACCGTAGGCCACGCCCCTCACCTGACTTCACCCGAACGGGGGAGCCGGTGGCGGCGCGCCCGGCGCGGTCTCGACAGGCCACCGGCGAGGCGGCAGGCTGGCCGTCGATCCGGGCCGGAGAGCGAGGAGTTCAGCATGGGAACCGCGGACGACAGCGGACGTGAGCGGCCGATCGTCATCGTCGGCGCGTCGCTCGGCGGGGCCAAGGCCGCGCAGGCGCTGCGCGAGGCCGGGCACCGGGGCGGCATCGTCCTGATCGGCGAGGAGCACGAGCGCCCGTACGAGCGGCCGCCGCTGTCCAAGGGCTACCTGCTCGGCAAGACGCCCCGCGAGAAGATCTACGTCCACCCGCCGCAGTGGTACGCCGAGAACGACATCACGCTGCGCCTCGGCACGGCCGTCTCAGCGATCGACCCCGCCGCGCACACCGTCACCCTCGCCGACGACGGGCGGATCGAGTACGCCAAACTCCTGCTCACCACCGGCTCGGTGCCGCGCCGCCTGCCGGTGCCCGGCGCCGACCAGGACGGCGTGCTCTACCTGCGCCGGGTCGAGGACAGCGACCGGATCAAGGCGGCGCTGCGCCCGGGCGCCCGGGTCGTGGTGATCGGCGCCGGCTGGATCGGCCTGGAGACCGCCGCCGCGGCCCGGGAGGCGGGCGCCGAGGTCACCGTGCTGGAGGCCGCCGAACTCCCGCTGCTGCGCGTGCTCGGGCGCGAGGTCGCCCAGGTCTTCGCCGACCTGCACCGCTCGCACGGCGTCGACCTGCGCTTCGAGGTCCGCGTCGAGGAACTCACCGGCGCCGACGGCACGGTGACGGGCGTCCGGCTCGGCGACGGCAGCACCGTCCCGGCCGACGTCGTCATCGTGGGCATCGGCATCGCGCCCGCCACGGCCCTCGCCGAGGCCGCCGGCCTGGAGACCGACAACGGCATCACGACCGACGAGCACTTGCGCACCTCCGCCCCCGACGTCTACGCGGCCGGCGACGTCGCCAACGCCTACCACCCGCTGTTCGCCCGCCACATCCGCGTCGAGCACTGGGCCAACGCCGTCAACCAGCCCCAGACCGCCGCCCGCGCGATGCTCGGCGGGGACGACGCCGGGTACGACCGCGTCCCGTACTTCTTCACCGACCAGTACGACCTCGGCATGGAGTACGTCGGCTACGTCGACCCGGGCGGCTACGACCGCGTGGTCTTCCGCGGTGACCCGGCCACCCGCGAGTTCATCGCCTTCTGGCTCGCCGACGGCCGGGTCCTCGCCGGCATGAACGTCAACGTCTGGGACGTCACCGACCCGATCCGCGAACTCGTCCGCTCCCGGCGGGTGGTGGACCCGGCCCGCCTCGCCGACCCGGCGGTCCCCCTCGGCGAGGTGTAGGGGCCCGGGAGGGGCGCGACCGCTTCTGGGCGGGCACATGGGGCCGCCCGAGCTCGGAGAGCTCGAACCGACACGATCGCCGGGGCCCGAACCGGTGTCAGTGCGGCGACGAGGGCGGGACCCACGGGTGGGTGCCGGACTCGTTCGGGGTGCTCGCAGGGGGGCCTGCGGGGGCGGGCGGATCGCCTGCCGGACCGGTGGGGTCGGGCGTCGTCGGTGGCGGGGCCGGTTCGGTCCGGTCCCGCCGCAGTGCGACCAGGGACACGACCGCGGTGAGCACGGCGGCGATGGCCGACAGCAGTCCCGCCAGCGCGCTGACGAGTGCCGTGATCTCCGCGGTGCGGTCGACGGGTTGGCCCTCGCCGCACAGGCACGGGAAGTGGATGGCCTGGAAGAAGGCCAGGACACCGCCGGCCACGAGCAGGAAGGCCAGCACGCCGAGGCCCGCCGCCACGCGCATCCGGCGGACGAACCAGCGCGGACGCGCCGCGACGGCCCGGACCCGATCAGGACGCGGACGCCAGTCGAACTCGCCGTTGCTGCGGTCGGATTCCACCACGCCAGGGTAGTCCCGGGGGACGGGCCACGTGTCCATTTCAGGACGTGACCACCGCTCGGCCGACGGCTGACGAACTGCCCGTCCGTGATACTGGAGGTCCTGGGACGGCGGCGCGGGCAGGGAGGCGTGGTGGGTGGGACGGCCGGGTTCGCCGTGGTGGTGTTCGGCGGGCTGGGGGGCGTGGTCGCGTACCTGGCCGGGGTGGTCGGGTTGCGGGACGTGCGGCGGCTGCGGCGGGTCGGGGTGCCGGTGCGGGCGCTGGTGCGCGAGCGCGTGCCGACGCCCGACGACCGGGTCTCGCCGCCGCGTCCGCTGCTGCAGTTCGAGACCGAGGACGGCCGGGTGGTCGAGGTCTTCTCCCCCGTCCCGTCCACCCGGCGTCACCCCCTGCCGGACGGCGGCCACGTGCCGCTGCGCTACGACCCGGCCGACCCGCGCCAGGTGCTCGTCGAGGGGCGCGAACGGCGGCCGCTGGAGTACGGGTTCATCGCGCTGGGGCTGTCGATGGTCCTGATCGCGCTCGTCCTGGCGGTCGTGGCGCTCTAGGCGGACCGGACCGCCTCAGGCCCCGACGGTGGCGAGGGCCGGGCGGAAGCCCGTGCTCGCCCCGAAGATCGGCTGGGGATCGGACCAGACGCTGCCGCCCGGGTCGAACCGGTTCCACCAGATGCGCTGGTCGCCGTCCGCCCCCTTCCACGTCATGACGGTGGAGCCGCCGTAGACGGCGAGGGCGGGCCCGACGCCGCTGCGCGCCCCGGGCACCGGCTGGGGCGGGGTCCAGACCGTCGAGGACGGGTAGAGCCGGCTCCACCAGATGCGCTGGTCGCCGTCCACCCCCTTCCACGCCATGAGCAGTCCGCCGCCCGGCTGCCCGGCCAGGGCGACCCCGGCGCTGGTGGCGGCGCCGTCGACCGGCTGCGGCCCGGTCCAGGAGTTGCTGCCCGTCGAACCGCCCCGGTAGCTGCTCCACCAGATGCGCTGGTCGCCGTCGACGCCCTTCCACGCCATGCACGGCACGCCGTACGGCCCACCGCTCCGGTCGACCGCCAGAGCAGGCCCGAAGCCACTGGACGCCCCGGGGACCGCCTGCGGTGCCGTCCACCCGCCGTAGTAGCTGTTCCACCAGATCTACTGGTCCCCCGTGACGCCCTTCCACGCCATGAAGACCCCGGCGTAGTCGGTCAGCGCCGGGCCGACGCTGCTCGCGGCGCCCGGCACCTGCTGGGGCGCGGACCAGGCGCCCCCGTCGAACGAGTTCCACCAGATCCGCTCGTCGCCGAGGACACCCTTCCAGGCCATGAACAACGGCCCGCCCCACGGCCCGGCCAGGGCGACCCCGGCACTGGTGGCGGCGCCGTCGACCGGCTGCGGCCCGGTCCAACCGGTGCCGTTCACAAGCTGGTTCCACCAGATCCGCTGGTCCCCGTCGACGCCCTTCCACGCCATGAACGTGCTCCCGTCGGCGACGCCCGCGAGATTCGGCAGCCGCTCGGCACCGACCGCGACCGGCACCACCGATCCGCCGACTCCGGCCACGGCCACGGCCGTTGCCCCCAGGCGGAGCAGACGCCTCCGGCTCAACCCCGAGCCCAGAGCTTCTTGCGACACTGTTGACCCTCCGTCACATGAGAGGTGCTCATCGAACCCTGTGTGCGCCGGGGAGCGTACGGAAGCCACTATGACACGGGCGAACGGCGGTGGGGGGGAGGCCGAGTTCAGCCGCCCTAGTCCCGGCTCGCCCGCAGCGCCGACGGGGTGGTGCCCGTGTGGAGGCGCATCGTGCGGGTGAGGTGACTCTGGTCGGCGAAGCCGCAGAGCTGGGCGATCGCGGCGATGGGGGTGTCGGTGGTGAGCAGGGCCCGGCGGGCGTGTTCGAGGCGCAGGCGGACGAGGTACTGGTGCGGCGACTGGCCGGTCGAGGCGCGGAACGCCCGGGTGAAGTGGGACGGGCTGACGCCGGCCACGGCGGCGAGGTCGGTGAGGGAGAGCCGGCCGTCGAGGTAGCCGTTCATGTGGTCGACGACCCGGTCGAGCCGCTTCGGGGTGAGGCCGCCGTCCCGTTCGGGCAGGCCGGGGCCGCGGGTGGCGGCCGTGCGGATGAGGTGGGCGGCGAGGGCCTGGAGCAGGGACTGCGCGTAGAGCGGGTCGGCGGGGCGGGGGCCCTCGTACTCGGCGACCAGGCGCTCGACGAGCATGGCGAGGAACGGGTCGGTCAGGTGGAAGCGCGGGGCGAGTTCCAGCGGCCCCGGCAGGTCGCTCTCGGTGGCGAGCTTCTCCAGCCAGGCCGGTTCGAGGGCGACGATCATGAGTTCGGCGTCCTGCCCCCAGCGCGGGCGGGAGGCCCAGCCGGCCGGGTTGATCAGCGCCTGGCCGCGGTGGAAGCGCTCGCGCCGGGGCCGGCCGTCGGCGGACCAGGCGAGGTCGGCCGAGGTGCCCGCGTGCACGGCGAGGACGTGCCGGGTGGGCCCGTCCTCCATCGGGGAGTCCCCGGTGGCGGCCCGTTCGAGGCCGCGCTCGACCACGGCCTCGTCGAGGTCCTGGCCGCTGCCGGAGAGCCGGAGCAGGTGCGGCTTGATGGCGGACAGGAACGTCGCGTGGGTGGTCATACCGTCGATTCTGGTCCGTCCGGGGGACGGATGACGACCGCGGGCGGCGGCGGATCCGGGTGCCGCGCGAGATCGTGAGCGGTTCGTTCCAGGGGGCGCCGGATCGTTCAAGCCCCGGAGGGGCCTCGCGGCGGACAGTGGTGCGGCGAACACATCCCCCATCTGGCGAGGAGCCGTAGATCATGAGCAGCAACCACTCCCTGGCCGGCAAGGTCGTCCTGGTCGGCGCCGGTGCGAAGAACCTCGGCGGACTGATCAGCCGCACCGCGGGCGCCGACGGCGCGAAGGTCGTCGTGCACTACCACTCGGACGGGACCGCGGCGGAGGCCGAGGCGACGGTCGCCGCGGTCAAGGCGGCCGGCGGCGAGGCGGTGGCCGTGCAGGGCGACCTGACGAAGCCCGCCGAGGTGGAGCGCGTCTTCGCCGTCGCGAAGGAGACCTTCGGCGGCGTCGACGTCGCCGTCAACACGGCCGGCATGGTGCTGCGCAAGCCGATCGTGGAGACCACCGAGGCCGAGTACGACGTGATGCACGCCGTGAACGCCAAGGCCGCGTACTTCTTCATCCGCGAGGCGGGCCGGCAGCTGAACGACGGCGGCAAGGTCGTCACGATCCTGACGTCGCTGCTCGCCGCGTTCACCGACGGCTACTCCACCTACGCGGGCGCCAAGGCCCCGGTCGAGCACTACACGCGGGCCGCGGCCAAGGAGTTCGCCGCGCGCGGGATCTCGGTGAACAACGTCGCCCCGGGCCCGATGGACACCCCGTTCTTCTACGGCCAGGAGACCCCGGAGCGCGTGGCGTTCCACAAGTCGCAGGCGATGGGCAACGACCTGACGAAGATCGAGGACATCGTCCCGATCGTCACGTTCCTCGCCACCGACGGCTGGTGGATCACCGGCCAGACCCTCTTCGCCAACGGCGGCTACACCACCCGCTGATCCGAAAGACGCGCCCCGGCGCTGCCCCGGGCCCGTCGGGTCCGGGGCAGCGCGCCGTCACGTGATGACCGCCGTCGTCGCGGCCGTGGCGGCGGTGACGGCGGTGATCGCCGCGATCGCGGCCTGCATGTTCCGGATCGCCTCGCCGACCGGTCCGCTCGCCCACTCGCCGGCCGCGATGGCCGCGAACCGCGGCTCGACCTCCTTGCGGGGCAGGTCGGGGAAGGCCAGGCGGTGCAGGCGGGTCGCGTGGATCAGGGCGATCAGCGTGGCGGTGCGGGCGTCCGGGTCCTCGCCGCGCAGGACGGCGGCGGCGAGGCGCTCGCGCAGTTCGCGCTCGACGGTCGGGTCGGCCTCGGGGTAGCGGCGGACCGGGAAGATGCCAAGGGCGCGGTGGCGCTCCTCGGTGACCAGGCCGCGCTCGCACAGGCGCTGGACGGCGTCGCGGACGGCGGTGGGGCGGTCCGTGGTGAGCCAGCCGGACGCCTTCCCCGCCCCCCGACCCGCGCCCTTGCGCTCGGCCCACTCGGCGAGCCGGTCGAGGCGGCCGTCCAGGAGCGGGTCGCCGGTGGGGGTGCGGTCGGCGACGGCGAGCCGGCCGTCGTCGACGGTGACGCGCCCGGCCAGCACGAGGTCCGCGAGGATGCCGCCCGCGACGGCCCAGCCCGCGCTCGCCGCCTCCTTCGCGACGCCGGACTCGTCGTCCAGCGAGAGCAGCATCAGTTCTTCGCCGATGGTCACCTGCATGTCCCGGCCCCTTCCGTGGTTCGTGATCATTGTTCCAGGAGGCCCTCGGGGCCCGTGAGGTCGGCCCCCAGGGTCTCGGCGAGGCGGCGGGCCCGGGTGTCCTCGCGCAGCAGCGTCCGGAGCAGGGCGTCGGTGTCGCGGGCGCCGGCCAGGTAGGCCTCGACGGAGCGCGGGTCGGCGGGCAGCGGCAGCCCGCCGTCGGCGAGGGCGGCGTGCGCGCGGGCGTGGTCGAGGCCGAGCCGGGCGGCGAGTGCGGAGTCCTCACCGTCCGCCGAGCCGCCCGCCGAGCCGTCCGCCGGGCCGCTGTCCGGGTCGCCGCCGGGGGACTGCCGCTGGTGGCGGGCGACCTCGTGCAGGGCGAGGACGGCGAGCAGGACGTGTTCGGTGCCGGGCGAGCGCCGGCCGAGGCGCTCGGCCTGGGCGTCGGTCTCCCGCCGGACGGCGGCGAGGGCGGCTCCGGCGGCGGCCGGGCGCGTCAGCATCCGTTTCCAGCGCGGCTGCCGGCCCGCGCGGTGGGCGAGGACGGCGTCCCGGGTGGGGCGCAGCAGGGGGTGGAGGCCGCCGCGGGCCGCCGGGGCGTCGAGGTGCGCGAGGACGGCGGCGGAGGCGACGCCGCAGCGGGCGAGCAGTTCGGCGGCGCGGTTGCCGGGGTCCGCGAGGACGGCGCGCAGGACGTGTTCGGCGGTGAACCTCGGGGCGTGTTCGTCGCGGGCGTGGTCCATCGCCGTGCCGAGGGCGTGGGCGGCGGCGGCGGAGATCCGGCGCTCGGCGTCCGCGAGCCCGCCGTCGTCGGCCGTCCACTCCACGTGGCGGTCGCGCAGGGCGGCGTGCAGGGCGGGCGCGGGCGCTCCGGCGGCGGTGAGGGCTCGGGCGGCGCCGCCGCCGGCGTCGGCCGCGGCGGCGAGCAGGTGTTCGGTGCCCAGCCGCCCGCCGCTGACCTGCCGCGCGGTGTCCAGGACGTCCAGCGCCCGCCGGTCCGGTTCCAGTGTCGTCTCCATGCCGGCCCTCCCCATTCCTTGGCCGCGACCATACGTCGAATTTGCCTTCACTTTGCCGAATTCGACGTAGGGAACGCGTCAAGAAATCCCGGCGCGGACCGGGGAAGCCGCCGACCAGGCACGAAGGTCTGCCCGTTCGGGCAGCGGTCCCGAGTGGGGCGGCGCTTACCGTGGACGGGTGAGCGTACGGGCGGGGGCACGGCGGGGCGGAGCGTCGGGGGCAGGCCCGGGGATGGCGCCCGGCACGAGCCCGGTGGCACACACTCCCGCCGCCGCCCTGCTGTCCCTGCAACGGGCGGCGGGGAACGCGGCCACCACCGCGCTCGTCCGGTCGGTGCGATCCGCGCCCACGGCCGTCGTCCAGCGCGTCGACGGCGTCGTCCAGCGCGTCGACGGCGCGGACACGGCTCCCGTGAGCGATCCGGAGGCGCTCGCGGCCGTCAACGCGCTCCCCGCGCACGTCCTGAGCGGGGGCGGCGGGGTCCCGCTCACCACCGACACGCAGAAGGGGCACTTCCTGCGGGCCGGCCTCGGCTGGTTCGGCACGGTGGCCGCGCTCGTCGCCCACTACTCCGCGATCGAGCAGTCCGCGGTGCCCGGCCGGCCCTGGCTGCACCGCGACGCCAAGGCCCGGCTGGAGGGGGTGGCGACGGCGCTGGAGGGCCCGATGCCGTCGTCCAGCACCGCCTTCGCCTTCCGCAAGTCCTTCGACGCGAACACCAAGTTCACCCCGGCGTCCATGCACACCCTCGGGTACGCCATCGACTACGACGCCACGAACATGCCGCAGATCGGCAAGGCCGAGACCGCGGAGCTGGTCCGGTCCGTCACCGGCGCGGAGAGCCACGCCGACCTGGGCGAGTACGGGCAGCGCAGGGCGTTGATCCGCGCGACCGGCGACGCGACCGCCGGGGACCCCGACGCCGCGCCCTCCCCCGCCGCCCAGGCGCACTTCGACCGGCTGCGCGCCGAGTCCGGGCGCCTCGCGCAGACCTCGGCGGCCTTCCAGGCCTCCCTCGGCGACAACCGCGACGCCTTCCTCGACCTGCGCACCCGCTACTTCGAGGCCGCCACCGACGCCGACCGCGCCGCCCTCCTCGCCCAGGTGCCCGCCCTCATCGCACCCTGGACGGCGGCGATCACCGCCGAGGAGCAACGGATCGCCCGGGCCGCCGCCGCGGCCGGTCTCGACGCGGCCGACCTGCCGAGCCGCCAGCGGCTCACCACCCAACTCGCCAACCTCGACGCGGTGAAGGCCGCCGCCGTCCGCGACCAGCGGGCGGTCCGGCACTCCGCCGAGCCGGCCGAGACGAGCCCGGCCGGCCGCCGGCTCGCACAGTGGGAGCAGAAGCTCGACCTGACGGCCTCCGGCGGCTACGCGGACCGGCTGACCGCCGTCGTCAACGCGGCCGAGGACCGCCGCACCGCGCTCGCCCCGCTGCTCGGCGCCCGCGAGCAGGCCGCGACGCTCACCTCCCTGCGCGCCAAACTCGCGACTCCCGCCTACCTGTTCGGGCAGAAGAAGGCGGGCAAGAAGGGCACCCGGCCGACCACGGCCGCCGCCGTCGCCTCCCCCTCGATGGCGCAGCTGGTCGAACGCGGTTTCTACAACCCCCGGGAGCGGACGGCCGGTTCGGAGCACTTCGACGCCGAGTTCCTGGTGCAGCTTGCGCGGCACGGCTTCGACGGCGGCCTGGCCTGGGGCGGGGAGTCCACCGACTCCATGCACATGGAACTGGTCGTCGACCGCCCGGCGGCCCAGCCCCCGGCCGGCGCACACCCGTAGCGCGCCGGATCGCCACAGGCCCCGGCCCCGGCCCCGGCCCGCGATCGGCATATTCGCGGCCCGGCATATCCGGCGACAGGGCGGCCCCGTTCCAGTAGTCTACCAACGATCACACTGAGTGATCATCATGGAGCTCTACCAGTGCGGGGGGAGCTGACCCTCGATGCACGATCGCGCCCACCACATCCACTCCGCCCCAGGTGATCCGGCACGGACCTCCTGGGTGATCCGCGACCACCTCCTCGACCGGCTGGCCCGCGCCTCGCCCGGTGCCCTGACGCTCCTGGTCGCACCCGCCGGCTACGGAAAGACGACACTGCTCGCGCAGCACCTCGAACGGTTCGCGGGCACGATCGTGCGCTGGCGCCCCTGGCGCGGCACGAGCGAGGCCGGGGCCCTCCTCTCCGCCGTCCGCCACGCGCTCGGCGGCGGCGCCGGACCGCTCACCGTCGAGAGCGTGCTGCGCCGCGTGGAGCGGCGGCCGGGCCCGGTGCTGCTCGCCGTCGACGACCTGCACCTGATCCACGGGACCGAGGCCGAGGCCGCGCTGGAGGAGATCGCGCTGCTCGCCCCGCCCAACCTCCGTCTCCTGCTGGCCGGCCAGCGGCTGCCCCAGTTCAACCTGACCCGCTGGGAGCTCGCCACGAGCACCGTCCTCGGCCCCGCCGACCTGCGGCTGCGCTCCGACGAGGTCCGCCGGCTGCTGCACGACGCGCACGGCGGCCGACCCTCCGCCCGGCAGACGGCGCAGGTGGACGGGCTCACCCAGGGCTGGCCCGCCGCGCTGCGGCTGGCCGGCCCCGCGCTCCTGCACCCGCCGGAGGCCGTCGCGGCCGTCGTCGGCTCCCTCACTCACGCCTACCTGGAGCGCGAGGTGATCCGGCCGCTCCCGGAGCGGCTCGTGCGCTTCCTGGAGCAGGTCAGCCCGCTGTCGCGGCTCGACGCGGCGCGCTGCGACGCGCTCGTCGGCGGCACGGAGAGCGCCTGGCTGCTGGGCGTCCTGGCCGACGAGCGCGGCCTGCTCAGGCGCGACCCGGCCGACGGCACCTTCCACTGGGGCCCGCTGCTCCGCGGCCACCTGCTGCGTCGCCGGCCGACCGGGACCACCGGCGGCGGGCGGGAGCGCCCGCCGTCCCGCGGCGTCGCGTCGACAGCCGCACCCGCGCCCGCCGTCGAATCGGCCACGCTGTCGCTGCGCTGCTTCGGCGGTTTCGAACTCACACTGGGGGAAAGGGACTTGACCTGGACGGCGATCCGCCCCCGGGCCCGGGCGCTGCTGCGACTGCTGGCGATCCACGCCGGCCAGCCCGTCCACCGGGAGCTGCTGGTCGAGGCACTGTGGCCCGAGCGCCCGCCCGCCACCGCCGCGCGCTGCCTGCACGTCGCCGTCTCCGCACTGCGGACCTTCCTGGAGCCCGGCGTCACCCGCGGCGGATCGCGGCTGCTGGTCCGCTCCGGCGAGGCCTACCTGCTGCGCATCCCCCCGGAGGGCAGCTACGACCTGCGGCGGTTCGAGACCTCGCTCGCGGAGGGCCGGGACGCCGAGGCGGCCGCCCGGCCGGAGGCGGCGGCCCGGGCCCTCCGCGCCGCGCTGGACGCGTACGCCGGGGAGCTGCTGCCCGAGGACGGTCCGGCGGAGTGGGTCGTGGAGCGCAGGGAGCACTACCGGCACGCCGCCGCCGAGGCCGCGCTGGTCCTCGCCAAGCTCGAACTCGCCCGCGGGCGGCCGGTCGCGGGCGCCCGGGCGGCGGCGCGCAGCGTGCAGATCGACCCGTTCCGGGACGACGCCTGGCAGACGCTGATCGTCGCCCACGAGCGGAGCGGGGAGACGGCGGCGGCCGAGCGCAGCCGGAAGGGGCACGCGCGGATGCTGCTCTCGCTCGGGCTCCCGGCCGCCCCGGTGGAAGTGATCTGATGCACAGTCAATTTCCGTAACCCTCATGGGCGTTCGAAGAACTCCAACTCGGCGACGGCCACCCTGCGGTCCGGTCCCGTGCCGTAGGCGGCGTCGACCGTCAGGCGGATCCGCACCACGTCGCCGACGGCGAGGTGGAAGCGCTGCTCGCCCGGCGCGTCGGCCGGATGGACCGTCCGGGTCGTCGCCCTGCCGTCCGAGCCGGTCAGGGTGACGGTGAGTTCGCGCGGGCGGGCCTGGGTGAGGAACTGCTCGGCGGTGGTCGAGGTGCCGGGGTAGACCACGAGGTCGAGCAGCCGGAACGGCGACGCGAAGTCCATCTCCAGGTACTCGCCGCGGCCGTCCCCGGGGCGGGCGGGCGCCCAGTAGCGGTCGGTGGTCCCGTCGACGGCGAGCGCCGCCGGGTGGGCCGGGTCCTCGCTGGAGGCCCGGACCGCGGTGGGGTGGACCTGCTGCGGCGTGGCGAGCCGGTCGCGGACCACCTCGACGCCGGCGGCCAGCTCGCCCCGGTACGCGTAGCCCCCGGCGGCGAGCAGCGCCACCAGCACCAGCGGCACGACGAACCGCGGGCGGCGCAGCCGGCGCACGCGCGGACGGTCCCCCGCGACCGGGCCCGGCCTCGGCCGGCGGACGAACGGCCGCCGCCACCACGGCGGCTTCGGCGCGACCCGGGCGTCTTCGAGCGGGTCGCCGCAGCGGCGGCAGTAGCGCCGGGTGGGCACGTTGCCGGTGCCGCACTGGCCGCAGATCAGGTCGCCGGGGGCGATCGGCTCCCGGTCGGCCGCCGGCCGGGGCGGGCGCGGCGGCGGGGGCGCGGACTCCTCGCCCGGCTGGACGGCCTTCGGCTGGACGGCGTGCGGCCGGGCTTTCGGCTCGGGTCTCGGGTGGGCTTTCGGGCGGGGCTTCGGGCGAGGTTTCGCCGGTGTCGATGCCGGTACCGGCGCCTCGGCCCCGGCGGCGGGTTCCGGTCGAGCGGCCGGAACCCCCGGCGGTGCGGACGGAGGCCCCGGCGGTGCGGACGGAGGCCCGGACGGGCGGGGCGGGACGACAGGGGCAGGCCCGGACGGGCGGGGCAGGACGGCCGGCGCGGGCCCGGACGCGGGAGGCGAAGGAGCAGGCGCAGAGGCCGTCTCCCGTGGCTCCTCCTCCCACGACAGGTACGCCCCGCACGCGCCGCAGAAGTCCTCGCCCCGCGCGCAGGGCTGACCGCAGTGCTCACACGTCGTCATGGTGCCCGTCCTCCTCCTCGGCCCTCCCGGGCCGCGCCGCCACCACCTCGACCGTGAACGGCACGTGCGCCGGCCGGTTGGCGGCCACCAGCTCCCGCACCGCCCGCAGGTCCACGACCGCCGGGTCCGGCACCCGCAGCCGCACCACCAGCCGGGGCGCGGCCTCCCCCGGCAGCGCCGCGTCCGGCCGGGCCGACCACCGGGCCCCGCCGCTCTCGTCGATCTCCGGCTCCACCCCGAACACCAGCCGCAGCTGTGCGGCCAGCCCCGCCCGCGTCCCGCGCACCGCGTGCAGCGCCGCCGCGTGGACGACGGCGGCGCGCCGCCGCTCCGGCGGGAGGTCCGGCCCGGTCGGCGCGCCGACCCATTGCGCCAGGTAGGCGAGGAAGTCCGGCGGCGCGAGCCGGGGGTCGAAGTACGCGGCCAGGTTGTCCAGCGTGCACAGCACCGGCGCGAGCACCTCGTCCAGCGCGCCCGTGAAGCGCTGGAGGAACAGGTTCTCCCCCGCGCCGTCCCCGTCGTCGGCGTAGACGCCGGGAAGCTGCGCCCCGAGCGGGTGGCGGCTGGGCAGGTCCGGGACGGGACCGCGTCCGTGCGACCGGGTCGGCATCCGTCCTCATTCCGCCGCGACGCGGACCTGGTGCTCGTACGAGAACACCAGGGCGTGCGGGGCGAGGTGGATCCGGTCGGTGGCCTCGCCGCGGTGGCCGTGTTCCGGGTCGGCCGGGAACAACCGGACGCTCTCGACCAGTTCGACGCCTGGCACCCGCTGCAGCACGGCGAAGACCTCGCCGGCGTGCAGCGGGCGGCCGAACGGCCAGCCGGTGCCGTCCGGCCCGCCGGTGAGCGGGTGGAGGTGGCGGTGGAGCGCGGCCAGCGCGGCCCGCTGCACGGCGCCCGGCGTGCTGCGCGGCCTGGCCCTCAGCGCGGCGACGACCGTGACGCCCTGGTAGTGCGGCGGCTCCACCAGCAGCCGCGCGCCGAGCAGCCTGCGTTCGTCCAGGTAGCCGGTGACCTGCTCCAACAACTCCTGCGAGCAGGCGAGTTGGGCGAAGGCCAGGCGGCCCTCGCCGTCGTCCTCGGCGTTCGGCACGAGCAGCACCCGCACCCCGCCGGCGTCCGGCCCGGTCTCGGTGGCGACGCAGCGCACCCGGCCGACGGCGGGCGCGGCCTCGCGCGCCAGCTCCTCGTAGTCCTCGGCGGTGACGGCCCGGCGGCGCGTGCGCAGCACGATCGGGCCGCGCAGCCGGGCACCCGCGACGTCCTCGCCGTCGACGCCGCCCTCCGCCGCCCGCGCGTTCTCCACCCGGGCCACGTACGGGACGGAGGTGCGCAGCACGGCCAGCGCGCCGCGGGCGACGTTGCCGCGGCGCCCGCCGCCGGTGGCGTACGCGCGGACCCGGACCGCCGTGCCCTCGGGCGGCACCGCGCCGTACCGGCGGAGCGTGCCGTCGGGTTCGCGCACGGCCGGGCCGAAGGCGATCTCGCCGGTGCTGCGGTCGAGCCGGAAGTGGCGGTCCTCGGAGGTCGAGCGGGCGAAGTCCTCCACCTCCTGCCACTCCTGCGTCCCGTCGGTGCCGGTGGTCTCGACGGTGACCGGCTCGCCGCCGGCGACCACGGGCGGGCGGGCGAGGATGAAGGTCTGGCCCGGCAGCCCGTCGGAGCGGCCGAGGGCCTCGCCCTCGACGCGCTCCGCGTGGACGGCGGTCGTGGTGCCGCCGACCGTGAACGCCTCGGCGGAGATCAGCACCGGCGTCGCGGAGTAGGACGGACGGCCGGGGACCGGCGCGGTGATCCGGCAGCGCAGCCAGCCGGCCCGGTGGCGGGCCTCCACCGAGGCGGCGTGGTCGGGCGGCAGCCGGAGGATGACGTCGCCGGGCCGGTTGAAGCCGCCGGTGGTGTCCCGCTGGACGGCGCAGCCCGCCCAGCCGTCGCCGGTCCAGGCCTCCCAGGCGAGCGGCGAGTGGTCGGGGTTGATGCCGTGCCCGCTGACCGGGAACTCCAGGCGCAGCGCCACGAGGCAGTGCGGCACGGCCTGCGAGAGGCCGAAGAGCAGGACGTCGCCGGGCACCGGGACGGCGGCGAAGCACGCGACGCCGCGGCCGTCGGCGAGGTCGGCGTCGCGGTCCACCGGGGCGCCCTGGGAGGCGGTCGCGAGGTGCGTCAACGTGCAGGGGAGGATGGCGAGTTCGCGGGCGGTGGAAAAGACCACGGCCGCCTCGGTCGCGGTCCGCACGGTGGCCACCTCCGCTCCGGCCCGCACCGGGACGGTCCGCTCCTGCGGCGCGGAGAGCCAGAAGGTGACCTCCGTCCGGGCGGCGGCCGGCGGGAGCAGGCGGACCCCGATCAGGTCGAGGAAGGCCAGGTGGTTCTTGTCGGGCACCCGGTTGAGCCGGTAGATCAGCTGGTCGACCATGTGGGCAAAGGTCTCGATCAGCGTCACGCCCGGGTCGGAGACGTTGTGGTCGCTCCACTCCGGGCAGCGCTGCTGGACGAGCCGCTTGGCCTCGTCGACGAGGTCCTGGAAGCGGCGGTCGTCCAGGTTGGGCTGCGGCAGGGGCATCAGGGGCTCCCCGGGTGGTCGGGGCGGTCGGGAACGTCGGCGCCGTCGGCGCCGTCGGCGCCGTCGGGGCCATCAGGGCCGTGCGCGGGGATGACGTAGAACGGGAAGACGAGGTTGCGCGGGTCGTTGGTGCCGCGCAGCGCGTAGCGGACGTCGATCCAGAGCGTGCCGGAGTCGACCGCGTCGAAGCCGACGACCACGTCCACGAGGTCGATCCGCGGCTCCCACCGCTCCAGCGACAGCCGCACCTCGTAGGCGATCAGACCTGCGGTGGCGCTGTCGGCGGGCGCGAAGACGTGGTCGTGGATGGCGCAGCCGAACAGCGGGCGCATCGGCCGCTCGCCCGGCGCGGTGGAGAGGATCAGACGGATGCTCTCCTCGACCTCGCGCTCCTGGGCGACCAGCGCGATCGACCCGGTCGGGTCGGTGCGGACCGGGAAGGCCCATCCCGCACCGATGAACCGACGTCCCATCACCCTCACCCGCCGATCAGCACGGTCGGGCAGCCACCGACGATCGGCGCGCCGCAGGCCGCGAGGTCGCCCGCGCGGGCCGCGGGCAGGCCGCCGATCAGGACGGTGGGGCAGCACGGCGGGGCGACGGCGCTCGGCGGGTGGACGGCGGGCGGCGGGAAGGAGCACACGTGCGGCGTGCCGACGACGGCCGCGGGCTGCCCGCCGATGAGAACGGTGGGGATCCCGGGCGGGGCGAGCACGCCGGGGTGCCCGGTCGGGTCCCCGACCCTGGCGGCAGGTGGCATCGGTGGTGCTCCTTCGCTCGTCCTCGTTCACCGGAGGTCAGTCATCGGAGGTCAGTCATCGGAGGTCAGTCATCGGAGGTCAGTCATTGGAGGTCGGTCATCGGAAGTCAGTTGATCTTGATGAGGGCGGCACTGATCGAGCAGGTCGCGCCGCCCTTGATCTCGGTGCTCGCCGTCCCGGACACGCCGACGGTCGCGCCCCTGACGTCGACCTGCCCCTGCGTCTGCAGCTTCACCGCGCCCGCGCCGCCGTCCAGTTGGACCCCCGAGCGGGCCGTCACCCGTACGGAGTCCCCGGCGAGTTCGAGCTTCCCCTGCCCGGCGTCGACGCTGACGCCCTGCGCGGCCTTGACGGTCACCTTCTCCTTGGCCTCGATCTCCACCGTGCCGTCGCTGTGCACGACCACGGACGTCGCCTTCCCGTCCAGGTGCAGCGTCACCTTGCCGTCCCCGGTGGACAGCCGGACGCCCTTCGGACCGGCGGCGGCGTCCAGCAGCTCCAGCCGGTTGCCGCTGCGCGACACCAGCGAGCGACGGTTGACGGCGCCGCTCGTCCCGTCCACCGCCTCCACGTCGTGCCGGGACGGCCGGTCCTCGCCGTTGTACAGCCCGCCGATCACGTACGGCCGGTCCACCAGGCCCTGCTCGAAGCCGACCAGCACCTCGTCCCCCACCTCCGGGCCGAACACCCCGCCCCCGCCCTTGCCGCCGGACTGCGCCGTCCGGGCCCAGTCGCTGACGTAGTCGTCCGAGAGCCACGGGAACGCCAGCCGCACCCGGCCCTGGTGCTCCGGGTCCCTGGTGTCCGTCACCGTCGCGTTGACCAGCCCCGCCACCCGGTCCCGGGGCCGGCCCCCGCCCGCCGTCAGACCGAGGAGCGAGCGGTCGGTGCGGCCGCTCACGGTGATCCACGTCTGGTAGCCGACCCCCGGATCGAACACGTGCCGGACCGCGGTGACGGTGTACTTGCCCTCGAACGGCGTCCCGACGTTCGTCAGCGTCACCGCACTGCCCGCCCGCAGCCGCGGGATGCCCATCGCCACCGCCGACAGCTCCGCGAACGACGCCGCCAGGTCGGCGGCCAGCGAGCGCGCCGCCCGGTCCGCCTCGGCCTGCGCCCCGAACGGGACGTCGACGGCCAGGAACGCCGCGTCCCCGAAGGGCTCGGCGGCCCGGGCCGGCGTCAGTCCGAGCGCGAGCAGGTCACTGGCGCCGGCCGGCGCGTGCGCGACCACCGCGCGCTTGGCCTGCACGTCCCAGCCGCGCGCCTCCACCTCCCGCACCTGGTCGGCGGACGTGACGACCGCGTGGCAGCGCAGCAGGTTGCGGCCCAGTTCCAGGACGAACGGGCTGGCCCGGACGGACGTCGACGTGCCCGGCGCACCGGCGGCCGGGGTCGGACGGCGGAAGTGGAACCGGCCGTCCACCACGGCCACCTCCCGGCCCGACCGGACGGCCAGGCGGCCCAGGAACTCCCAGTCGGTGAGGCCGGCCTGGGCCAGGTGCGGGTGGACGGTCGTCGTCGCGTCGACCGTGCCGAGCCGCAGCCCGGCCCGGCGCGCGACGGCCGTCGCGACGTCGGAGGCCGTCATCTGCCGGTAGCCGACCACCCGGCGCCCGCGCAGCAGCCGGTGCGAGTGGTCCAGCCCGCGGACGACGGTGAACGTGCCCGTCGCGTCCGCGTCCACCTCCAGCGCGGTGACCTCCCCGGACACCAGCAGCTCGCGCTGCGGGTCGTCGGCGACCCGCGCGAACAGCTTCACCTGCACGCCGATCGTCAGGCCCGCCTTGGCCAGGACCAGGTGGTGCGGGTCGCGGAAGCGCAGCACGAAGAGGTCCGGCAGGTGGCGGCTGCCGTCCACGTGGGCGGAGACGAGGAGCTCGGCGACGGCAGCGGCGAGCGGCTGCCCGCCGACCTCGACGGCGAGCGTGTTCACGAAGGCCTCACCGGCCATGGTCAGCGCCTCCCGCGGTTCATCGGGCCGTTCCCGTCCGCGATCTCCTCCGCGCCGGGCAGCAGCAGTTCGGTGCCGGGGTTCAGCCGCGTCGGATCGTCGATGCCGTTCGCCTCGGCGATCGCCCGCCAGGCCGCCGGATCGCCGTACTCGCGCCACGCCAGCAGGGCCAGGGTGTCCCCCGCCACGACGCGGTGCACACGGCGGGCGGCGAGTGCGCCCGAGGACGGGTTCTGGCCGGGGAGCTCGCCGCTGATCTCCTCCAAGGTCACCTGGCACACGGCGCGCACCGGCAGACCGCCGGCCGTGAACAGCGTGTACTTGGCCTGCACCTGGCTCACGTACGCGAGGAAGCCGGTCAGCCCGCCCCAGTGGAAGATCACCCACGGCGGCACGCCCTGCTGCTTGCCGTGGCTCTGGGCCGTCGGCACGCAGCACGCGAACAGCTGCTCCACCGCTTTGACCACCCGGTCGGAGGGGTGATCGGTGGTGTCGAAGAACATCTCCAGCGACAGCTTGCTGGGCTCGGCCCCCTTGAACTCGACCGGCCCCGCCTTCCGGGCGCCCTTCGACGTCTTGCGCTCCCACTTCGCGGACTTGGCGAGAGCGAGCTCCCGGGGGTTGAACTGGAAGTCGATCTTGTCGATCCGGGGTCCGGGCGTCGTCGTGCCGCCGTCGGCGGGCGGATGGCGCAGCTCCAGGTACGCCCGCTCCAGCTTCGGCCGGGCACCGGCCGGACCGCCGCCGGTCGCGCCGGCGGAGAAGACCACGGGTGAGGACGGCATGCTGCTCTCCTTTCAGGCCGTCGGACGTGGCCTCAGGCCCGGTCCGGGTCGAGGAAGCCGTGGTGCGCGATCTCCAGCGTCTCGGTCGCCACCTTGGGCGTCTCCGGGCTCAGCGACGGCCCCTGCCAGCGCACCGGCACCACGTCCAGCAGGCTCCACCGGGCGACCACCCGGCCGTCCGCCGTCATCGCACTGATGTGGCCGGTCTTGCGCGTCACCCCGGACACCATGCCCGCGATCCAGCGGGTCACCTTCTCGGTGTCCTTGGTGACGGGACGAGTCAGCTTGATGTTCGAGTACTTGATGCGGGACGGGAGTTGCCACACGTACCCGTTGTTGCCGCCCTCCTCGCGCTGCTCCATCACCACCTCGCAGCCCAGCCCCTCGCAGGAGTTGAACGTCCCGAGCTTGAAGTCGTCGATCTCGACGATGAAGCACACGCTCACCGCCGGGTCGTCATCGGCCATCGCGGGGCTCCTCTCAGTGGTAGGGGTGGGTGTCGAAGCGGAGGCCGGCGCGCTCGCGGTCCTGCCGGAGCTCGGCCCGGAGCAGGCGACCCAGGGGGTCGATCAGACGGCGGACGAGCTCGTCGGTGCTTTCGGGTGAGGCGGGGGGTGGAGCTGTGGGTGCGGCCGTGGGTGCGGCCGTGGGTGCGGCCGTGGTGCGGGCTTCCGCGCGCTGGACGGGCGGGGGCGGCGGTTCGGGTGACGGCGGCTCGGCCGGTTGCGGGGCCGGCGGCGCGAAGACCACGGACCCGTCGGGCATCCGCTGGGCGATGCCCGCGGCCACGGCGACCGTTCCCGGGTCGGCGGGAGTCCTGACCTGTGGCGGCGGCACGGCCGGCGGCGAGGCCTGGTAGTCCTCGCCGAGACCCTGCAACGGCAGCAGTGGGGACGTACGGCGCTGGACGGGCGTCGACGGGTCCGCTCGGCGAACGGCGCCGGCCGGCTCGACGCGGGCGGCCGGTGCCCAGACGACCGGGACGGCACTCGGCTCGGCCGTCACAGCGCCGGGAGGAGTCGCCTGCGGCGCGGGAGCCGAACGAAGCTGCAGCCCACGTTCACCGACGAGCCCGACGCTCGGTGCGCTCGCGGTGATCACGGCCGGGTCGGCGACACTGGCGGACTCACCCTCCGGGGGCGGAATCCGCTGCAACCTCACGGGCGTCACGGTCAGTTGCAGAGATCCGTGCGCTCCACCGGCGGCGACATCGGCGGCCCTCGGCAGCGCTACGGACGCACCCCCGCCACTCGTCGGCACCGCGTCGCCGACCGTCGGCGCCACGAGCCCCGCGCCTTCCGGCCCGCCCGAGCGCTGCACCGGCACACTCGACGTCGGACCGCCAACTCCGCTGACTCCCAACGGCGTTGAGCCACCGAGTAGCGGCGCAACGGACCCCGCACCTTCCGGACCGGCCGCCGCACCCGACGTCGGCTCACCAACTCCACTGATCACCGCCGGCGTTGAGCCACCGACCAGCGGCGCCACGAACCCCGCGTCCTCCGATCCGGCCGAACGCTGGACCGGCGCACCCGACTCATTCCGGGCCCCCGAACCACCAACCATCCCTGCCGCCGGCGGCGTTGCTCCGCTCGCCGACGGCACTGCGACGTCGCCCGACCAATGCTCCGGCTGAACCGGCGGGTTCGCCGCTACGACCGGCACCTCGCCCACCAACGGTGCCATGGGCAGGGACTCCGGCTCGGGCGCAGGCCCGTCGTCCGGCCGTACCGACGCCTTGGTCCCGGGAGGTCCGACCGCCGCAACCATCGGCGGCGGGGCGTCTTCCCATTGCGCCCCGACCGGCTGCGCCTCTCCTGCCGCCCGCTGCACGGTCGGCGACGGACCCGGCAACGGCGCACCGAGCCCGCCCGACCGCCGTGAGACGTGCGGCAGTCCCGGGTTGCCACTCGGAGTCACCCGAACCGGCGGAAGGGTTCCGGAGCCGCCCGCCTCCGCCGCCCGCTGCACGGCGGGACGAGACGCGAGCGGTGCGCCGAGGCCCAAGCGGCGGCTCGGCGGGGGTACCGCATCCGCCGCCCGCTGTCCCGCCTGCGCCGACCGCTGCACGGCGGGAGGCGGCATCGTCGACGGTCCGCCCTCCCTCCGCTGCGGTTCCTCGACTCGCTGCACCGGCACCGCCGGAACCGCCGGCGCCTCCGTTGCTGCCATCGCTGCCGTCACTGCCGCCTCAGGCGCCGATTCGCCGACGAGGGGCCGCTCCGGCACTCCGGCGGTCGCCAGTTTCCGCACCGGCAGTTGCTCGACCGACCGCGCGACCACCGTCATGGCCGCACCCGGCGCCGACGGCACGACCACCGGCTCCACGATCGACGGCTCAACGCCCGATGACGGCACGACCGACCGCCCCACAACCACCGGCTCCACGAGCGGCGACTCCAGGCCCGACGGCCCCGCAACCACCGGCTCCACGACCACCCCGGCCGACACCGCCGACGGGTCCGCCCCCGCCGCCCCCGCCACACCGCCCGCCGGCCGCACCAGCCCGTCCCCCGTCCCGCCCGGCGCCGCCGGGTGGACGAGGTGGCCGAGCGGCCCGAGGAAGGACGGGTCCTGCCGGCTCGTCAACCCGTCCCGGAAGCCCGCCGGGTCCGTGACGAGTTCCGGCGCACCGAAGGTGAGCCGCTGCACCGGCACCTCGCGCCAGTCGCCCCTCGGGCCCCGTGCCGCCGCCTGCGCCGCCGATTGCGGAACCGACTGCGGCACCGGCCCAGGGCCGACGGACCGCCCCCTCCTCAGCCACCCCCACACCGCCGCCTCACCGTCCCTGCGCGGCCAGGGCGTTGAGCCGGCCGATCTGTGCGACGAAGCGCAGCCGTTCAGGGTGTTCCAGGTCCAGGATCGAGTCCAGCGGCCAGTGGAAGTGGTAGGCGACGTACGCGACCTCCTCGTACAACCGCTCGGTCGCGTACGTCATGATTCCCCCAGGCGGCCGCCGGCGAGGTCGACCGCGAAGTCGCAGGAGCAGGACGGGCAGGTGACCTGCGCGCGGGTGTGTCCCTCGGCGTTGATCCGGCGGTAGAAGTCCTGGAGGAACGCCAGGTCGGAGGCGAACAGGTCCTCGATCACGCCCGCGTGCACGTCCGTGACGCCCCCGATCCGGGTGACCACCCGCCCGAGGAGCACCACGGAGAGGTACGCGGGGTTCTCCCGCACCCGGTCGTCCCGCAGCGGCACCAGTTCGTCCCGGGCCGTCGCGAGCCGCATGACGCCGGAGCGGTGCACCTGTCCGGAGTCGTCCAGGTACCCGCGCGGCAGCTCGAACGCGAACTCGGTCCGCATCGGCTCCCGCTGCCCGCCGACGGACGCGACCGGCTCGGCCACCCGTTCCGCCCCGGGCGGGGCGGCCATCTGTCGTCGCATCAGGGCCGCCTCAAGCCACGTCCATGGATTCGTACGTGATGACGATCTTCTCCGTGAGCACGCTGGTGTCGCCGGCCTTGAGCGAGCCGATCTCCAGGCTCTTCGGCCAGGCGTTGACGAGGTTGTAGCGCTTGATCGCGTTGCCCTCGTAGTCGAAGACGATGATCGCGCCGCCCTTCCTGACCTGCGCCATCTTGCCGAAGCGGGAGTCCTTGATCCACTTCTCGAAGCTGCTGTCGCCGGTCAGGCCACGGGTCAGCGTGACCTCGCCCGCCTTCGGCCGGCCGGGGAGCTTCTTGACCACGTACTTGCCGTCCGCGGTGTTCGCCTTCAGCTCGATGACGTCCTGTTCCATCTTCAGGCCCGTCACCTCGCTGATCTGTTTGATCACCACGCCGTCGAACTCCAGACCGAAGGAGTGGCCGACCGAACTGTCCTGGTCGGGAAGTGCCATCGCGCGCCAACCGCCTTTCCCTGCTCACTGATCGACGAGTACTCACCCGCCGACGGGTACTCACTCGTTGACGAGGCTCGTCCCGCCGGAGAACTGGGAGAGCCGGAAGACCACGAATTCGGCGGGCTTCACCGGCGCGACGCCGATCTCGCAGATCACCTGCCCGGCGTCGATGCCCTCGGCCGGGTTGGTCTCCCGGTCGCACTTCACGTAGAACGCCTCCTCGGGCGTGAGGCCGAACAGTGCGCCCTTGCGCCACTCGTTCACCAGGAACGCGGAGATCGTCCGCCGGATGCGCGCCCACAGCGCGTCGTCGTTCGGCTCGAACACCACCCACTGGGTGCCGATCAGGATCGACTCCTCCAGGTAGTTGAAGAGCCGGCGCACGTTCAGGTAGCGCCAGCTCGGGTCGGAGGAGAGGGTGCGCGCACCCCAGACCCGGATGCCCCGGCCCGGGAAGGCCCGGATGCAGTTGACGCCGATCGGGTTGAGCAGGTCGTGCTCGCCCTTGGTCAGGTTGACGGCGAGGTCGACGGCGCCGCGCACCACCTCGTTCGCGGGTGCCTTGTGCACGCCCCGGCTCTCGTCGTTGCGCGCCCACACGCCCGCCATCGCGCCGCTCGGCGGCACGAACCGCAGCCGGCCGTCGGACGGGTCCGCGACCTTCAGCCACGGGTAGTACAGGGCAGCGTGCTTGGAGTCGTAGCCGGCGCCGACCGTCCGCCACTCCTTGACCTGCTGCGGGGTCAGGTCGGGCAGGGGGTCGAGGATCGCGACGCGGTTGCCCATCAGCTCGCAGTGCGCGATCAGGGCGTGCTGCACCGCCTTGACCTGGTCGCCGTCCAGCGTGCCCTGCTCGTAGGCGCTCATCAGGTCGGGGACGGCGACCATCGTGATCTCGTCGACCGCCTCCAGGCCGCCGAGGCCCGTGCGGTCGTCGGCGCTGCCGACGTACTCGGCGGGCGTCGGGGCGCTCCCGACGGGCTGCGGCTGCGCGGGGGGCGCCGGGACGGCCACTTCCTGGTTCGCCGGACGGGCCGCGGCCTGGGCGCCGGCCTCCTCCACGGCGATCAGCCGCGAACGCTCCCGGACCACCGCCACCACGTAGGTGCGCTGGCCCCGCTTCGCGGACACGTCGAAGCTCTCCTCGACCTGCTCGCCGCGCTTGACCCGCAGCGTGAACGCGTCCTCGCCCGGCGACTCTCCGGCGGCGTCCGCGACCTCGACCGACAACCCCTCGCCCGCACCCGGCAACGCGGCGACCTGGAACCCGCCGAGCGTGGCCTTGCCTCCCCGGCGCTTGACCGGCCCCGGGGACGGCGGCGCAGCCGCGTTCCCGCCGCCGACCCGGACGACGTAGCAGACGCCGCCACCGTTGAGGAAGTACGCGTAGACCGCGTGCGCGAGGTAGCAGCCGTCGGCGAACTCCCCGAACTCCCGGGTGTACTGGCTCCAGTTGGTCACCAGCGTGGGCGTGTTCGGCGGCCCGCACGGCGCCAGGCCCACGAACGCCGCGACCGCCGTCCCGACCCCCTCGATCGGACGCGAACCCGCCTCGACCTCTTCGACGTAGACGCCCGGCGACAAATACGACGGCATCCCTCAGCCCCCTTCGGACCCAACCGGCCACGCCCAGCCTGGTGTCCCGGGGCGACCAAGGTCATGACCGCCGGTACGGCCTATCGGGTCTCCCCCCGTGCCCGATCGGGCAATCAGCACATGGATCGGTCCTCAAGCACGCGCACTTCCGCCGACGGCATCGATCGCCTCGTTGACGATCTCGGCCTTCCGCGCCAACCTGACCCGGACTTCGGGGGTCAGGGATTCCATCGTGAGCTTGCCGTGCCTACCCTTGTTGATTTCTTCCAGGATGTTCCACGGCTCCACCCGATGGCCTTCTTCGAGCAGCATCTGGATGTTCGCCACGGATTGCCCTGCCTGATGGTCACGCCCTTCGTAGAGGCTCGCCAGCCGCAGCGTCAGGCGGGCGTTCTGCTCCCGGGCGGCCGTCTGAAGGGCGTGTGCACAGTCGTGATTCCGGTTGTCGGCGAGATCCGGCACTCCAGGACCGCACGGGGACCGGCTGATGTCCATCCTGATCACCCTGCCGACGGGCCATTCGCGAATTCCCGTCCAGCCCTTCGCACGGATCGCCGCGATGGCGCGCTGTTCGGCGTGCAGGCCGCCACCGGATCTGAACGTCCCGACGAACTCTCCGCACATCCACACCTGTGCCACGGTCGGCGTGCTCTGGCCGAATTCGATGTCACTCACGTCGAGGGCCATCCGCGCGGCCGACGAGGTGTCGACCGACTTGGTCGGGTTCACCGCCCCGCGCACCGACCACGCGCCGTTCCGAACCGCTGGAACGAGTTCGGTCATCCCGTATCTCGACTTGATCCCGGCGAACAGCACCGGAATCGCCTTGATGCCTACTGGACTTCCGGAGACCCGTCCGAGCAGCCGCGCGGCCGCATCCACCCCGCGATCCAGCCGACGCTGCTTCCCCTCGGGGGTGTCCTCCCCCTGAGCCTTGCTCCTCGCCCTGCCCAGGAGGCTCTTCCCCGCCGCGACGATCTTGCCGATCACCCAGTCGACGGCCTTCGTCACCGGGGCCTGGACCTTCTCCAGGATGCCCCGGATCTTCTCCGAGATGCCGCCGAGGCCCAGCAGGCTCGCGAGGAAGTCCAGGACCAGGGGCAGCGCCTTCGCCAGGGCCGCTTCGATCTTCGCGGGGATGCCGCCTCCGGCGCCCGCCGCGATGCCCTCGATCGAGTCCAGGACGGTGTCGACGAAGTCCTTGAGCCGGGCGGCCTGGTGGACGAAGAACATGATGACGTCGTAGATCGCCTTGCACGCCCGGACGAAGGCGGAGGCCGGGTTGAGCAGGGAGACGATCCACGTGACGCCGGCGGTGACGATCTTCTCCAGGACGAAGTCCTTGATCGCGCCGATCACCGTGTCCTTGAGGTCGCCGAGCTTCCCGAGGATCCAGCGCCACAGGCCGCCGACGCCCTCCGCCATCAGGACCCGGACCATCTCGAAGGAGCCCTCCAGCGCCCGCATCGCCGGTTCCGGGATCTGCCGCACCACGCGGGCCCGGATGTTGGCCCAGGTCAGGCCGAGGACCGACAGGACGAGCTTGAGGATGCCCTTGGCGTCCAGAGTCTCCGGGAGTTCGATGCCACCGGCCGCCAACCGGCCCAGCAGCCAGTCCTTCAGGCCCTGCTTCAGGTGCTCGCCGGCCCGGGCGGCGAAGCCGAGGACGCCGGACTTGACGGCGTCGACGAGGTGGCCGAGGAACTCGATCGGCTTCGCGATGATCCGCTGCACCGCGCCGGCCGCTCGCGAGGCGACGCCCGCGAGCAGGTCGGCGAGCTGCTTGACGGTCGCGGCGGTCTCGGCGAGGGCGTCCATCGCGGCGTCCAGCAGGCCCTTGTTCTCGGCCTGGAGGGCCTTGATCTCGTCGTCGACGGCGCTGCGCGCGGCGGTGTAGCGCTGGGCGAGGTCGTCCACCAGGGCCTTGGACTTGTCGTCGACGGCCGAATCCAGCTCCGCGAACCGCCCGCCGAACTCCCGGGCCGCGTCGGCGGCGAAGCGCTGGAGTTCGCGCGGCTGCCGGGCGACAATCCCGGCGGTCGCCTCCCGTCCGCGCGCGATCCTCGCCTTGGCGGCGGTGAGTTGACGGCCAATCAGATCGGCGACGTCCGAGATGACCGCACGCATCCTGGACTCGTAGAGGGCGCGCGAGAGTTGGAAGATCTGGCCCGCCTCCGCCGGAAGGCCGGTGAACTTGTCGGCGACCCACCGCGCCGCGCCCGAGACCCCGGCGTACCGCTCGTCCTTGTACCGCTGCATCCGGGCCTGGTGGTCGGCGGTGAAGGCCGCCTTGGCCTGGGCCTCGCCCTGGTCGAAGGCGGCGCCCACCTGACCGTCGAGGTCGGCGAGCAGCTTGTCGACATCGGACTTCGTCCCGTCGTAGACGGCCTTCAGCTCGGCGGAGACCTTCGCCCGCGCCTCCTCGTCGCGGGCCTTGGCGGCGGCCTGGCCGGCCGTCACGTGCGCGCCGGTCGTGGTCCGGGCCGCCGCCATTCCCTGCATCCCCGCCGCCCCCAGCGCCGACGCGGCGGAACGCTCGGCCGCCACCTTCTGCTGCTCGGCAGCGCGGAGGGCGGCAGGGGCGGTGGCGGCGTGGTGGTCGGCGGCCTGCTTGGCGGCGAGGGCGGATTCGAACTGCGGCTCGTTGGAGGCGGCGAGTTGGGCGGGCGTGAGGCCGGACTCGGCCATGGTGGCGTCGGTGCGCTGCGGGGTGGCGGAGAGGTCGGTCTGCGGGGGCGGGGCCGGGGCGACGGCCATCGCAGCGGGGTCGGGGGCCGACGGGGCGACGGCGGCGGGGCGCTCGGGCAGGGCGGTGACCGGCCGGTCGACCACGCGGGACGGGTCCGGAGGCTCGGCCGCCCGCTCGGCGACGTCCCGGGCCGAGGCCTGCCGGCCGGCGGTGACCTGACCGAGCACCTGGCTCCTGATCCCGTCGGCCCGGCCGGAGGAGGCGAAGGATTCGGCCTCGTCGAGGTTCTTCGGCGCCTGGGCGGCCACCGCCCGCTCCACGGCGGCCACGAAGGCGGCCTTGTCGAACGCGCCGGGCTTCGCGGCGTCCATCCGGCCGACCTGCGCCGCCTTGGCCTGCGCCTCCCGGTCGTCGGCCGGGGCGACGGCGGCGTCCTGTGCCGCACGCGCCTCGGCAGCGGGCGGGGGATGTCCGGCGAGGGCCCGGCCCTTGGCGCGGATCTCGCCGGCGGCGGCGCGGAAGCGGGGATCGTCCTGCGGCTGGGTCTTCGCGGGTGCCTCCGGGAGGCCGGAGGCGAGGCGCTGGACGGGCTGCGCCGCCCGCTGCGCGACCAGCCGGGACACCGCTGCATTGCCCGCCCCCGCCTGGAGGCGCCGCAGCGCGTGCGGGTCGAGCCTCCCCCGTGCGGGCGGCGGGCCGTCCCCGTGCTGGGTGGCCGGCGCGCGTGCAGGGGCCACCGCCTGGTCGTCGGAGCGCTCCGGGACGGCCTTCACGTGCGGCAGCCTCTCAACTGTCCTGGGACGCGGCTGCTTCGTCCTCCTCGGGCGCCTCCGTCCGCTGCACGAACAGGCCCTGCACCGAGGGCTCTTCCTCTTCCACGTCCCGCTGGACCGCCGGCACCGCCATCACCCGTTCGGCCGTCGCCGCCGCCTCCCGCTCGAAGCGGTCGCCCGGGTCGCTCACCGCGATGCCGCCCGCCGCCGGGGTGCCGTCGACCGGACCGGAGCGTTGCTGCACGACGTGGGTGAGCTCGTGGGCGAGCGTCGTCCGGCCCTGGTGGGAGCCGGGGTCGTAGGCGTCGCGCTGGAACACGATGTGCGAACCGACGGTGTAGGCATGGGCGTTGACGGCCTTGGCGGAGTCGTGGGCGGCACTGTCGGTGTGCACGCGGACGTCGCCGAAGTCGTGGCCGAGGCGGGCCTCCATATCCGAACGCACGTCCCCGTCAAGGGCGTTGCCGCCGGACGCGACGACGTCGTGCACGGGAGAGACCGGCGCACGCTCCTCCTCCAGCGCCGCGCCGACGGCGGCATTGCCCACCGCACGCTGCAGCCCGAGCAGACCGCCCGCTCCCAGCAGGCCCGCGCGCCCGCCCGCGGCCGCCCGGAGCAGCAGCCCGGCGTGGTCGTGCGGCGCCCGTTCGGTCCGGGGCCCGGCGTCGGCGAGCTGATCGGCCCCGAGTTCGTGATCGCGCATCCCATCACTCCCCAACCACGGTCGTCATCACCAGAGTTGCCCCCGGCCCGCACCGACCGCCAGGAGCACCCGACGTGCCGACCGGACACCCCGCGCTGCCCGAACGGGCACTACGCAGCGAGCCGGGTGAGCGCGTGGTACGGCCCGAACTCGCTCTCCAGGCACAGCCGCCCCAGCTTCCGGTACTCCCGCGCCACCGCCGCGATCAGGTCCGCCATGGCAACCGGGCGGCCGGCCTCGGCGGCCAGGTACGCGGCGGTGACGGCGGCGGAGCGGATGTCACCGCCGGCCAACTCGAAGGCTCTGCCGCAGAATTCGAGGTCGAGGTCGTCGGCGCGCGGCAGCGCGGGCCCGAGGCAGCGTGCCCAGAGCGCCGTCCGCTGGCCGGCCTCGGGCCGGGGGAAGTCGACGACCAGGTCGAGCCGGCGGGTGAAGGCGTCGTCGAGGTTGGCGCGCAGGTTGGTCGCGAGGACGGCCAGGCCGTCGAAGGACTCCATCCGCTGGAGCAGGTAGGCGCTCTCGACGTTGGCGTAGCGGTCGTGGGCGTCCTTGACCTCGGAGCGCTTGCCGAAGATCGCGTCGGCCTCGTCGAAGAGCAGCACGGCGTTGACCCCGGCGGCCTCGGTGAAGATGCGTTCGAGGTTCTTCTCGGTCTCGCCGACGTACTTGTCGACCACCGTCGCGAGGTCGACGGTGTAGAGGTCGAGGCCGAGGTCGCCGGCGATCACCTCGGCCGACATCGTCTTCCCGGTGCCCGAGTCGCCCGCGAACAGCGCCATGACGCCGCGCCCGCGCCCGCCGCCGGGCCGCATCGCCCAGTCGCCGAGCACGCGGTCGCGGTGCCGGGCCCGGGCGGCGAGTTCGTGCAGCCGGGCCAGGACGGGCGGGGGCAGGACGAGGTCGGCCCAGCCGACCGTGGGCCGGATCCGCCGGGCGAGGCGCTCCAGCCCGGCACTGTTCTGCGCGCGGGCGCCGTGCAGGAGGTGGTCCTCGGTGAGCGGGCCCCCGGCGAGGACGGCCTGCTGGTGCGCGGTCCGGACGGCGCGCTCCACCTGGTCGGGGGTGAGGACGAAGGCGGCGGCGGCGTCGTGGTCGACGGGTGCCCCGCCCAGCGCCGCCCGCCACAGTGCGGCCCGGGTGGCGGCGCCGGTGCGGGCCACGTCCACCAGGAGCGGCACGGCCGACGACCACTCGGGCTCCCAGGAGACGCGCCCGGTGAGCAGCACCTGGCACGGCAGCGCGGCCAACGCCCGGAGCAGTGCGGGACGTTCGGCGGCGAGTGCCTCCACGGGACCGGCGACGAGCCCGGCGCCGGTCAGGCCCGCCTCCCGGCCGGCCGCGACGACGGCCCCGGGCGCGGCCGGGTCGCGGGCGAGCTGCCCGAGGTCGAGGGCGAGTGCCCGGCGCCCGGCGATGCGCAGCGCGTCGGCGGCGAGGGTGCGGGCCGAGCCGCCGGGCGGTTCGCGCAGGTAGGCGAGGGCGAGGCCGCCGGCCAGCGCGGCGCCGAGCGGGGCGGCCGGGGTGCCCGGTTGCCCGGGTTCCAGTGGCGTGAGGAGGTCGGCGAGCCGGTGGTCGGGGGTGTCGTCCCCGAGCAGGTGCGCCGCGACGCGGTCGGGCACGCGCAACGACCGGCTGAGGAAGGGGCGTTCGGTCTCCTCGACGAGCAGGACTCCGCGGGCCACCAGGGGCGCGGTCGGGTCCAGCCGTCGGCGGGCGGCGGCCGAGGCGGCCGGGGCGCCGCACAGCGCCAGGGCGAGCCCGGCGGTGGGCCGGCGGCGGGTGACGTCGTCGTTGAGGTAGCCGTAGAGCTGTTCGAAGCGGCTGTCCAGGTCGGGTGCGAGGGCGACGAGGAGGAGTTCGGTGTCGAGCGGATTCAGGTCGAACTCCACGGCCAGCAAACGGAGTCGGAGGGTTCCTCCGGCCCGCTCGGCGGCGTCCGCCCGCTCCTCGACGGCCGCCAGCCGTTCGGCGTCCACCGCGTCGGGGGCGGGGACGGCCGACGGTTCGTCGAGGAGCCGGCGCACCGTCTCGTCGGAGAGGTAGAGGCCGCGGAACGGGTCGTCCGGTTCGGGGTCGGTGGCGCGGCGGGCGGTGACGGCCCGGCGCACCCGCTCCTCGACCAGGGCGAGCCGCTCCAGCAGGTGGGCGAGGCCGGGGTCGGTCATCGCACCCTCCGTCGGCGCGGCGCGGCGTGCACGGTGGCCGATTCCCCGGCGGGGGGCGCGAGTTCGCCGCTGCGCAGCACCAGGCCCTCCTGGACGGGCGGTCCGGCCCGGTAGACCGGGGCCACGGCGAAGGGCGCGCTCACCACGACGTCGAGCGAGGGTTTGAGCTCCCCGCCGAGCGCCGTCCAGACGTCCGCGAAGGCCCGGTCCTCGGGTGGCGGCAGCGCGATGCCGACGGGGACGGGCAGCCCGGTGGCGGCGAGCGCGGGGCCGAGGGCGTCGGCCGGCAGGGCGGTGTGCCGCAGGAAGCAGGCGAGCAGCGCGGACAGCAACCGGTGTTCGTCCTCCGGCCGTTGGGTCCAGGCGCTGATCAGGTACGAGAGCTTGAAGTAGCGGGGCGGCAGGGTCCGCGCGACGACCGTGCCCTGCTCGTCGTAGACGTTCTGCCGCCCGCGGGAGCCGCGCCGCAGGTCCTCCCTGATGTCGTACAGGTAGAGGTTGACGGTGGGGGTGTTGCGCCGGGCCGCCCAGTCGCGGGTGGGCGCGTCGAAGACCAGCTCGACGTCCGTGCCGTCCAGGGCCTCGGTCCGGACGAGGGTGCGCAGCGATTCGTCGACCTCGTGGATCACCGTGTCACCGCCGCTCCTGGTACTGCTGGGGCTGGAGGACGCCGGGCACGACCACGAACCCGGTGCGCACCTCGCCGAGGGCGGGCAGGTCGGGCAGCGTGGCGATCAGCTCGCGCGGGCCGAGGGTGTCCTGGGCGAGTGCGAGGACGGGCGCGGTGAAGGTGCCGTCCGGGGCCGCGGTCACCGGGGCGGCGGCCGCGGTCACGCCCGCGCTCCAGCGCAGGCGGACGGCGGCGCCGGGCGGGAAGCCGGTGCCGTGGGCGAGGGTGACGAGCCCGGGCGGGCCGACCTTCGGGTCGAGCGTGACGGCGGGGTCGACGACGGTCAGGGTGGCCGTGGCGCCGGCGCTCCGGCCCTGGGCGGTCGCGGTGCCGGTCACCGTGGCGCTCCCGGCGGCGGTGCCGGTGACCACGACGGCCACGCTCGCCTCGCCCCCGGGCGCCAGCGTGCCGAGCGCGCAGCCGGCGGGCGGACAGCCCTGCTCGACGTGCAGCCCGGGCGGCACGGCGGGTGTCAGTACGACGCCGCCCGCCGGGACCGCACCGCCGTTGCGGACGGTCAGGGTGACGGTGGCCCGCTGCCCGACGCGGATCAGCGCGGGGTCGGCGGCGGCGGTGACGACGAGCTCGGGCGAGCGCGTGTCGGGCGGTGTGGCGCTCGGCGTGCCGGTCGGCGGCGGAGGAGTGATCGTGGCCGTGACCGTGGGCGTCGCCGTCCCGGGATCGGTGATCACGACGCCCGCCCCCGCCGTCACCGGCTCCCCGTTCGAGCTGGTCACCGTCCCCGTGACCTGCCCGCCGAACGCCGCGTCACCCGTCACCACGACCTCCACCACCGTCTGCGCGCCCGGCCCGAGATCGCCGAGGACGCAGCCGGTGGACGGGCACGCGGGCGTCGCGGACACGACGCGCAGCCCGGCCGGCACCACGGGCGTCAGCGTCACGCCGGAGGCCGTCCCGTCGCCCTGGTTGCGCACGGTGAAGGCGACCGTCACCGGTTCGCCGGGCCGGACGGACCCGGGCGTCGCCGTGGCCGTGACGGCGAGACCGGGGGCGAGGACGGTGACCACGGTCTCCGCCTGGTCGTTCTCGGTCCTCGGGTCGAGCACGTCGCCGCCCGCCTGGGCGGTGGCCCGCTGGGCGCCGGTCGCCACGCCCTTGACGGTGAGCCGGACGGTGGCGCTCGCCCCCTTCGCCAGGCCGCCGAGCGCGCAGTGGTACGGCGTCGAGGCCGGGCAGGTGCCCTGCGAGGAGACGGGGACGCCGACCGCCTGGAGCCCGGCGGGCAGGGCGGGTCCGGCGGTGACGCCCTTGGCCGGGGCGGGGCCGAGGTTGGTGACGGTGAGGGTCAGTTCGGTCGTGCCGCCCAGGGAGACCTGCGGCTGCGCGGCCGTCAGGGCGACGGCGAGGTCGGCGGTGGGCTGCCAGGACGGGCGCCGGTGATCGGCGAGGTAGCGCGCGGGAAGGACCTGCCCGGTCCCGGTCGCCGCGTCGGCCACCGCGATCCGCCCGGACAGCGTTTCGCCGTTGCGGATCCCGGTGTCGAAGGCGAGCTGCCTGCCGTCGGGCGACCAGGCGGGGTCGGCGGGCTGGTAGAAGGCCACCGGCTGCGGCGGCGAGCCGTTGACCGGGCCGAGGGTGCGGCAGGTCGGGGCGGGCGGGATGACGCCGTGGCAGCTCGCGCCGTCGGGGCCGAGCTCCAGCAGGACGCGCAGCGGGCTGGTCGCGCGCGGCGGGCCGTTCGGCGGCGGGCAGAAGCCGGACGTGCACGAGGGCGGCGGGGAGTTCGGGTCGGGCGTGGCGGCCAGCAGCTTCCGGGCGAAGGCGAGCCCGCCGCCGTCGGGCGCGTACGCGGGGCGCTCGTCGAGGACGGGGCAGTCGGGGTCGCCGCACTGGGCGGCCGTGAGGTCCCGCTGGTCTCCCCCGGCGCCGGCCTCGACCGACCAGAGGTGCCGCACGCCGCTGACGGCGGCGAGCGCCGGGGCCTCGCGCAGGTCCGCCAGGTGGATGATCGGCGTGCACGTGCCGGCCCGCGAGAACGCGAGCCGGCTGCCGTCCGGCGACCACGCGGGGTCGGAGTCGGTGGAGGTGCAGTTGTAGCCGCTCCGGGTGCGCGCGGGGACGGTGAGGAGCACCTTCGCCTTGTCGACGCCGCCGGAGACGTCGGCCACGAGGATCCGGTCGGCCGTGCCCTGGACGCAGTCGGTGCAGCTCCGGGTGGTCTGGACGAAGGCGAGCCGCTTGCCGTCGGGCGACCAGGCCGGCTCGATCTGGTCCATGGCCGGGTCGATCCCCTGTCCGGCGAGCGCGGTGGCGCGGGAGGGGTCCGTCGCGTCGCCGACCATGACCCGGGTCGGCGGCCGGCCCGCGGTGGGCGCCGGGCTGCCCTGGGCGTACTCCGTCCGGGTGAAGGCGAGCCGTCGGCCGTCCGGCGACCAGGCGGGGTCGGCGGTGCTCTCCGTGCCGTCCACCGCCTGGGGCCTGAGGTCCAGCCGGTCCAGCGGCGGCGCCGGGTGGACGCCCTCGATCCGCGGCACGTACTCGGTGAGCCGCGTGACGAGGACCGTCGGCGTCCCGCCCGCCGGGGTGTACCACCCGGCCGACTCCACGGTGTTGTTGACGCCGTCCAGCACGGCCGTGCCGGGGCAGGCCGGGCAGGTGCCCGCCGGGTCGACGCGGAAGACGCCGTCGGAGAGGAAGGCCAGCGCGCCGCCGTCCGGCGACCACGCGACGTCGCTGTTCACCCACTGGCTCCGGGACCCCCGGGCGACCGGCCGCACGGCCCCGCCCCGCGCCGGGACCAGCGCCAGCTCCTGGTAGCCGCCCTGGACGGTGACGAAGGCGATCCGGTCGTGCCCGGCCCCGGCCGACGGCTCCCAGGCGGGCCGGTGCGCCGGGTCCGGGCCGGTGTCGACGGGCACCGCCGTACCGCCGGGCGCGACCGGGACCCGGAAGAGCTTCCCGCCGCGCTCGAACGCGAGCGCGCCGCCGTCCGGCGACCAGCTCGCCCAGCCGCCGCCGACCACCACGCGGCGCAGCTCGCCGCCGTCGGTCCTGGCCACCCAGATCGAGGCCGTGCGGTCGGCGCCGTCGGCCCCCGGAGTGTCCGGATCGGCGAGGGAGGTCTGCCGGCACCAGTCGCGGCTCGGGTCCGACGCGCCCGGCTGCCAGGAGGTGAAGGCCACCCAGGCGCCGTCCGGGGAGAGCACCGGGTGCTTGAGCCGCCAACCCGGCCGCTCCAGCAGCACCTTGACCGGCCCGGCGCCCTGGCGCCACAGCAGGCTCTCACCGGTGCCGCTGCGGTCGCTCACCCACACCACCGTGTCGCCGCGGGCGGACGGCTGGCAGTCGTCGCCCGCCTGGGCGGCGCCGAGCAGCGCGGTCAGCCGGCCGCCGTCGGCCAGGGCCAGGGCGCGGTGCTCCTGGTCCTCGGAGGTGTAGGCGATCCGCCCGGGCGCCGGTTCGGCCGCGGCGGGCGCCATCGGCTCCGGGCGCCCCGGGCGGACCGCCGCCGAGACGGCCACCAGCAGGGCCGCCACCAGCGCCGTCGAGAGCAGCGCCAGGAACGACCGCCGCAGCGGGCCCTGGGTCGTAACGCGTCGTCGCACCGTGTCCCCCCGGACGGTTCCCCCGCGCACGCCGGGGGCGGGCCGACGGCATCCGGATGCTCCTCCTCACCGCAACCCTGGCCGCCGCCACCCCGACCGGCAGCAGCGGCCGGGGCAGCGGTCCGGGTAGCGGTGCCTGCCCGATCGGGCCACGGGCGCCGTCGGATCAGCCCTCGCGCAGCGCGCACGCGACGCGGTCCGGCCCTCGGGCACGCGGCTCGGATCAGCCCTCGCGCAGCGCGCACGCGACACGGTCCGGCCCTCGGGCACGCGGCTCGGATCAGCCCTCGCGCAGCGCGCACGCGACGCTGTCCGGCCCTCGCGCACGCGGCTCAGATCAGCCCCTCGCGCAGCGCGTACGCCACGGCGTGCGAGCGGTTGCGCAGCTGGAGCCGGGTGGTCACCTCGTGCAGGACGTTCTTCACCGTCCGCTCCGAGAAGGAGAGTTCCTCGGCGATCTCCGCCGTGTCCCGGCCGGCCGCGACCAGCCGCAGCACCTCCACCTCGCGCGGCGCCAGCCCGGTGAAGGCCAGGCCGCGCGGGTCGAGCACCTGGCGCTGCAGGCGGCCCACCTGCTCCAGCAGACGGCCGAGGAGGTCCGCCGGGACGCTGCCCTCGCCGCGCGCCGCCGCGGTGATCACCTGCACCAGCCGTTCGGCCGTCGCCTCCCGCCGCCGGACCACCCCGACCACGCCGCACTCCACGGCCGCGACCAGCCCGGCGTCGTCCAGTTCGGTGCCGACCAGGACGATCCGCCCGGCCGCCGTGCGGCGCAGCTGGCGGAGCGTGCGCAGCGCCTCCTCCCCCACCTTGTCCACCGCGACGACCACGACGGTCCGCCCGTCCTCCCCGCCCGGCTCGTCGGGCCCGTCCGGCCCGGCGCCGTCCAGCAGGCGGACCTCCGGGCAGGTGCGCAGCTGGCCCGCCAGCCCGGCCCGTGAGACCGGGTCCTCGGCGGTGATCCGGACCGGGATCCGGTCGCCGCCGGTGTTGCCGTGATAGCGCATCGCGTCCTCCGCCCTCGCGCGCCCGGCCGTACCCGCGGGCGCCCCCGGCCCGGCGGTCGGCGGACCGCCGGGCGCTTCCCGTCCCGACGAGTCAACACCCGGCAAATCATCAGGCACTCCACAACGACTTAACGGGCAGCGGAACTGCCCCGAAGGCTGGCCGCCGGGCACCTGCCCGCCGCCGGACGGCTTCCTACGCTCGGCGCATGACGACCACATCGGCCCACCTCGACCCGTCCGCCGTCCAGGTGCTGCCCGGCGAGGAGGCGCAGGCCTCGCTGGAGGTGCGCAACGGCGGCGAGCTCGTCGAGGCGTACCGCTTCGAGGTGCTCGGCCCGGCCGGGGCCTGGACGGCCGTGGAGCCGGAGTCGCTCTCGCTCTACCCCGGGACGGCCGGGCGGGTCGTGCTGCGCTTCCGCCCGCCGCGGGAGAGCACGACGCCGGCCGGGCCGGTCCCGTTCGGCGTGCGGGTGGTGCCGCAGGAGCGGCCGGAGCAGGCAACGGTGCCCGAGGGCGTGGTCGAGGTGCTGCCGTTCGCCGGGCTGACGGCGGAGTTGACGCCCCGCATGTCGCAGGGGCGCGGACGCGGCCGGCACCAGGTGGCGGTGGACAACCGGGGCAACCTGCCGGTCTCGGTGACGCTGGCCGGCAGCGACCGGGGCGGGCTGCTGCGCTTCGCGCTCCCGGCCGCCGCGACGACGGTCGAGCCGGGGCGGGCGGTGTTCGTCCGGGCCGACGTGCGGCCCGCGCGGCGGCTGTGGCGCGGCACCGCCGTGCCGCACGCGTTCCAGATCGTGGTGACCCCGGGCGAGGGCGAGCCGATCGCGCTGGACGGCACCCACCTCCAGCGACCGGTGCTGCCCAAGGGCCTGTTGAAGGCGGCGATCGCGGTGGTGGCACTCGCCGGGGCACTCGCCGCGGCCTGGTTCGGGCTGCTCCGGCCGGCCGTGCGCTCGACCGCGAAGAACGCCGTGGCCGGCCCGGTCACGGCCGCCCAGTCGCAGGCGGCGGACGCCAAGCAGAAGGCCGCCGACGCCCAGGGCGCCGCCGCGGCCGCCCAGCAGGCCGCGCAGCAGGCGGCCTCGGGGGCGGGGACGGCCTCCCCGCGGCCGGCCGTGACGCCCGGCACCGGCCTGGTGCCGGCGCCGGGGGCGGCGCTCTTCTCCCAGCGGCTCAAGGCCACCGCCCCGGCCGGCGCCACCCGGACCGAGACCTACCAGGTGCCGGACGGCAAGACGCTGCGGCTGACCGACCTCGTCCTGGAGAACCCGCAGGGCGACGCCGGCACCATCACCATCGCCGTCGGCGACGCGCCCCTGCTCGCGCCCGCCCTGGAGAACTTCCGCGAACAGGACTTCCACTGGGGCTCGCCGATCCTCGTCGGCGAGAAGCAGAAGCTCACCGTCACCGTCACCTGCCGCCAGGTGGGCCTGCCGGCGAGCGGCCCGGCGCCCGCGACCTGCTCGGCGGCGGCGCTGCTGAGCGGCTCGCTGGAATAGCCGCAGCGGGAACGGGCCCTCGCAGCCGTCGCGGAAGTCCGGGCGGCTCCGCGTTGTTGGCACCGGGGAGAACCCTCTCTCACGAAGGGGTGCCAGGTGACCGACATCTCCGGGCCGGGCCGCGCCACCGACGAGGGTGCGGCGGCCCTCGACGCCTACTCGCGGATCGTGACCTCCGTCGCCGAGGCCGTGACCCCACGGGTCGCCGCCCTCCAGGTGCCCCGGCGCGGCCGGGGCGGCTGGTTCTCCACCGCGCTCGGCTCCGCCGTGGTCTTCACCGAGGACGGCTTCCTCCTGACCAACGCCCACGTCGTCGGCCACGCCGACGCCGGCACGCTCGCCTTCGGCGACGGCACCAGCGCGCCGTTCCACACCATCGGCACCGACCCGCTCTCCGACCTCGCCGTCCTGCGCGCCGACGGCGCCACCCCGCCGCCGGTGCGGCTCGGCGAGGCCACGGCACTGCGCGTCGGCCAGTTGGTCGTCGCCGTCGGCAATCCGCTCGGGCTGGCGGGCACCGTCACGGCGGGCGTCGTCAGCGCCCTCGGCCGCTCGCTGCCCGCGCGGGCGGGCAGCGCCGTGCGGGTCATCGACGACGTCATCCAGACCGACGCCGCCCTCAACCCCGGCAACTCCGGCGGCGCGCTCACCACGGCGGACGGCGAGGTGGTCGGCATCACCACGGCAGTCGCCGGCAACGGCCTCGGTCTCGCCGTCCCCATCAACGCGACCAGCCGGCAGATCATCGCCGCCCTCCTCGCCGAGGGCCGCATCCGCCGCGCCTACCTCGGCCTCGCGGGCGTCCCCGCACCCCTGCCGCCCGCGCTGCGCCGGCGCACCGGGCAACAGGCGGGCCTGCGGATCGTCGAGGTCGTCCCGCACGCCCCCGCCGCCCGGGCGGGCCTCCGCCAGGGCGACCTCCTCCTCACCGCGGCCGGCGAGCCGATGAGCACCGCCCAGTCCCTCCAGCGCCTCATGCTCGCCGACGCCATCGGCCACCCCCTGCCCCTCACCGTCCTGCGCGGCGACGCCCTCGTGGACGTCATCGCCACGCCCACCGAGCTCCACGCGGACGACTGACATCCATCAGCGCATCCGGCCGACCGCCCGGACGGACCGGCGTGGGTCTTTGACGGTCCGTCACCACCGGTGCTGGGGTGACCCCATGGAGCCCATCGAACGCATCCGGCAGGCGATCACCCACGAGCGCGAGGAGTGGCGGGCCTGGCTCGCCGGGCTGCGGGCCGGCCGGGCGCCGGCCCCGCAGGGCCGGATCCGGCACGTCTTCGTCCTCGTCCTGGAGAACCGCTCCTTCGACCACATGCTGGGGGTGTCGACGGGCACGGTGACCGACGGCGTCCTCCATCACGGCGTCGGCACGGACGCGGTGACGGGCGCGCCGGCCACCGTCGACGGCCCCGACACCGGCGCGAGCAACCACCACGCGGGCACCGCGTACCCCGTGCGGATCGGCGCGCCCTTCGCGCTGCCCGTCGACCCGCCGCACGAGTTCTGCGACGTCCGGCTCCAGCTCGCCTCGACCCCCATCACCGGCAGCCCGCACGACGACCGGTGCGCCTACGACGGCACCTACCCGCCGATCACCCTGGGCGGCTTCGTCGACAACTACGCCAACGAGGCGACGGTGAAGAAGGACGCGGAGGGCCTCGCCGACCCCGGCGCCGTCATGGCCTGCTTCACCGCCGAGCAGCTCCCCGTCCTCAGCACCCTGGCCCGCGAGTTCGCCGTCTGCGACCGCTGGTTCTCCGCCCTGCCCGGGCCGACCTGGCCCAACCGCTTCTTCCTGCACGCGGCGAGCTCGGCCGGCCTCGACCACAGCCCCGACCCGGTCGACACCGTCCGGTCGCGCCTGAGCGGCTACACCTTCGAGCACGGGACGCTCTACGAGGCCCTGGACGACAAGGGCCTGCCGTGGCGCGTCTACGCCGGCGACGCCCTGCCCCAGGTCAGCGCGCTGGCCGGGATGGACCTGGCGACGACCGTCGAGCACTACCACCACCTCGACGACCTGGCCGAGCACCTCCAGGACCCCGCGTACCCGGCCGCCTACACCTTCATCGAGCCGGACTACGGGCACGTCCTCACCCACGGCGGCGACTTCCGCTGCGGCAACAGCCAGCACCCGCTCGACGACGTGACCGACGGCGAGGCCCTGATCAAGAACGTCTACGAGGCGCTCCGGCGCTCGCCGCTCTGGGAGTCCAGCGTGCTCGTCATCACCTACGACGAGCACGGCGGCTTCTACGACCACGTGCCGCCGCCCGCCGCCGTCCCGCCGGGCGACCGGACCGACCCGGAGCACAGCGCCCACGGCTTCCGCTTCGACCGGCTCGGCGTCCGGGTGCCCGCCGTCGTCGTCTCGCCGTGGGTCCCGGCCGCCGCGCCGGGCGACCGGGCCGGACGGAACTGCAACCTGATCGACCACACGCAGTACGACCACGGCTCGCTCCTCGCCACCGTGGAACGGCTGTTCGGACTGGCCCCGCTCACCGACCGCGACGCGCGCGCCAACGACTTCCTCCACCTGCTCTCCGCCGACGCCCCGCGCGACACGCCCGGCACCCTGCCCGACCCGGCCGAGTCGGGCGTGACCTGGAAGGCGGAGGCCGCCGCCCCCGCCGATCCCGGCCGGCCCGTCACGGCGACGCTGCGCGGGTTCGTCGAGACGGCCGCGATCCAGGAGGCGCGCCTGCACCCGGAGGAGCACGACCGGATCCGGCGGCGGGCCGGCGGGATCGGGACGGTGGCCGACGCCGAGCGGTACCTCGCGGACATCACCGCGCAGTTGGGCCGGGCCGGGCTGCGCATCGCCCGCCCGCCGCGGAGCTGAGGGCCCTATCCGGGCTCAGGCGTACTCGCGCAGGCGCGGGCGGACACCCGCGACGACGAGGGCCAGTGCCACCGCGAGCACGGCGGCGCCGAGGGCCGCCGTCACCGCGTCCAGGTCGTCGTCCGTCGCCGCGACGGCCCGGTCCATGGCCTTCTGGTTGATCGCCTGCACGTCGTCGACGGCGGCCGCCAGGCGGGCGAAGTCGGCGTTGGACTCACCGGCGGCGGTGCCCGTGTCGAAGGCGATCGCCTCCTTGAGGCGCCCGGCCGCGTTGAGGTCGCGGATCTTGTGGTCGTCGCGCTGGTAGTCCTGGAAGGCCGCCAGCACCCGCTCGGCGGCGTCCTGTTCGCCGACGAAGGTGATGTTGTGCAGTTCGTCGCCGAGGAAGCCGCCGAAGCCGATCGTCGTGTGGTCGGCCCGGTGGTGGTCCGCGAGCGGGGCGAGGGCGGCGGGGTAGCCGGCCAGGGTGGTGCCGCCGACGCGGGCGAAGGACTGCGTCTTGTCGAAGTAGCTCTGCTCGTAGGCGGCCGCCCGGCTCGGGTCGCTGAGGAAGCGGCTCTCGTCGGCGTTGAGGTCGTAGGCGGTCGCCCGGGCGCGGCTGAGCGCGATGACCGAGTCGAAGGCGTCGTGCTTGGCGACGACGAGGTGGTCGGCGGCCCGGTTCACCAGGACGACGCCGCCCACGAGCCCGCCGAGGGCGAGCAGGGTCGCGGCGGCGACCGGAGCGTTGAGGACGCGCCGGTACCGGACGGCGAGCAGCCGCTGGAGCCCGGCGAGGGCCGCGAGGGCGAGCACCCCGGCGGCGACGATCCACCAGCGGCCGCTGCCGAGGTCGCCGCGTTCGGCGGCGAACCGGCGTTCCACGGTGCCCGCGTTGGCGGCGGTGACGCTGTCGGCGGCGGGCAGGAGGCGCTGGCGCAGCAGGTCGGTCGCGGAGCGGTACGCGGCGAGGGCGTCCGCGGGCGGGCGTCCCGCAGCGGCGTGGGCCTGGTCGTCGAGGAGCTGGGCCTGGGCCACGAGGGCCTGGTAGCGGCCGAGTTCGTCGATGACGGTCTGGACGGCGGCGCGCCCGGCGGGGTCGTCGGCGGTGGCCTCGGCGACCTGCTGGAGGTCGGTGGCGGCCTGGTTCCGACCCTGGTCGTAGGTGTCGAGGCTCTCGCGGCGGGCCTTGGCGAAGTCCGGGTCGGCGCCGTAGAGGAGGAGGTTGGCGGCCTGCGCGTCCATGTCGTTGAGCGCGAAGTAGAGGTCGGCGGAGCGGACGACCTGCGGGGCGGCCTTGTGCCCGATGGCGTCGGTGCCGTCGTGGGCACCGCCGAGGACGGTGGCGGTGACGACGCCGGAGAGGGCGAGGGCGGCGAGGCAGGTGCCGGTGAGGACGCGGACCAGCCGGGGCGTGGTCCAGGTCCGGCGTGCCGCCGGTCTCCGGGGCTTCCACGGGCGGGGGGCGCGCGGCCCGGCGGGCGGTCCGGCCGTGGCGGGGCTCGCCTCCCCGGGCGATTCCGCTGTCCGAACGACGACCGTACCGCTCGACGTACCTGTAGGCATCGCCGCGCGCCCCCTTCACCTGTTTTCCACCGGCTGCCGAAAGTCCCGGAGGAACCGGCCGGGACCCGGGGTCGGCGCGGTTCGCCGACGGGCCCTTGCAAGCCCGGCGCCGAACCGTTTCTGCGCAGCTCACGCTAGGTTCGCCGGGCGCCCGGCCGACCGTTCCTGACGACTCCCTGACGCGCCGCCCGCCGATCTTTACGCCGCCTTGGCGGCCGCGTCGGACGCCCGGGGCCGGGGCCCAGGCCGGACGCCGGGTCAGAGGCCCGGCCGCCGCCCGAGGCGCACGCTCGCGACCCGGACCGTCCGGCGCGGCACGGCGCTCGGCAGCGCCACCAGCAGCGCCGCGGCCGTGAACAGCGCGAAGTGGCCGCCCTCCGGCCACGGGCCGGACCAGCCCAGCTCGGCGTGCCGGTGCTCGGCGAACGCGTTGCAGCACAGCCAGGCCGACAGCCCGATCACCGGCGCCGCCGACGGCCGGGAGAACGCGCCCGTCAGCCCGCTGAGCGCCGCGTACGCGGCCAGGGCGAACCAGCCCGAGTGCAGTTCCCCGAGCGTGCCGAGGCCGAGGGCGAGGACGCCCCCGGCGACGAGCGCGACGGTGCCGGACACCGCCACCGCGAGCCGGTCCACGACCGGGCGGTAGCGCTGCCCGCCGGGGCGCGCCGAGTACATCCGCACGGGCGACTACCCCTTCGTGCCGACGAGTTCGGGCACGTGGCCGATCGGCAGGTGCCACCGGGTGCGCCGGTGCAGGGCCTCCAGCTCGCGCTGGAGCGGCGGGGCCGGGACGGTCAGCACCGGGCAGGCGGCCTCGCGCAGGCAGTGGGACGCGACGGAGCGCCGGAAGCCGCGGCGCAGCAGGCCGCCGCCGTGCCCGAGGACGAGGAGGTCGTCGGGGCGGTCGGCGATGTGGACGAGCGCCGGCCCGGTCTCGCCGCGGACGACCACCGGGTGCACCGGCACCCCCGGGTCGGCGCCGGCGAAGGCCGCGTCGAGCGCGTCGCGCAGCCGTTGGTCGGCGGCGTCGCGGGCGGCGGTGAGCAGCGGCGGGCAGGGCGAGCGGCGGTAGCCGAGCTCGCCGCCCGGGGGCTCCCAGGCGAGGACCGGCACCAGCGCGGCGCCGGTGCGCCGGGCTTCGGCGGCGGCGCGGTGCAGCGCCGCGAGGCTGCCCAGTGAGCCGCTGACCCCGACCACCACCCGGGTGGTGCCGCAGTCGTCGTACCGCCGGTTGCCGTGCATGGTGTCGTCCTCGGGTCGTCGTTCGCGGGCCGCCGTTCACCGCGGTGCCGCGTTCGCCTCCAGCCAATCGCCGGAAGAACCACGGGTGGCGTTTCTTGGCGCTTCCTTGACGCCCGGGGCGGCCTTCCGAGCGCGTTCCATACGCCGGGCCCGGGGCCGTGGCCGGGTTCGCCCCAGGACGGCGCCCGTGACCTGCGGCTTTGTGGCATGCAACAAGGCGCGTCCGGAATCCGGAGGCGGCGGTTCGTCCGGATCGCCCCTATTGCGGCGGCGACGGGTGGCGAAGGATTGGCAGGCCGTCCGGAGTGACCGATTCCGGGCGGATTCCTGCACCAGAAGGCTTCCCTCATGCCGCAGAGCACCCACATCGAGCAGTACGGGGTGGACACCATCCCGGACGCCGACCGCACCAGCACTCCCCGGGACGTGGTCAGCATCCTCGTCGGTTCGAACCTCGCGTTCGGCGTCGTCGTGTTCGGGTGGCTGCCGGTCTCGTTCGGGCTCTCGTTCTGGGCGAGCCTGAGCGCGCTGGTGCTCGGCACCGTCGCGGGGATCGTGCTGACGGCGCCGCTCGCGCTGGTGTCGCTGCGCACCGCGACGAACCTGTCGACCAGCTCGGGCGCGTTCTTCGGCGTGCGCGGGCGGCTGATCGGTTCGGTGGTCGGCCTGCTGCTGTCGCTCGGGTACACGGCGCTCGCGCTGTGGGTGGGCGGCGACGTGGTGGTCGGGGCGCTCAACCGGATGCTGGGGCTGCCCGCCGACGGCGTCGCGTACGTGGCGACGTACAGCGTGCTGGCGGTGCTGAGCGCGACCGCGGCCGTGTTCGGCTACCGGCTGCTGCTGAAGCTGGAGCGGGTGCTGATGTGGGCGATGGGCGCCCTGCTGCTGGCCGGGCTGTTCGCGTTCGCCCCGCACTTCGACGGCTCGGCGCACGGCGCCTACCTGCTGGGCGGATTCTGGCCGACCTGGCTGCTGGCGGTGGTCGCGGCCGGGCTGAGCGGGCCGATCGCGTTCATCACCCTGCTGGGCGACTACACCCGGTACGTCTCCCCGGCCCGGCACGCGCCGCGCAAGGTGCTGTGGTCGACGTGCCTGGGCCTGTTCCTGGGCCTGCTGATCCCCCAGGTGTTCGGCACCTTCACCGCCGTCGCGACCGGCGCGGGCAACGACTACGTGCACGGGCTGATCGCCGGCGCCCCGGCCTGGTTCCTGCTGCCGCTGCTGATCAACGGGCTGCTGGGCAGCGCGGGCAACACCGGCCTGATGCTGTACAGCATGGGCCTGGACCTGGACGCGATCCTGCCGCGCGCCACCCGGCTGCAGGCCACCTACGTCGTGGCGGCGCTCTCGACCGTGCTGGTCTTCCTGGGGCACTTCGTGTGGAACGCGCAGGACGCCGTCACCTCCTTCGTGCTGGTGCTGACCGCGATCGGCGCGCCCTGGGCCGTGATCACGCTGATCGGGCACCGGCGCTTCCGCGGCGACTACGACCAGCACTCGCTCCAGGTGCTCAACCAGCGCACCCGCGGCGGCATCTACTGGTACCGGGGCGGCTGGAACGTCCCGGCGACGGTGGCCTGGGCGGCGGGCAGCGCGCTCGGCCTGTGCGCGGTGGACACCCCGGCCTACCAGGGGCCGCTGCTGCCGCTGACCGGCGGGATCGACCTGAGCTTCGTGCTGTCGGGCGCGCTCGCGGCCGCGCTCTACGTGCTGCTCTCGCGCGGGGCGCGCGGCAAGGCGCCGGCGCTGCCGAAGCGGGAGGCGGTCCTGGAGACGACCTCCGAAGCGGTGCACTGAGACCGCATGGTGCTATCGTCAGTAGCACCATGTTGCTGAAGCTGGACATCGGCGACGCCCGTCCCCTGCACGAGCAGGTGGCGGGCGCGATCCGTCGGGCCGTCGCCGAGGGCGAGTGCGCCCCCGGTGACAAGCTGCCGCCCGCCCGGGACCTCGCGCGGGCCCTCGGTGTCAACACCAACACCGTCCTGCGCGGGCTGCGCGCCCTGCGCGACGAGGGCGTGCTGGAGTTCCGCCGCGGCCGCGGCATCACGATCGCCGCCGACGCCGGATCGCGCGCCGAACTGGTCGACCGTGTACGCGAGTTGATCGCGGACGCGGCCCAGGCCGGCTACAGCAGGAACGATCTCGTGGATCTGATCAGGGGGATGCCGTGAACGACTCGGAGCCTGTAGTACCCACCGCGACGGAGCGAGGGCCACGCCGGGGAGGGCCCTGGGCGGCCGCGGCCTTCGCGGCCGGCGTGCTCGGGCTGCTCGTCGCACTCCCGCTGGCGGCGGCCGACCGGCTGCCGGACCCGGTGGCCACCCACTGGAGCGGCAGTCGGCCGGACGGCTCGATGTCGCTCACCGCCGCCGCGCTGTTCCCCGCCGTGATCTGGCTGGGCCTGGTCGCCCTCGCCGCCGTCGTCCGCCGCTTCCGGGGCCGCCAGGCGCCGGGCGCGCCCGGGGCGATCCTGGCCGCCGGCGGGGTGCTGCTGAGCGGCGCCCAGGCGTCGATCGTGCACGCCAACCTCGACCGCGCACGCTGGCAGGACGCCGCCTCGATGGACGCCTGGGTGATCCTCATCGTCCTGACGACGGGCGCCGCCGGCCTCGTCACCTGGCTCGCGACCCGCACGCCCGCCACCGGCACCGCCCCCACCGGCCCGCGCGGCCCGGTCATGACGCTCCCGGCCGGGGAGCGGGTGGTCTGGCTGTCCCGCACCTCCAACGTCTGGATGCAGCTCGCCGCCGCCGTCCTCGGCCTCGGCGCGGCCGGCACCGCCCTGGCCGGCGCCACCGGGCTGACCCCCGGGCACTGGCCGCTCACCACCACGCTCGCGATCCTCGCGCTGACCGTCCTCGCCTGCTCCTCCGTGCAGGCCCGGGTCACCACGAAGGGCCTGGACGTCGGCTTCGGCCCGTTCGGCTGGCCCCGGCGGCACTGGTCCCCCGCGGACATCGGCGCGGCCCGCGCCGAGCGGCGCACCGCCGCCCAGGCCGGCGGCTGGGGCTACCGGGTCAACGGCCTCGGCACCACCCTGATGCTCCGCGGCGGCGACTGCCTCGTCGTCGAGAGCCGCCAGGGCCACCGGTTCGCCGTCAGCGTCGACGACGCCGAACGCGGCGCCGCGCTTCTCAACTCCCTCGCCGAACGGGCGAAGGCCACGACGGCCTGAGCTCCCCCGCCACCTTCCGCAGCCCGGGACGGGTGCCGTCCCGGGCTGCGGCGTTCCGTCCCGGCTGCGGCGTTCCGTCCAGGATCCGGGCGCGGAGGCCGTGTCGTGGTTCCCCGAAGTCCTGCACAGCCCTTCGAAGTCCTTCGAAACGATGGCTGGAGCCCCGCCCCGCGCCTCATAATTCCCCTATGCCGAGCGAGTTGAGATACGAGCCGCCGCTGCGCCTGCCCGCCGTCGTCACCGACCGCTGGGGCCGTGCCGACACCGTCCTGGTCAACGACGGGCAGACCTTCTCCCTGCTCCTGCGGGGCAACCGGTACGAGGGCGACAGCCTCGACTCCCTCGAACTCGTCGGCCGGCTCGACGAGGACGCCCTGCCGCCCGACCTGACCCGGCTCGACGAACTCTGCTCCTGCACGATCGAGTGGCGCACCCCGCTCCAGGTCACCGGTCCCGGCCCGGACCCGCGACCCGGCCTCCTGCACGCCCGGCTCGTCCTCGGCGACGCCAACCCCGACGGCAGTCTCGACGCCCTGCACGTGACCCTCGAACTCGACCTGCCCGACGACGCCGGCACCGTCGCCTCCGGCGGGCCCTGGGAGGACATGGAGGACGCGCTCCTCGACCTCCAGCGCCGGCTCCCGCCCGGCACCGCCCTCGCGGCCTGCATCGCGTGCGCGTTCTCCGACTACTCCCCGGCCGGTTCCGGCTTCATCGGCTCGATGGCCTGCTTCCGCGGCGCCAAGGACGCCTACCGCGGCGTCACCGGCAAGGCCGACATCTTCCGCCTCTGGGACCGCCGCACCGGCTTCGCCCAGGAGACCTTCCACTGCGCCGAGTTCGAGCCCCGCCGACCGGGCACCGGCTACCGGGGGTAGGGCCGGGGCCGCACGCGGCGGAAACCACTCGTTCCGGTGGTGTGGGGTCGTGCGGCGGCGCGGGTACAACAGAGGCAGCGCCGAGCCTCAAGGAGGCGTCCATGATCCCCCACTGGCGTGCCGTCAGAACTCCCTCACCCGATCCGTCCGACCCGACCGACCCGTCCGGCTCCCAGGACGAACGGACCGTCACCTTCCTGCGCCTCGGCGTCGGGCTGATCGGCATCCTCCTGCCGATCGCCCTGCCGCTGGGCAACTGGCTGTTCGCCGAGCTCAGGGGCCTGAGCACGAACGGCTACTGGCCCGCGTCGATGAGCGGCGCCTACTACTCCAGCACGCGGAACGTCTTCGTCGGGAGCCTGTGCGCCCTCGGGGTGTTCCTCGTCTGCTACCGCTTCGACCGCCGGGACGACCGCTGGAGCACGGCGGCCGGGGCGTGCGCGCTCGGTGTCGCGCTCTGCCCGACCTCGCCACCGAACCCGACGGCGTTCCAGGCCACGATCGGGGCCGTCCACCTCGTCCTCGCCGCGCTGCTGTACATCGTCCTGGCGCTGTTCTCCGTCTACTCCTTCCGCGACCCGCGGTACGAGCGCAAGCCGTGGGTCGCCCGCGGCTACCTGGCGGCCGGCGTGCTGATCCCCGCGCTGCTCCTGCTGGCCGCCGTCGCCGCGCTCACCCACCTCGGCACGGACTGGCCGATCCGCCCGGTCTACCTGTGCGAATGGCTCGCCACCTGGGCCTTCGGCGCGGCCTGGACGGGCGCCGCGGTCGAACTCGCCGCCGCGGCGGGCCCGTCCGGCTCGCGCGCCACCGTCGCACCGACCGCGGACCCGGCGCCCCAGTAACCGACGCACCGGTTCGCGTGACCGCCGCGCGGGGCCGGCCCCGCGCGGCGGCCCGCTGGACGCGACACGGACGGACGCACCACGAAGAACGCGCTCGTACCCGGCCGCGACCGGGACATCGCGATGGACGCGGGTGTGGCGGTCGAGCGCCGAGCGCGCGGCCTCACGACCCCGTCGCGGAGACCAGGCCCGCCTCGTAGGCGAGGATCACCAGCTGCACGCGGTCGCGGGCGTCGAGCTTGGCGAGCAGCCGGGTCATGTACGTCTTGACGGTGGCGATGCTGAGCACGAGCTCGGTCGCGATCTCGCCGTTGGACAGGCCCCGCCCGACGAGGGTGAGGATCTCGCGCTCGCGCCCGGTGATCGCGGCGAGGCGCGGGTGCTCCGACGCCGACGCGGAGGCCGGTGCCGGGGCCTGCCCCGCGAAGGTGGAGATCAGGCGGCGGGTGACGCTCGGCGCGATGAGCGCCTCCCCCGCCGCGACCACCCGCACGGCGGCGAGGATGTCGTCCAGCGCCATGTCCTTGACCAGGAACCCGGACGCCCCGGCCCGCAGCGCCGCGTACACGTGGTCGTCGTCGTCGAACGTGGTGAGTACGACGACCCGGGTCGGCCCGCCGGCGGCGGTGACCAGGCGGGTGGCCTCGATGCCGTCCGTGCCGGGCATCCGGATGTCCATCACGACGACGTCCGGCCGCAGTTCGGCGGCCAGCCGGACGGCGTCGGCGCCGGTGCCGGCCTCGCCGACCACCTCGACGTCGTCCGTCTCCGCGATCACCATCTCCAGCGCGGCGCGCACCAGCGGCTGGTCGTCGGCCAGCACGACGCGGACCACCCGCTGTTCCACCGGCCCGCTCGCGGTCCCGCTCACCGACCCGCTCACCGGCCCGCCTCCGCCCGCAGGGGCAGCCGGGCCGCGACCCGGAACCCGCCCCCGGGGCGCGGCCCGGCGCTGAACTCGCCGTCCAGCAGCGCGACCCGCTCGCGCAGCCCGGCCAGGCCGAAGCCGCTGCCCGGGGCGGTGCCGTGGCCCCGGCCCCGGTCGGTGATCTCGACGGACACCTCGCCCTCCTTCGTGCGGTCGACGGACACCCGGCAGGCGCTCGCGCCCGCGTGGCGCACCACGTTGGTGACGGACTCCTGGATGACACGGAACACCGCGAGGTCCAACTCGTCCGGGAGCCCGGCCTGTTCACCGAGCCGCCGGACCTCCACCGCGACACCCGCGGCGGTGGTCGCGGCGGCCAGCCGGTCGAGGTCGGCCAGGCCCTGCGGCACAGTGGCCGAGACCTCCCCCTCGGCCTGGCGCAGCGCGACGAGCATCCGGCGCAGCCCGGCGAGCGTCTCCCGTCCGGCGGTCTCGATCGCGCCGAGCGCCTCCTTGGCCCGCTCCGGCCGGGTGTCGATGACCCGGCGGGCGGCGCCGGCCTGGAGGGCGATGATGCCGATGCTGTGGGCGACGGTGTCGTGCATCTCGCGGGCGATCCGCAGGCGTTCGTCGGTGACGGCCGCCGCGGCCGCCCGGGTGCTCAGCGCCTCGGCGTGCTCGCGGTTCTGCCGCACCGAGCGCCCGGCCAGCCAGGCGACGAGGGCGAGCAGCGCGGCTCCGTCGGCGGATCCGATGTGGGTGCCGGTGAAGATGCCGACGGTGTTGCCGTGCACGAGCCCCATGTGCAGCACGAGGAACGTCATGACCAGGGCGAACGCGCTCCGGGAGGAGCGGCGCGGCGCGGTGGCGGTGATCAGGCAGAGGGCGGCGTCGACGGCGAGCAGCGAGGCCGGGGGCACCTGGGTGTTGGCGGCCCAGCCGTCCGTCTCCGTCCAGGTGGCGATCAGCAGCAGTGCCACGGAGAGCACCGGCAGACGGCGCACGAGGGCGGCGCCGGCGAAGGCGACGGCGGTGTCGAGCAGGGTGAACGCCAGGCCGCCGTGCGCGGCGGCGCCGCTGTGCTGCCGGGCGGTGCCGCCGAGCACGACGGCGGGGTAGGCGGCGGCCGCGCACCAGGCGAGTCCCACCCAGGCCTCGGGCGGGACGCGCCGGAACAGCGGCGGGGTCGGCGTCGTGATCATGGTGGTGATCGTATCGACGGATCGTCGGCGGGTCATCAAACCGTGGTTGTACGACCGGGGATGACGGCCGGGGCCGCACGGTGTCAGCGCCGGTCCGATGCGGCGGTCCGGTCCGCTCCGGCACCGTATTGCCCATGATCGAAGTCACCGAGCTGACCAAGCGCTACGGCCGCCGGACCGCCGTGGACGGCCTCACCTTCACCGTCCGCCCCGGCCACGTCACCGGCTTCCTCGGCCCCAACGGCGCCGGGAAGTCCACCACCCTGCGGATGGTCCTCGGCCTGAACGAGCCGACCTCCGGCACCGCGACCGTCGACGGACGCTCCTTCCGCGACCTCAAGCGCGGCCTGCGCCACGTCGGCGCACTGCTCGACGCCGCCGACGTCCACGGCGGCCGCACCGGCCGCGCCCACCTGCGGGCGCTGGCGCGCAGCAACGCGATCCCGCTCGGGCGGGTCGACGAGCTGCTCGCCGAGGTCGGCCTGGCGGGTGCCGCGCGCCGCCGGATCGGCGGGTACTCGCTCGGCATGCGCCAGCGGCTCGGCATCGCGGGTGCCCTGCTCGGCGACCCGCCGGTGCTCCTCTTCGACGAGCCGCTCAACGGCCTCGACCCGGAGGGCGTCCTGTGGGTGCGCGGGCTGTTCCGCCGCCTGGCGGCCGAGGGGCGGACGGTCTTCGTCTCCAGCCACCTGATGAGCGAGATGGAGCACACCGCCGACCGGCTGGTCGTGATCGGCCGGGGCCGGCTGATCGCCGACGAGGGCCTGACGGAGTTCTCCGCGAGGGCCGGCCGGTCGAGCGTGACCGTCGTCGCGGCCGAACCCACCCGGCTGGCCGGGGTGTTGACGGCCGCCGGCGCCACCGTCCGGCCGGCCCCGGAGGGCGCCCTCGCCGTCACCGGCCTCTCCGCCCCGCGGATCGGCGAACTCGCCCTGGAAAACCGCCTCTTGCTGCACGCCCTCACCACCCGCGGCGCCTCCCTGGAGGAGGCGTTCATGGAACTGACCGCCGACAGCGTCGAATACCTCGCCGGAGAGTCCCGTTGAGCACCCTCGCCATGACCGCCACCACCACCGCGCCGGGCCGCGCCCGCTTCCGCGACCTCCTCGCCGCCGAGTGGATCAAGTTCTGGTCGCTGCGCTCGACCCCGTGGGTCCTGCTGCTCGGCGCCGCCGTGGTCGTCCTCGCCGCCGTCAAGAACGCCACCTACACGTACGACCACTTCGAGCCCGGCCCGACGGCCGGCTACCACCAGGCCGCGCTCGACTCGGCGTTCAGCGCCGTCGGCGCCGACGTCGTCATGCTGGTGGGAGGCGGGCTCGGCGCGTTCGTCGTCGTCTGCGAGTACGCCAGCGGCCTCATCCGGGCGAGTCTCGCGGCCGTCCCCGACCGGCGGGCGCTGCTGCTCGCCAAGGCGGCCGTGCTGACGGGCGTGATGCTCGGCTGGGGCGCCGCGGTCTCGGGCACCGCCTTCGGCGTGGCACAGGCGATCATCGGCGGCCGGGGCATCGGGCTGCCGATCACCGACCCGGGCGCGTTCCGGTTCGTCGCGGCGGCCGCGCTGTTCGCGCCGGTCTGCGCGCTCGTCGGACTGTGCCTGGGCGTGCTGATCCGGCACACGGCGGCGAGCGTCGTGAGCACGATCCTGGTGCTGTTCTTCGTGCCGTCGTTCTTCACCGACACCTACCACTGGTCCGCCGACGTCGCGCACGCCCTGCCGTTCACCGCGTGGCGCCGGTTGGCCCAGGTGGACCTGACGAACCAGCGGGTGTCGCCGTACCCGGCCACGGTCGCGAGCGGCTGGATCACGTTCGCGGTGTGGTCCGTCGCGGCGGTCGCGATCGCCGCGCTCACGATCCGGCGCCGGGACCACTGACGGGCGCGCCGAATGGCGGGCGAACGACGAGCGCACCGAACGACGAGCGGGGCCCGCCACGGGGGTGCGGGCCCCGCGTCACCTGGTGCGCCCGGCCGCCAGGTCCGCCGCCGCGACCACCAGCGCCGCCAGGACCAGGCCCGCCGCGACCGTCGCCCCCAGCTCGAAGGCGACCGCCCAGTCCGGGTTCCTCCCGCGGGCGTGGGCGAAGAAGACCGAGCCGACGATCGCGATCCCCACCGCCGAACCGACGCGCTGCGCGGTCTGCAGCACCCCGCCCGCACTGCCGGCCCGGGCGAGCGGGACCTGCGAGAGCGTCAGCGTCTGGTTCGGCGAGATCACCAGCCCGCTGCCCGTCCCCGCCACCAGGAGCGGCAGCGCCGTCGCCCAGCCCGCCCACGTCCCGGGCCCCAGCCGGACCGCCAGGATCGACGCCCCGAGCCCGACGAGCACCAGCACCAGCCCGAACACCACCAGCCGCCGCCCCAGCCGGGTCACCACCCGCCCGCCGAGCGCGGCCGAGACGGCCGAACCCACCGCGAACGGCGTGATCGACAGACCCGCCGCCAGCGCCGAGTAGTGCAGCCCCGCCTGGAGGTACAGCGTGAAGATGAAGAAGATCGCCGTGAACCCCGCGAAGTACACCAGCGACAGCGCCACCCCCGCCGCGTACGGGCGCACCGCGAACAGCTCCATGTTCACGAGCGGCTCCCGCCGCCGCGCGTAGTGCCGCTCCCACCCGACGAACGCCCCCAGCAGCAGCACCGCCACCGGCAGCAGCAGCCACCGCGCCGGGCTGTGCCACTGCTGCTCCTGGACGAACGGCAGCAGCAGCGCCACCGTCCCGCCGCCGAGCAGCACCACCCCGACCGGGTCGAAGTCCCGGTGCCCCGCCCGCTCACCCGCCGGCGGGGGCGGCGGCAGCAGGTGGTAGGCGACCGGCAGCGCCGCGATCCCGATCGGCAGGTTGACCAGGAACACCCACCGCCAGCCGTCCTGCGGCCCGAACAGGTGGATCAGCAGCCCGCCCAGCAGCGGGCCGACCGCCGTCGACACCCCGATCGTCGACCCCAGCGCACCGAACGCCCGCCCCCGCTCGGCCCCCTGGAACAGCGTCTGGATGAACCCGGACACCTGCGGCACCAGCACCCCGCCCGCCGCGCCCTGGAACAGCCGGGCCAGCACCAGCCACGTCTGGTCCTGCGCCGCCCCCGCGAGCGCGCTGGCCAGCGTGAACAGCGCCAGCCCGGTCAGGAACACCGCCCGCCGGCTGCGCGCGTCCCCGAGCCGCCCGGCCGGGACCAGCACGAGCCCGAAGGCCAGCGCGTAGCCGCTCAGCACCCACTGCAGGCCGCTCTCCGACATGTGCAGCCCGGTGCGGACGGTCGGCAGGGCGACGTTCACGATGCTGACGTCCAGCAGCGTCATGAACCCGGCCACCAGGCACACCGCGAGCGCCCGCCAGCGCCGCGCCCCGGCCCGCCCGCCGACGGCGGAGGCGCCCCGGGACGGCGGGCGCGCGGTGCTGTTGGGGGGATCGGGGTTCATGGGGAGCCTTCTCCGGACCTCCGGACGCCCGGCATCGTCGGACGCCCGGCATCGCCCTGGGGGCCTCATCCTCACCCCGCCCGACCGCGGGGGCCACCCGGCTCACCCGGACGGCCGAACCGCCGCGCGGCGGGCCCGCGGGCGCGGCGAGGCTGGGCGCATGACCGTCGACACCGAGACCACGCCGTCCGCCCCGCCCGTGCTGGACGTCCGGCAGCGGAACGTCGTCTTCGCCACGATCGTGCTCGGCATGCTGCTGGCCGCCCTCGACCAGACGATCGTCGGCACCGCGCTGCCCACCATCGTCGCGGACCTGGGCGGCGCCGCCCACATGTCCTGGGTGGTCACCTCCTACCTGCTCGCCGAGACGGTCGCCACCGTGCTGGCCGGCAAGTTCGGCGACCTGTACGGGCGCAAGCTGCTCTTCCAGGTGTCCGCGATCGTCTTCATCACCGGCTCGTTCTTCTGCGGCCTGGCGACGAACATGACGCTGCTGATCGCCTGGCGCGCCCTCCAGGGCATCGGCGCGGGCGGCCTGATGGTCACCGCGATGGCGCTGATCGCCGACGTCATCCCGCTGCGGGAGCGCGGCAAGTACCAGGGCGCGATCGGCGCGGTGTTCGGCGTGGCGACGGTCATCGGCCCGCTGCTCGGCGGGCTGTTCACCGACCACCTGTCCTGGCGCTGGGCGTTCTACGTCAACGTGCCGATCGCCGTCCTCGTGGTCGTCGCGGCGGCCCGGACGATCCCCTCGGTGCGGGCCGCCGTCCGGCCGGTCATCGACTACCTGGGGATCGCGCTGGTCGCGGTCGGGGCCGGCGCCCTGATCCTGGCCACCAGTTGGGGCGGCAACCAGTACGCGTGGGGCTCGGCGACGATCATCGGCCTGTTCGCGGGCGGCGCCGTGGCGCTCGGCCTGTTCTGCGTGGTCGAGACGCGCGCGGCCCAACCCATGCTGCCCATGCGGCTGTTCCGCAACCCGGTGTTCGCGGTCTGCTCGGTGCTCAGCTTCATCGTCGGCTTCGCCATGCTCGGCGCGCTGACCTTCCTGCCGACCTTCCTCCAGTACGTGGACGGCGACTCCGCCACCGTCTCCGGCGTCCGCATGCTCCCGATGGTCATCGGCCTGCTGCTCGCCTCCATCGCCAGCGGCAACGTCGTCAGCAAGACCGGCCAGTACCGGCTGTTCCCCATCGCCGGCACCCTCGTGATGGCCCTCGGCCTCTACCTGCTCTCGCTGCTCAAACCCGGGACGGGCACCGCACTCGCCTCGCTGTACATGTTCGTCCTCGGCGTCGGCATCGGGCTGAGCATGCAGGTGCTCACCATCGCGGTGCAGAACACCGTCGACTACGCGGACCTCGGCACCGCCACCTCCGGCGTCACGTTCTTCCGCACCATCGGCAGCTCCTTCGGCACCGCCGTCTTCGGCACCATCTACGCCAACAGCCTGAAGACCGAACTCGCCGACGGCATCGCCTCCTCCGCCCGCCTCACCGGCGCGAGCCCGGCCGTGCTCGGCAAGGCCGCCGAGAGCCCGCAGGGCCTGCACGCGCTGCCCGCCGACCAGGCCGCGCCGATCGTCCAGGCGTACTCCGACGCCCTGCACACCGTCTACCTGTGGACCATCCCGGTCGCGGTGGTCGGCTTCGTCGTCGCGCTGTTCCTCAAGCAGGTCAAACTGCGCGACACCGCGCGGGCCGGCTCCACCGACCTCGGCGAGGCCTTCGCCCAGCCGACCACCAGCGACGCCGACCCGCACCTGGAGTACTCGGTCTGCAAGATCGTGCGCGGGGTCGACCTCGACGCCGTCCGCTCGATCGTCTCCACCGCCGACACCCGCGTCGACCTCGCCGGCGCGTGGGCCCTCATGGAGGTCGCCGGCCACACCAAGGCCGTCGGCCGGGCCTCCCTCGACCTCATCGCCGCGCGCAAGCGCGTCCCGCCCGAGGTCCTGGAACCGGTCTTCGACCGCATGACCGACGAGGGCTACCTCACCCGCGACGGCGACCAGCTGATCCCCACCGAGGCCGGCCGCCGGCAGATCACCGCCCTGGCCCGCGCCTGGTCCGACTGGCTCAACGCCCGCCTCGACGCCGACGCCGGCCGCCCCCGCAGCCCCCGACTGCGCACCGCCGCCGACGCCATCGCCTGGCGCCTCCTCGTCGAGGACCTCACCAACGGCCTCCCGACCCACGCCCGCCCGAAGGCCCCGGCGACGGTGCCGGCGGAGTAGGCGGCGAGGCCCCTACACCAGCGGCTTGGCCAGGACGAGTTCGCGGCCGGTGCCGTCGTCGAGGAGGTCGCCGAGCTCGTCGGTGTCGGCGAAGGCGTGGCGGCGGTAGAGGGCGATCGCGGCGTCGTTGTGGGGCGTGACGGCGAGCTTCAGGGTGGAGCAGCCCTGGGCGGCGGCCCACTTGGCGATCTCGGTGATCAGGAGGTCGCCGGCGCCCCGGCCGCGGGCCTGCGGGGCGACCCACATCGAGATGAGCTCGGCGGCCGTCGGGTCCTCGTCGGCGGGGACGCCGCTGGCCATGGCGACGGGCGTGCCGTCCAGGACGGCGACCAGGTCGAGCGCGCCGGGGATCTCCAGGCGCGAGCGCCAGCGGTCCTCGTGGTCGCCGGGGCCCTGCCAGTCGGCCAGGGTGGAGCCGAAGGCGTACGGCGCCTCGGCGAGCGCGGCGAGGCGCAGCTCGCGGAAGACGGGCCAGTCGTCGGAGGAGAGGATTCGCAGTTCAAGCATGGTGCGGACCTTGCCGCACCGGGCACCGGTACGGCAAGCCCATTATCCGGCGAGGGGCGGGTCCGCCCTGGTTCGGAGGACCGTCACGACCGGCGGAGACGGGATCGCTCCGCACTGTCCGTCAGCCGGTCATGGGCGGGTTGAGGCGGGCGAAGGCCTCCTGGCGGCGGTAGGGGAAGTAGGGGTAGGGGGCGGTGCGGTGGCTGGCGGCGTCGAGGCGGGTGATCTGGTCGGGGGTGAGGGACCAGCCGACGGCGCCGAGGTTCTGGCGGAGCTGGTCCTCGTTGCGGGCGCCGATGATGACGGAGGAGACGGTCGGGCGGCGCAGGAGCCAGTTGATCGCCACCTGGGGGACGGTGCGGCCGGTCTCCTCGGCGATCTCGTCGAGGGCGTCGACGACGCGGTGGAGGTGGTCGTCCTCGACCGGGGGGCCGTAGTCGGCGGTGTCGTGGAGACGGCTGCCGGCCGGGACGGGCGTGCCGCGGCGGATCCTGCCGGTGAGGCGGCCCCAGCCGAGCGGGCTCCAGACGAGGGCGCCGACGCCCTGGTCGGCGGCCAGCGGCATCAGCTCCCACTCGTAGTCGCGGCCGACGAGCGAGTAGTAGACCTGGTGGGCGGCGTAGCGGGGGCGGCCTTGGCGGTCGGCGGCGGCGAGGGACTTCATGAGCTGCCAGCCGGAGAAGTTGGACACGCCGGTGTAGCGGACCTTGCCGGCGCGGACGAGGTCGTCGAAGGTGGCCAGGACCTCCTCGACGGGGGTCGCGGCGTCGAAGGCGTGGAGCTGGAAGAGGTCGATGTAGTCGGTGCCGAGGCGGCGCAGGGCGTCGTCGACGGCCTTGGTGAGGCGGGCCCGGGAGGTGCCGGCGTCGTTGGGGCCCTCACCGGTGGGCAGGCCGGCCTTGGTGGAGATGAGGACCCGGTCGCGGCGGCCGTGGACGGCCTTGCCGAGCACCTCCTCGGAGGCGCCGTCGGAGTAGACGTCGGCGGTGTCGAACATCGTCACGCCGGCGTCGATGGCGATGTCGAGGAGGCGGCGGGCCTCCTGGTCGCCGGTGGTGCCCCAGGCGCCGAAGAGCGGGCCCCGCCCGCCGAAGGTGCCGGTGCCGAGGCTGAGCGCGGGGACCTTGAGGCCGGACGCGCCGAGCTGACGGTATTCCATGGTGATTGCTCCCCCAGGAGGCGACTAACGGGACGTTCGTTCCGTTAAGATGCCTCGACCGTAGCAGAGTCCGACGAGCTAATGGAACAGGAATCCCGTTAATGGTCGACGAGAGCCAGCCCGTCCCGGGCACCGTCCGCCCCGGCGGCCGCACCGCGCGCGTGCGCGCCGCCGTCCTGCGCGCCGCGGAGGACGCGCTCGTCGAGCACGGCTTCGCCGGCCTCGACCTCGGCGACATCGCCCAGCGCGCCGAGGTCGGGCGCACCACCGTCTACCGGCGCTGGGGCGGCACCAGCGCCCTGGTCGCCGACCTGCTCGCAGACATGGCCGAGCAGTCGCTGCCGCGCACCCGCAGCGGCTCGCTCGCCGAGGACCTGCGCGCCAACGCCCGGCTGGTCCAGCGCACCCTCGCCGACCCGCGCCAGGGCGCGCTGTTCCGCGCGGTGATCGTCGCGGCGAACGGCGACGCGGGCGCGGCGGAGGCGCTCCGGCGCTTCTACGAGGTGCGGGTCGCCGAGTGGGCGCCGTGCGTCACCGAGGCCGTCGAGCGCGGCGAACTGCCCGCCGGCACCGACCCGGCGGAGGTCGTGCGGGCCGTCTCGGCCCCGCTCTACTACCGGATGCTCACGACGGCCGACCCGCTGGACGAGGCCGCCGCCGACCGCGCCGCAGCAGCCGCCGAGGCGGCGGCCCGGGCCGGGGCGTACTGCCGCTGAACCGCGAACGGCCGCACAGCGCAGGGGCGTTGTGCGGCCGAAGGGGCCAGGAACACCAGGGTCACCGGGCCGCTTCCTCCAGGACCGCCATCGCCGCGTTGTGGCCGGAGATGCCGCTGACTCCCCCACCGCGTACCGCCCCCGCGCCGCACAGCAGCACGTTCGGGTGGGCCGTCGCCACGCCCCAGCGTTCGGCGGCGCCGGCCGGATCCCCTTCCGCGTACGGGAAGGACAGGTCGCGGTGGAAGATGTGACCGCCCGGCAGGCCGAGCTCGCGCTCCAGGTCCAGCGGCGTCTTCGCCTCCACGCAGGGCCGCCCGTCGGCATCCGTCGCCAGGCAGTCGGCGATCGGCTCGGCGAGCACCTCGTCCAGCTGCGCCAGACTCGCCGCCAGCGCACGGGCCTTGACGTCCTCGTACGTCGACGGGTCCGCGAACAGCCGTGCGGGCGTGTGGAGCCCGAAGAGGGTCAGGGTGTGGAGGCCCTGCCCGATCGCGCCAGGGCCGAGGATCGAGCTGTCGGTGAGCGTGTGGCAGTAGATCTCGGACGGCGGCGCCGAGGGCAGCCGGCCCGACGCCGCCTCGCCGTACGCCGCCTCCAACTGCCGGTAGCCTTCGGCGATGTGGAACGTCCCGGAGAAGGCGTCCCGCGGGTCGACGGCGGAGTCGCGGAGGGCGGGAAGTCGGCGCAACACCATGTTGACCTTCAACTGCGCGCCTTCCGGCGGAAGTTCAGCCGAAGGCTCGCCACCGAGAAGCCGCGCCAGGGTCGCCGGCGCCGCGTTCACCAGTACCTTGGCACCCACCACTACGGCTTCGCGGTCTTTATGACGGTAGGTCACCTCGGCATCGCCGTGGCCGTCCGTCGCGATCGCCGTGACCTCGCATCCGGTGCGCAGCTCGGCACCCGCCGCCAGCGCCGCCTCCGTGAGTGCGCCGGTGACCGCGCCCATGCCGCCGACCGGGACGTCCCAGTCGCCCGTTCCGTTGCCGATGACGTGGTAGAGGAAGCAGCGGTTCTGCCGCAGCGAGCGGTCGTGGGCGTGGGTGAACGTGCCGATCAGGGCGTCCGTCAGCACGACGCCGCGCACGAGGTCGTCGGCGAAGGTCCGCTCGATCGCCTCGCCCAGCGGCCGCTCGAACAGCGCCTCCCAGGCGGCGTCGTCCCCGATCCGGCGACGCAGCTCGGCGCGCGAGGGAAGTGGTTCGGTGAGCGTGGGGAAGACGCGCTCGGCGATCCGCCCGGTCGTGCCGTAGAAGCGGCGCCAGGCCTCCCACTCGCGCTCGCCGCCGGTCAGCGCCCGGAAGGACTCGCGCGTGCGGTCCGGGTCGGCCGCGTCGACGAGCAGGCCGGTCGGCTTCCCGTCCCGCACCACCGGCGTGTACGAGGAGATCCGGCGGCGCCGCAGCTCCAGCCGCAGGCCGAGCTCGCGCACGATCGCGCGCGGGAGCAGGCTCACGAGGTACGAGTAGCGCGACAGCCGCGCGTCGATCCCCGGGAAGGCCTCGGCCGACACCGCCGCCCCGCCCACCCGCGGCAGCCGTTCGAGCACCAGCACCCGCCGCCCGGCCCGCGCGAGGTACGTCGCCGCCACCAGTCCGTTGTGCCCGCCGCCGACGATCACGGCGTCGTACCGCGAGGACGCGTTCGTGTTCATCCGGCCACGGTACGACCGAACGGACGCCGCGTCACCGGTTCGGGGCGCACCGGCTGCGCTCCGTAGCCGTCCTTCGTAGCGTCATGGCCATGACGATCATTGCGAAAGCACGCGCGGCCTGCGTCGCCGCCCTCGTCGGCGCGACCCTGGCGGCCGGCACCGGGACCGCGACGGCCGGCGGCGGCGTCGGCGGGGGCGTCGGCGGCGGGGGCGTCGGCGGCATCGAGGCGGCGTCGGTGCCGTACTACCACCAGGCACTCGCCAACGACTGCGAGGCGGCGGCCCTGCGCATGGTCCTGGCCTCGCGCGGCGTGACGGCGAGCGACCAGGACGTCCTGGACCGGATCGGCGTCGACTGGGACCACCCCGAGTTCGGGCACTCCGGCCCACTCTCCGGTGACCCGTACGAGGCCTTCGTCGGCGACCCGGACGGCTCGGAGGTGGACGGCACCGGCTTCGGCGTGTACGCCCCGCCGGTGGCGAAGGCCGCCCGCGCCTTCGGGCTCTCCGTGGCCCATTCGGGCTCGGGCATCTCGGTCCAGACCCTGAAGGACAGCCTGGCCGCCGGCCGCCCGGCGATCGTGTGGGTGGACTACCTGTGGCGCCACCTCAGGTCGACCACCTACACGGCGTACGACGGCGTCAAGGTCCTCTACGCGGGACCGGCCGAACACGCCGTCGTCGTCACGGGGTTCGGCGACGGCACGGTGTCGGTCAACGACCCCGCGCGCGGCCGGACGACCGTCTCGGAGACGGACTTCGAGAACGGCTACGCGACCTACGGCCGGATGGCGGTCGTCGTCGACTGACCAGGACCGCCACCCGCCGCGGGACGGCCTAGAAGAAGCTGTCGTCGTCGCCCTCGTAGTAGTTGTTGACGACGACCTGGGGCTCGTCGTCGCTCAGCGCCTCGTTGAGCAGCGCGCCGCCGACCAGGCCCGCGGCACCGGCACCCAGCAGGGCGCCGGTGCCGAAGCGGCGGCCGCCCTGCTGCTCCGGGTGGCCCTGGCCGGGGACCTGCGGGTACCCCTGCTGGTAGCCCTGGGGGTACCCCTGCTGGACCGGCTGCGGGTACCCCTGCTGCGGGGTGTAGAACGGCGGCGGGGTGGTCTGCACGCGCTGAGCACAGGCGGCGCACGCCTGGATCGGGCGCGGCACGCCCCACTGCGGCGACCACTGCACCGCGGTCGAGCCGACGCCGTGCGAGGGGTCGAAGAAGCACGTCACTGCGGAACTCCCTGTTGCTTGCTGGACCGTTGCTGCCTGAGGGACAGAGGGGACGGCCGGCGGGGCCGCAGGCGCCGCCGGGGCGGCCGGCTGGAGCAGCGCGACGCCGAAGTCGGTCGCGATGCCCGCCAGCCCGGTCGCGTAGCCCTGCCCCACGGCCCGGAACTTCCAGTCCGCGCCGTTGCGGTAGAGCTCGCCGAACACCATCGCCGTCTCGCTGCCCGCCTCGGCGGCGACGTCGTAGCGCACCACCTCGGTGGCCCCGTCGGCGTCGGTGATCCGGATGTACGCGCCGCTCACCTGACCGAAGGACTGCCGGCGCTGCGCCGCGTCGTAGATGGCGACGGCGAAGACGATCCGCTCGACGTCGGCGGACACGTCGGTGAGCGAGACGTCGATCCGCTCGCGGTCCCCGCCGGCACCCAGGTCACTGCCGTGGTGGCGGACCGAGCCGTCCGGGCTGCGCAGGTTGTTGAAGAAGACGAAGTGCCCGTCCGAGACGACCTGCCCGGAGCGCCCGCACAGCAGCGCGCTGGCGTCCAGGTCGTATCCGGGGCCCGCCGTCCAGCCGAGGCCCACCCGCACGGCCCCGAGCCCGGGGGCCTGCTTGCCCAGCGAGACGTTGCCGCCCTTCGTCAGGGCCACACCCATGGCGCTTCCTCTCCTCCACACCCTTGCTTTTTGCACTGCCGACCTCGACAACGCTGTAGAGCCCGTGCCGGTTCCCGCCGACAGGTCAGTACCGGACGGGCAGCTCCAGCAGGCCGCGGGCGCGCAGCGCGGGCCGGTGGCGCAGCTGCTCGACGGGCACGTCGAGGGCCAGGTCGGGGAAGCGGCGCAGCAGCGCGCCGAGCGCGATCTCGGTCTCCATGCGGGCGAGCGGCGCGCCGAGGCAGTAGTGGATGCCGTGGCCGAGGGAGAGGTGGCCGCTCTCGCGGCGGCGCAGGTCGAGCCGGTCCGGGTCCGCGAACTGGTCGGGGTCGCGGTTGGCGGACGCTATGGCGAGCAGGACGGTCTCGCCGGCCGGGACGGTGACGCCGCCGATGGTGACGTCCTCGCGCGGGAAGCGTCGGATGGACAGCGGGGCCGGGCCGTCGAAGCGGGCGAACTCGTCGAACGCGCCCTCGACCAGGGCCGGTTCGGCCCGCAGGGCGGCGAGCTGCTCGGGGTGGGTGAGCAGGGCGAGGACGGCGTTGGCGATGAGGTGGACGGTGTTCTCGTAGCCGGCGAAGAGGATCAGGAAGGCGAGCGAGGTGAGTTCGTCCTCGCTGAGCCGGTCCTCGGCGTCGCGGACCGCGATGAGGTCGGAGAGGAGGTCGTCGCCGGGGGCGGTGCGCTTGCGCCCGATGAGGCCGGTGAAGAAGGCGAGCATCGCGCCGACGGCGGCCTTGGCGTCCTGCGGGCGCTCGGGGTCGGGGGTGATGAGGGCGTCGGTCCAGGCGCGGAAGTCGTGCCGGTCGTCCTCGGGGACGCCGAGCAGGTCGCAGATGACCGTGATGGGCAGCGGCGCGGCGTAGGCGGCGAGCAGGTCGGCGCGGCCGAGCGGGGCCATCGCGTCGAGCAGCTGCTCGGCGACCCGCTCGATCGGGCCGCGCAGGGCGGCGGTCCGGCCCGGGGTGAACGCCTTGGTGACCAGCCGGCGGATGCGGGTGTGGTCGGGCGGGTCCATGGTGAGCAGGTTGGCATCGAGGGCCGGCGGCAGCCTGAAGCCGCGGTAGTTGCCGGGCGCCGCATGGGCCTTGTCGAGGGACAGCCGCGGGTCGGCGAGGGCCTGGCGGACGTCCGCGTAGCGGGTCACCAGCCACACGGGCAGTCCGTCCGGTCCGACGACCCGGTGGACGGGGGCGGCGGCGCGCAGGGCGGCGTAGCCCGCGTAGGGGTCGGCGATCAGGGCCTTCACGGTCAGGTCGGATGACGTCACATGATCACCTTACGACCGGCGGCGGACCCCGTTTCCGCTGCCCCGGGCCGCGCAGGCCGGGCCGGCGAAGCGCGTCCCCACCGCCCGGGCCCGGGAACCCGCGATCTCGCGGTAGGCGTCGGCGCGGCCCGCCCAGTGCGAGCCCTCGACGGACTTGCCGCGCTCCAGGTCCTTGTAGACCTGGAAGAAGTGGGTGATCTCCAGCAGGTCGAAGCGCGGCAGGTCTCCGATGTCGCGCAGGCCCTCGTAGCGCGGGTCCCGGGCCGGCACGCACAACACCTTCTGGTCCGGCCCGCGTTCGTCGCGCATGACCCACATGCCGACGGCCCGGCAGGTCTGCACGCAGCCCGGCACGGCCGGCTCGCCGCCGAGCACGAGGGCGTCCAGCGGTTCGCCGTCGCCGCCGAGGGTGCCCTCGACGTAGCCGTAGTCCGCCGGGTAGCGGGTGGCGGTGAAGAGCGTCCGGTCGAGGCGGATGCGGCCCGCGGCGAAGTCCATCACGTACTTGTTGCGGGATCCCTGCGGGATCTCGATCATGACCTCGAAGAACGTCGACCCGGGCCCGCCCCGGTCCTCGAACTCCACCTGCGCCTCCACTGCGGCCTCCTCGCCGGTCCTGTGGCGATTGTCCGCCGCGGGGGCCCGCGCTGCCCACCCCCCGCGACGCGTGTTGGGGCGCGGGGTGCGCGCGGTACCGTCACCGCATGCCCGAAACCCGGTTGACCACCCCCTCGTTCCTCGTGCTCGGCATCATCGACAAGCTGGGCGAGGCCAGCCCGTACGACGTCAAGGTGGAGGCGGCCCGGACGGTCGCGCCGTTCTGGTCGGTGCCGCACGCGCAGGTGTACGCGCAGTGCGACCGCCTGCTGCAGGGCGGGCTGCTGTCCGAGGTGCGGCAGGAGGGCGGGCGGGGCCGACGGCTGATGCGGCTCACCGACGGGGGGAGGGCCGCGCTGGCCGAGTGGCTGGCCGATCCGGGCTTCGAGCCGGTGGAGGCGCGGGAGCGGAACATCCTCAAGCTGTGGTTCGGCGGCAGCCCGCGGATCCTCGCGCCGGGGCAGGTGCTGGAGCACGGCCGCACGCTCGGCGAGTACGAGCACCTGGCGGAGGAGGTCGGCGAGCTGCTGAGCCGGGGGGAGCGCGAGGCGCTGGAGTTCGGCATCCGGTACGAGCGGATGATGGTGGACTTCTGGCAGTGGGTGCAGTCCCGCGACGACTCCTGACGCCCGCGCGGCGCCCACCCGACGCCTACCTGACGGTAGCAATCCGCGCCGCACCCATTGACCGCACCGTCGGACGGCCCTACGGTCCCCATAGTCCTTTCTGGACCATCTGATCAGGACCGTGGGAAACCGCACAGGCGGGAGGGTCGCGATGCGGCGGCTGAACGGCACGACGGACGACCGGAGCGGACGGACGGAAGGACCGCGGCAGGTCCGCTGGGGCCGGGTGGCCGCCCTCGCGGTCGCCGGGCTCTGCGTCGTCTACGCGCCCATCGCCATGACCGACGTCTGGCCCTACGAGCACCCCGGCGCGTTCGCGCCCGGCCGGTGGGTGCTCGCCCACTCCGGGGTCTCGCCCGCCTACGTGGCCGAGGCGCTCGCCGACCGCCTCGAACCGTACCGGCGCAGCTTCGTGCCGCTGCTGGTGCACACGGTCCTCGGCGGCGTCCTGATGCTGCTCGGCCCGCTCCAGCTCTGGTCGGCCGTCCGGCGGCGGATCCGGCTGCACCGCACCGTCGGCGTCGTCTTCGCCGTCACGGTGTACGCGTCGATGGCCGGCGCCGCCGTCTACCTGGCCCGCACCCCGCCGGCCCAGGCGTTCAGCGGGGCCGCGTTCTGGGTCGTCCTCGCCACCATCCTGGTCGGCACGGTGCTGAGCACGACGCTCGGCATCGGCGCCGCCCTCACCGGCTTCCCCGACCTGCACCAGCGCTGGCTGCTGCTCTGCTACGGCTACCTGATGACGGCGCCGCTGCTGCGCCTGGAGTGGGGCGCGCTGCCGCTCGTCCTCGGGAGCCGGCCGGTCGCCGAGCTCAACCGGGTGGCGATCATGCACCTCGGGTCGATCGTGACGTTCGGCGCCCTGGCCGCCTCCCGGGCCCTCGACCGGCGGACCACCGTGCGCGGCATGACCGGCACGTGGTGCCCGCCCGCCGTCCTGGCCGCCGCCCAACTCGTGGGCGCCGCCGGGGTGGTGTGGCTGGTCCGGTCGTTCGCGGCCTGGGGCCCGGAGGGCCGGCGGCTCCTGCTCGCCTACCTGATCCCGCTCCTGCTGACGTACGTCTTCATCATGGTGCGGCAGCGGCGGACGACGGGCTGGGCGCGCGAGGAGTGGCGGCTGCACCTGGCGTTCCTGTGCCTGGCGCCCGCGTTCTCCGCCGTCGCGGCACCGCTCTTCGAGCACGGGATGCGCCTGGACGGGCGGACCGCGCTCATGGCCGGTGTCGGCATCGGCTGCGGGATGCTCGCCTTCGCGGCCACCGCGGTGGTGAGCCTGCGGGTGCTGTACGCCCGTGAGGTGACGAAGCGTCAGAGCAAGGCGCCGGTCGCGCGGCCGACGTCGGCCCTCCCGCTGTAGCAACCTCTGCCCGGGCCGACGACCAACTCCGCAGGAGGACCGTACACATGAGCACCCAGGACCCGGACCTCGGTGGCCGGGAGCTGTCGCCCGCCATCACGACGCTGTCCGCCGTCGTCGCGGTCGTCAGCATCCTGACCGGCGCACTGATGGCCGTCGCGGGCCTGACCGGGCACGCCTTCGGCGCGTGGCACTCGCCGGAGGCGCTCAGCCCCGGGCTGATCGGCGCGGCCATGGTCGGCGTCTCCCCCGGGCTGCTCGTGGTCGGCCGCGCGCGGGTGTGGGAGGAGGTGCGCACGCTCGTCCTGCCGACCGCCGTCGTGCTCGTCGGCCTGTTCGCCGTCAGCGTCGCCGACGGGCGCGAACTGCACGTCGCCACCGGCGGGTTGATCGTCCTGGTGATGTTCAGCCTGGGCTGGGTGGCCGTGCTCGGCGCGCTGGCCGCCGCGTCGGTGCTCTGCCTCGTCGTGCAGTACCGGCGGCCGGTCACCGCGCCCCCGGCCCGGACCGCCCCGCTGCCCGCGTGGTCGAAGCCGCTGCTCGCGGTGCTCGGCTCCGGGTGGCTCGGCCTCGGTACCGGCCTGGTGCTCGCTCCCCGCTTCTGGGGCGGGCTCGTGCCGTGGGCGGTCGGCCGGGCCGACGCGCAGGGCCTCGGGGTGTGGTGCCTCGCGCTCGGGGTGGGCGTGCTCGGCGCCCTCGCCGAGGACGACCTCGCCCGGCTGCGGCCCGCCCTGCTCTCCGTCCCCGGGGTGGCACTGGCGTCGGCCGTCCTGCTGGCCGGGCGCGCGGGGGACGTCACGTGGTCGTCCGGGGCGGCGCTCCCGCTCGTCGTCCTGCTCGCCGGCCTGCTCTCCACCGGCGCCATCGGCCACTGGCTGCTGACCCGGCGGGCCGTGCCGGCCTGACGGACACCGTGCTCGCCGAACTCCTGGCCGTGCCCGACGGCGAAGGCGAGCGGTTCGTCGCCACGCTGGAGCGGACGGCCGCCGACCGCCTCACGGCCGTCGTCCGCGAACGCAACCCCGAGCGGCCGAACAAGTACCTCACGCACACCTGGACGCTCGCCCTCCACCCGCCGCAGTGACGGGCGGAGGACGAGCGCCTGCCCGTCAGTCCACGACGGGGAGTTCGAGGTAGGACGGACGGGCTCCGCCGTGGCCGATCGCGTACGCGGCGCGGCCGTCGGCGGGGAGCAGCTGGAACGAGTCCGGGTTCGCCGCGGCGACCGTGACGCGGATCCGGTCGCCCGCCTTGAACAGCACCGAGGTGGGGAGCAGGTCCACCGTCACCCGCTCGGGGCGGCCCTGCGGGAACGGGGTCGCGTCGGCGGCGGCGTACGTGCGGGGCGTGCGCAGGCTCCGCCAGTCGGGGTTGTCGTCCCGGTCGGCCACTGCGCGGTCGGCCAGGGCGAGTTGGCCTTCCGTCAGGTACGTGACGCGGCCGTCCGGGGTGACGTCCTCCAGGTACACGTGCAGGGCGCCGTTCGCCGATCCCTCCAGCCCGGTGACGTCGAGGACCACGCGGCCGAGGCCGGTCACCCGGGTGTCGCGGCCGAGGGCCGGGCCGGTGTAGCTGAGGAGACGGGTGTCCACGGCGGCGCGGTCGGGGTAACTGACCTTGTTCCCGGTGAGGTTGGTGTTCCAGCGGTCGAACGGGCCGGTCCCGGCGGTCGGGTCGAGGCGGAGCGTGTCACTGCCCCCGCCCGTACCGCCACTGCCCTTGCCGTCGCCGCCGCCGTCCTCCTCCGGGCGCTGCCAGGAGAGCGCGTTTCCGCCGTCGAGGTAGAGGCGGCGGTCGCGGGTGCCGGGCAGCGGGAAGCGGTCGGTCGTGCGCCAGACCCCCTCGTTCATGGTGTAGTAGTGCAACTCCCGCTTGCCATCCGGCTGTTCGCCGTTCTTGACGTACCGGTCGAAGAACGCGACGGTCCGGTCGTCGAGTTGGGCGCGCTCGGCGTCCGTCAGGTGGCGCGGGGTCCGGAACGGGTCCGCGATCCACGCCATGCCGTGGCTCCACGGGCCGATCCACGCGTCCTGGGTGTTCGACAGGGTGGTGAACTGGGACAGCACGCCGTTGGCGGTGCCCGCGTCGAGCCAGCCGGCGTCCGTCAGGACGGGCACACCGCCCGCCTCGACGGCGTCGGTCTTCTCGCCGACGCTGCCGACCGTCCAGCTCTTCGGGCCGTCCTGGTAGTCGCGGTAGGCGCCCTGGTGGGCCATCTCGACGAGGTTGGCGTTGCCCGCGTGCTCGGCCCGGGCGGCGGCCAGCAGCGCGGTGCCGTCCGGACCGTCCACCGGCCGCGGGATCGCGCCGGTGAGGCCGGTGGCGTCGCACACCGCCCGGGTCTCGGCGCTGGTGTCGCAGGTGGTGCCGGCCGACCGGTCGAGGATCCGCAGGAGCATCGCGTAGGGCGCGATCCGCGGTTCGATGAGCACCCCGCCGGGGCGCACCAGGTCCTCGTACGGGTCGAAGTCGTAGGAGACCGGCGCGGCGGCGGTGATGTGGTGGTCGCCGAGCGCGGTGGCGAGCATCGCCGTGTCGCCGCCGTAGGAGACGCCGGTGGTGCCGACCCGGCCGTCGGACCAGGGCTGCGCGGCGATCCAGTCGCTCAGGGAGCCGCTGTCGGCGACGGCCTTCTCGCCGATCTCGGCGTCCAGCGTGCCGAAGGACGCGCCGGTGCCGCGCAGGTCGGCGACGACGTAGGCGTAGCCGCGGGCGTTCCACCCCGCCGCGTCGCCGCTCTCGCCCTGGTCGGGGACGCCCTGCTGGACGCGGGCCCGCCAGTAGCGCTGGGTGACCAGGACCGTCGGCAGGTTCGCGCCCGCGGTGGTGCCGGCGGGCAGGTGGACGTCGACGGCCAGCCGCACGCCGTCGGGCATGGGCACGTACAGCGACCGCAGGTGCGGTTCGGCCGGCGGTGCGGCAGCGGCCGGGACCGTCGACAGCCCGAGGACGGTCAGTGCCGCGACCGCCGCCGCCGAGGCGCGGCGGAGCCTCCCCCCTCCACGGCTCATCGGACCGTCGCCTCCCACGGACCCTTCTCCGGGCGGGCCTCGGAGTCCGTCCCCGGCCACGGCGGCATCGTGACGGCCGCGATGCGCAGCGGCCCTTCGGCGTCGTCGTCCGCCCGGAACTGGAACGCGGTGCCCAGCGGTATCGAGGCGGCCGTCCCGGGGGCGAGCGGGACGCTCTCCTCGCGGTCCCCCTGCCGGCGCCACAGCCGGCCGCGGCCCTCGGTGACGAACCACAGTTCCTGCACGGTGGCGTGCGACACCGCGCGCGTCACGTCCCCGGGTGCGAGCTCGAAGACCGCGAGGCTCCCCTGCCCGGCCAGGTCGAGCAGCGGGAACACCGCCGCACCGTCCGGCGCCACCACGACGGGCGCCTCGCCTACATCTGTCGTCCCGAACGGCTGCACGTTCAACGAATGCATGTGAATCGGACCCGGCCTCTCTGGCACGTCTTCCACGACGGAACACCGCTGGCTCGCCCCCACCGCCGATGGGATCACGCGCTGCGGAACGCCCGCCAGAGGACCGGTCCCTGGCTTTACCCTGAACCCGGCGTCCGGGTCACCCCCTGCGCCACCCAGTGCGCTCAGTCACCCGCCGTGACGGCCGTCCCGCCGAACTCGCGGACCGCGTCCGCCACGATCGCGTCCAGCCGCGCGTGGTGTGCGCCGCGCCAGTACGCCTGGCCGCAGTCCGCGCACTGCGCGAACGCGTCGTACGAGCGCTCGGTGCCGTCGTGCAGCTGCTCGCGCACCGTCGTCTTCTCCACCGTGCGCAGCGTCCCGTTGCACGTCGTGCAGCGGCTCCAGGGAGCCAGCGGCGGGGCGAAGCGGGAGAGGACGTCGCGCAGCTGCTCGGCCGGGCGGTGGCTGTAGACGTAGGCGCCGGCCCAGAGTTCGCGGCGGCGCAGCAGGCCGCGGTCGCGCGAGAGCATGACGCGCCGCTCGGCGGCGGAGCGGGCGGCGAGGGCGGCGTCGCCGATGTCCGGGTTCTCGTAGGCGGCGTCGACGCCGAGCAGGCGCAGGCGGCGGGCGAGGGTGCCGAGGTGGACGTCGAGCAGGAAGCGCAGCGGGCCCGGGGCGGGCTGCGGGCGGGCCACCCCGCGCACCTCGACGTGTTCGGCGTCGGCCGGGACGTGCGAGTCGGGCACCGGGCGGCCGTCGACGAGCAGGGCCCCGACCTCGGTGAGCGGCACCCCGAGGGACTCGACGACGTGGCCGAGCGTCGAGGTGCCGTCGGTGCGCAGCTCGGACCGGCCCTCGCGGCGCCGGCCGGCGACGAAGAGGTGCAGCTCAGGGGCGAAGTCGACGAAGATCTGCGGTCTGTCCGGGGTGTCCACGCGGCCAGCATGCCAGCGGGCGGCGAGCCGGGGCCACCGTTTTCCGGCGCCGGTCCGGCCGTACGGTGCCGGAGTACGATCGGACGTATCCGGAGCAACGGCGGCCTTGGGAGCACGCGATGGCCGGTGACAGGCAGCCCCACGACGGCCGGCGGGCCCACGGCGACCGGCGGGACGACGATGCGGCGGGACCCCTGGCCCGCCTGGACACCGGGGAGCCGGACGACCTCTTCGACGGCCGCGACGAGCGCGGGCCCCGCCGGAAGGGCGAGGAGCAGCCCTACGGCGGCGACGACGACCTCTACGGCGCCTCGGCGGCGGTGGCCGGCGTCGGGGCCGCGGACGTCAGCGCGTCGGACGCGGCGGTGAGCGGCGCCGAGGAGCCCGACGACGGGTGACGCCGGTCGCGCTCGGCCCACCGGACGGCCGGGCCCATCGCGTAGCCGGCCGCCAGGAACACCGCGCCGAGCACGAGCCAGCCGGGCAGTCCGCCGTCGAGCAGCAGCGTCGTGAGGACGAGCGGCCCGAGGGTGCGCGCGACGGCGACGCCCGTCCCGAAGAAGCCCTGGTACTGCCCGATCCGGTCGGCGGGCGCGAGGTCGAAGCTGATCTGCCACGACCCGGCCGACTGCCGCATCTCCCCCACCAGCAGGAAGACCGAGCCGCCCAGCAGCAGCGCCGCGAACGCCCACTCGGGCACGTCCAGCGCCGAGAGGCCGAACACCGCGCACGAGCCGAGCAGCAGCACACCGGCCGAGCGCACCGCGCGCGAACCCGACGCGGGGTCGCTGACGTCGCGCGCCACCCGCACCTGGAACGCCATCACACCCACGGTGTTGAGGACGAACAGCACCGACCCGAGCCAGCCGAGGCCCGACGCCCGCTGCGCGAGCCAGAGCGGGATCACGAGGCTCAGCAACGGCATCCGCAGCAGCAGAACGGTGTTGACGAGCGCGACGACGGCGTACCGGCGGTCCGTCAGCACCTCGAAGCGCGGCCCCGGCCTCGACTGGCCCGCCGTCGAAGGGACTTCGGGCAGCCGCAGCAGGACCAGCCCGCCGACGACGAACCCGAGCGAGGTCACGACGAACGCCCCGAGGTACGCCTCGCGGGTGCCGACGGTCAGCGCGATGCCGCCGATCGCGGCGCCGACCGCCAGTCCGCCGTTGAGCGTCGACTGCAGGTGGGCCAGCAGGCCGGTGCGCTCCGCGGGCGACACCAGCCCGCCGACGAGCGCCTGGCGCGCGGCGGTGAGCCCGGACTGGGTGGTCGCGTAGAGGCAGATGGCGGCCAGGAACAGCGGGTAGGAGCGGATCACCAGGAACAGCGCGACGACCGCCGCCGTCGCCAGCGCGAGCCCCACCGCCGTGCGGCGCGGGCCCCGCTGGTCGGCGAGCTGGCCCAGCGGCACGCCCGCGAGCGAGCCGAGCGCCCACGCGACGGCGAGGCCGATACCGAGGCGGGCCGCGGACATCCCGACGACGTGCGTGAAGTAGAGCGCGGAGCAGGTGTAGTAGGCACCGTCCCCGACGGCGCTCGCCAACTGGGCGGCGGCGAGCGTCCGCTGGGGCCCGGCGGGCGGGACGAGACGAGTCGGCACTTCGCTCCTGACAGGTCGGTGGACGGCGCGCGGGCCGCCCGTTCGCAACGGTTCACAACGGTTCGCACGCCAGCCTAGGGAGCCAGTGGCCCATCCGGAAGAGCCAATGATCAAGCTCTTTCCTGGGCCACTTGTCCATCGGTACCCGCACCGGCACGCGACGGCTGAACCACCGTGCGACGGCGTCATCCGTTCGCCCGCAAGCGACCCGCCCGCCGGAACAAATTTGCCGGTGTTGACCCGTCAGTAACGCCCTCCTATGCTCAACGGCGTTCGCGACCCGGCACCGACCGTACCGGCGCCGTCACCGGCTCGAAGGGCTCCTCCCATCACCACCTCCACCGCCCCCTCGGGCGGCGCCTCCGGCGCGCCCGACGCGGCCGACGCACCCGACGCCGAACCCGGTCGCCGCCGCTTCCTCACCTACCTCCTCGCCGCGCCCACCCTCACCGTCGCCGCCCGGCTCGGCCTGGACGCCGCCGCCCCGGCCACCGCGCGCGCCGCCGTCAACGCCGCCGCGAATGCTCAAACCAGCTCCGCACCGCCGCAGTTGATCGGCCTGCCGGGCATCCCGGACGTCCTGGACCTCGGCGACGCCCTCATCCTGGCCGGCCTGCCGACCTCCCACCTGCTCGTCCTGGAGCTCACCGCCGCCGGGCGCGCCGTCCTGCACCTGCCCCGCCTGGAAGTCGGCCAGGGCCTCACCACCGCCGTCGCGATGCTCGTCGCCGACGAACTCGACGCCCGCCTCGCCGACGTCGACGTGCCGCTCTCCGACGGCCGCCCCGAGCTGCTGTTCAACCAGCTCACCGGCGCCTCCAACTCGGTACGCTCGCTGTACGACCCGGTGCGCGCCGCCGCTGCCGCCGCGCGCGCCCGCCTGGTGACCGCCGCCGCGCGCCGCTGGAACCTCCCCGCCGGCACCCTGCGCACCGCCGACTCCGCCGTCCTCGCCCCGGACGGCCGCCGCGCCGGCTACGGCGAACTCGCCGCCGACGCCGCGGCGATCACCGTCCCGGCCGTGTCCTCGGCCCCCAAGACGGCGGACCGGCTGCGCCTCGTCGGCAGGCCCACCGGCCGCATCGACGCCCGCGACATCGTCACCGGCCGCGCCAAGTACACCGGGGACCTGGCCGTCCCGGGCGCCGTGCCGACCGTCGTCGCCCGCCCGACCACCGTCAACGGCACGCTCGACTCCCTGGACGCCACCGCCGCCCGCGCCATGCCCGGCGTGCTCGGCGTCGTACGGATCCCGAGCGGCGTCGCCGTCCTCGCCGAGACCTTCGACCAGGCGCTGAAGGCCCGCGACGCGCTCGTCACCACCTGGCACCCGGGCCCGGCCGCCGGCCTGTCCGACGCCGACGTCCGCGACCGGCTCCGCGCCGCCCACGCGCCGTTCCTCGTCCCGCCGCTGCTCACCGCCCACGTGGACGGCGAGTTCGACTTCGCCTTCGTCAACCACGCCCCGATGGAGGTCCTGACGGCGATCGCGGACGTGCGGCCGGGCCGGGCCGAACTCTGGTTCGCCGCGCAGACCCCGATCGTCGCCCAGCAGACCATCGCCGCCGAACTCGGCCTCCCCCAGGACGCCGTGACGGTCCACGTGGTGCGCGGCGGCGGCTCGTTCGGGCGGCGGCTGTTCTTCGACGCCGCGCTGGAGGCCGCGCAGATCTCCAGGGCGGCCGGCCGCCCGGTCAAGCTCATGTGGACGCGCAACGACGACATGCGCCACGGCCGCATGCGCCCCGCGAGCCACCACCGCGTCCGGGCCACCCACGCCCTCGGCCAGGTGCTCAGCTACGAACACCGCGCCGCCACCGTCAAGACCGACATGCGGCACGGCCTCGGCGAGGCCCTGACCGCCGCCGGGTTCAACCTCTCGCTCGCCGGGATCAGCCTCAACCAGGCCTTCTTCCTCCTCGCCGAAAAGAACCCCTACAACGTCGGACTCCCGACCCAGCTGCTCACCGAAGTACCCCTGGACGTGCACACCGGCAGCTGGCGCTCGGTCTACTCCGGCACCGTCCGGGTCGCCGACGAGATCATGATGGACGAACTCGCCCGCCGGATGGGCCAGGACGAGGTCGCCTTCCGCCGCGCCCGGCTGCGCGACGCCGCCGGCCGGGCCGTCCTGGACGCCGCGGCCACGGCCGGGAACTGGGGCCGCCCGATGCCGCCCGGCCAGGCCCAGGGCGTCGGCTACCACGACGAGAACGGCGGGCGCGCCGCCTACCTCGTCGAAATCGACGCCACCGACCCGAAGAACCCGCGCGTCACCAAGGCCGTGATCGCCGCCGACGTCGGCCAGGTGGTCAACCCCCGCGGCCTGGAAGCCCAGTTGACCGGCGCGCTGATGGACGGCATCTCGGTGATCCTCCAGGCCGGCAACCACCTCGACAACGGCGCCTTCCGCGAGGGAAGTTACGGCGACTTCCACTACGCGCGGCAGCGGCACTCCCCGCCCGCCGTCGAGATCCACCTCATGCCGCCGAGCGGACCGCCCGGCGGCGCGGGCGAGTTGGGCGTCCCCGCCGCCTCCGCCGCGGTGGCCAACGCCTACGCCCGAGCGACCGGCACGAGCCCGCGCTCGTTCCCGATCAACTTCTGACCCTCCCACCCACGTTCCCGCCGAAGGACCCCGCCTCCCCATGCCCAGCCACACCTTCGTCCTCAACGGACAGCCGGTCACCGTCGACGCGCCGGACGACATGCCGCTGCTCTGGGTGCTGCGCGACAAGCTCGGCGTCACCGGCCCCAAGTACGGCTGCGGCGTGGGCGTCTGCCGCGCCTGCACCAGCCACCTGGACGGCCGGGAGTTCCAGCCCTGCACGATGGCGGTCAAGGACTGCGCGGGCCGCGCCGTCACCACGATCGAGGGCCTCGCCGACGGCGACACCCTGCACCCCGTCCAGGAGGCCTGGCTCGCCTGCGACGTCGCCCAGTGCGGCTTCTGCCAGCCCGGCCAGATCATGACCGCCGCCGCCCTGCTGCGCCGCACCCCCGCCCCGACGGACGCCGACATCGACCAGATCCAGAACATCTGCCGCTGCGGCACCTACCCCCGCATCCGCGAGGCGATCAAGCAGGCCGCGGCCGCCACCCGGCCGGCGTCGTAGGCGGAGCGGACGGCCCCGGCGGAGGCCGAATCCCGCCGGGGCCGATTCACACCCGGCTCACACGCCGAGCTCCTTCGCCGCCAGCGCCGTGCCCTGCACCCGCGCCGCGATCTTGGCGAACGCGGTCTCGCGCGAGGTGGAGGTGTCGTCGGCGAACGGCGAGAACCCGCAGTCGTCGGTGGTGCCCAGCCGGTCGACCGGGATGTGCCGGGCCGCCGCCAGCACGCGGTCGCGCACCTCCTCCGCGGTCTCCACCCGGGGGTCGATCGGGTCGGTCACCCCGATGAACACCTTGGCGTCCGAGGGGAGGTGGTCCGCGATGACGGCCAGGACGCGGTCAGGGTCGGCCTCGCTCGCCAGCTGCACGTAGAACTTGCCGGCCTTCAGCTGGAAGAGCTTCGGCAGCAGCCCGGCGTAGTCGACGTCCAGGCTGTGGGTGGAGTCGAGGTCCCCACCCGGGCAGGTGTGCACACCGATGCGCGCCCGCTCCTCCGCGGAGAAGCGTTCGAGCACCCGGTTGTTGAGGGCCACGAAGTCGTCCAGGAGGCCGCCGGACGGGTCCAGCTTGAGCGACAACCTCCCCTCGGTGAAGTCGAGTTGGACGGTGTGGGCGCCCGCGTCCAGGCAGCCCCGGATGTCCGCCTCGGCCTCGTCGACCAGGTCCTCCAGGAACACCTCCCGCGCATACCCGTCGATGCCGCCGGCCGGATAGAGGAGGCTGAGCGCGGACGGCGCGATGACGGCCTGCTTGACGGGCTTCGACGTGTGGCGCAGCGCGTCCCGCAGGTAGGTGTCGGCGCGCACCTGGTACCGGAACGGCCCGGCGGTCAGGCTCGGCAGCTGCCGGGTGTGCCCGTCGGCGAACGGGATGACGGCGCCGCCCCCGTCGAGGGTTTTCAGACCCGTCAGGGGGTACGTCGCGAAGCTCGGCTTGGCCTGCTCGCCGTCCACCAGGACGGGGCAGCCGAGTTCCTCCAGCCGGGCGAGGGTCTCGGCGGTGGCCTCGTCCTGCAGCTTCTTCAAGTCGGCGTCGGAGAGCCGCCCTTCGGCGTGCTCGGCGATGGCGGCGAGCAGCGCGGACGAGCGCGGGATGCTGCCGATGGGCTCCGTGGAAATGGTCATGACCGGACGTTAGAAAGGCGGGCCGCGCACGTGCAACGGGGCGCGCGGCGCACTCCGTTGCCTGCGCGCGCTCCGCACGCCCCCGCCCCGCCGGTTCACGCCCCCGGGACGACCGCCTTGGGGTCGCGCCCGAAGAACCCCGCCAGCCGGTCGTACGGCGGCGCGTCCTCCGGCACGGCGACCTCGGGGCCGAACGCGAAGGAGGCCTCGTCCGCGCCCCGGTACCCCGGCTTGAGCGCTCCGCGCGCCCACGCGAGCGCGGCGAGTGCCACCTCGTGGTCCAGCCCGTCCGTGGACTGCCCGGTGGATTTGGCCAAATCCCAGGCATGGACGGCCAGTTCCGCGACCTCCTGGTCCACCGGGAAGCGGGCCGGGAACGACCCCACCCCGGGCACCTCCAGCGTGCCGGTGAGCTCCCCGGCCTCCCGCCAGGCGTCGACCAGCTCCTCGGCGCCGGCCTCGAAGGCGTGCAGCCAGTCCGCCTCCACCCGCTCGAAGGACTGCGACCAGTCCGGCCGGCCGCCGCGCGCCTGGACGGTGAACTGCCGCAGGTCGAACAGGAGATGACTGATCAGCGTGCCGACGTCCCACGAGCGGCAGGGCGTCGGGTGGCCGGCCAGCTCGACGCCGGTGCCGTCGATCAGGCCGGCGGTCTGGGCGAGCGCCCGGGCGAGCAGGTCGATCGGGTCGTCGGTCGCGGTCATGGCACGGCCCTCCTGGGACGGCAGGTGATCGGTCCCCGTGATGCTAACCGCGACCACGAACCATCGCCCGGCCCCCGGCTCCGGCGCCACGCCGGGGCCGGAGCCGGGGCCGGAGCCGGGGCCGGGGAGCCCGGCGCGTCCGTCAGGCCGCGAAGCCGCCGTCCACCGCGAGCTCGGCGCCCGTGACGTACCGGCCGTCCTCGCCCACCAGGTACGCGACGGCCGCCGCGACGTCCGCCCCCGTGCCGTAGCGCCCGAGCGAGGTCAGCCCGGCCTGGAACGCGGCCGACTCGCCGTCCGCCGGGTTCATGTCGGTGTCGATCGGCCCGGGGTGGACCACGTTCACCGTGATCCCGCGCGGCCCCAGCTCGCGGGCCAGCGCCTTGGTCAGCCCGATCGTCGCGGCCTTGCTGGTCGCGTACAGCACGGCGCCGCCGAAGGCGACCCGCTTGGCGATGCAGCTGCCGATCGTGACGATCCGCCCGCCCTCGGACAGCAGCGGCGCGGCCGCCTGGGCGAACAGGTACGGCGCCCGGACGTTCACCTCCAGCACGCGGTCGACGTCCGCCGCCGTCATGTCGCCGATCGGCCCCATGGCCCCGACGCCGGCGTTGTTCACCAGGACGTCGAGCCGCCCGAACCGCTCGACGGCCGCGGCCACCACGGCCCGGACCTCCTGCGGGTCGGCGCAGTCCGCCCGGACCGCCCAGCCGCGCCGCCCAGCCGCGGTGATCTTCGCCGCGACGGCCTCGGCCCGCTCGGCGCTCCCCTGGTAGGTGAGGACGACATCCGCGCCGTCCTCGGCCAGCCGCAGCGCGATCGCCTCCCCGATCCCCCGGCTCCCGCCGGTCACCAGGGCCACCTTGCCGTCGAGCCCCATCGCACCGTTCATCGTCGTCTCCCAAGTCGCGAGTACTGAAAGCCCGTTGTCGGGCACGACTCGATCCTCGACGGCGGCGGCGCAAACCTCCGGCGGTATTCGGACGTTGCGTTGAAGGTTCAACAGTGTGCGCGGTAGTGCGACGCCACCGCCGGCTGCCCCGTGTAGTTCGGCCCGGCATCCGCGTCCGCCCCGGCGTACGCGAACGGCAGGTGAACGCTCCGCCCGCCCTCCAGTACCAGCAGGTGCCGCCGCGCCCGGTACTCGAACCCGGCCTCGCGCAACGCCGCGACCACCGCCCGGCCGGCGCTCGCCCCATCCGCCCACCGCACCGACTCCGGGTCGAAGTGCGCGGCGAACCGCCCGTCCGGCGCGAGCCACGCGGCGGCCCTGGCGATGACGCCCAGCCGGTCGCCCAGATAGTGCAGGCCGTGGACACACGTGATCAGGTCGTACGACCGGCGTGGGGTCCAGTCCGCGAGCGCCGCCCTGACCAACCGCAGTCCCGGTAGTGAATCGGCATCAGGTGGCGGCGCGAGCGGACCGACGAGATCCACGCCCGTCAGAACCGCCCCCGCCGGAAGCCGACGCGCCGCCTCGACCATCGCGCGCCCCTCGCCGCTGCACAGATCCAGCCAGGCCGGCGCGGCCCCGCCGCGCCCGAGCAGCCACTCGGCCGGGTCGAACCCCAGCTCCCGCGCATAGCTGTTCACCCCGCTGAGGCCGCGCTCGCGGTTCATCGTGTTGTTGGCCACCACGGACGAGCCCACGAGCTCGCCGTCGGGTATCAGTCGCACCATCGGGCGACCCTATCGACACGCGGTCCGACCAGGCACGATGCCCCGCCCGCGGACCGCCGGCACGGGCCCGACACGCCGAAGGGCCGCACAGGGCCCCCTGGGGCGCCGCGCGGCCCTGCCGAGGAGCCGGGACCCCGGCCCCGCCCCCACAACGCGCGGAGCGGCCATCCCCGGGTCTCGGGATGGCCGCTCGGTGTGCGGTCGAACGGTGGCGACGATGCGTCAGACGGTCAGGTCCTGCCCCGGGAAGATCAGGTCCGGGTCGTCGCCGATGGTGCGGAGGTTCTTGCCGTACAGCGTGTCGGTGTCGGTGCCGAACCTGACCGCGATCTCGCTCAGCGTGTCACCGCTCTGCACGGTGTAGCCGCCGTTCGCGCTGCTCTTCGGGGTCGACGGAGCGGGCTTGGCCGGCTGGGCCGGTGCCTGCTGCGGCTGCGTCCGCGGCGTCGACCTGGTCGCGGGCTTGGCCGCCTGGTTGATTTCCTGCCCGGCGTCCTGCCCGGTGTCCTGCTTGGCGCCCTGCCTGGCGCCCTGCTTCGCCGCCGGCTTCGACGGCTTCGCGGCCGGCTTGGCCGCCGGCTGTGCGGGCTTGGCCGGGGCGTCGTTCACGGAATCCGCGACCTCCGCCGGGGCTCCGCCCTTGCTCAGGCCCGCCTTGTGCGAGCACACGGGCCACGCGCCCGGGCCCTGGGAGGCGAGGACCTTCTCGGCGACCGCGATCTGCTGCGCCTTGGTCGCGTGGTTGGCCTGGGAGGCGTACGCGGTCCCGCCGTACGCGGCCCAGGTGCCGGAGGCGAACTGCAGCCCGCCGTAGAACCCGTTTCCGGTGCTGATGCTCCAGTTGCCGCCGCTCTCGCACTGGGCGACGGCGTCCCAGGCCGAGGTGGGCGCGGCGGAGGCCGAGGTGGCCGTGACGAGGCCGGCAACCGGCAGGGCCGCGACGGCGGCACCCGCGACGATCCCGATCCGCAGGCGGTTGCGCTTGGCGGAGGCGGGGGTGGAGGTCGTGGAGTCGGTGGCAGTGGCGGTCTCGTGACGGGGATTCATGGAGATCCTCTCGACAAGCCCCGGGCAGGCAGACGGAACCAGGCCCTGGACGGGGCCGGTCGAATCCGTTCGCCTCACTCGATGGACGGCGGGGCACGTGTCGGACGTGCCGTGCCGTCCCGGCACCTCCGCTCGCCGACGGCCTGGGTACGGCCGGTCGCGTCGGCGGTACGGCCCTCGCGCCGGGGGTCAGTCGGCGGGCCGTGCGTCGGGGTGAACCCGGGTAGCGCTCGTTGCGCCGCCAATGAAGCTAGGGGCGGTTTGGTCGGCACGGCAAGCAATTCTTCGGGTACGCAGGTCAGTTGACTGTTACCGGCGGTATCGATCAAGAAGCGACGTCCAGTTGGACCGCATTTGATCGGATTTTCAAGATCAGATGTTCAATTCCCGTGCGCTCGGTCACACCTGTCCATTCATCAGACCACGCGCACTATCGACGGACCGTCACGGATCACTGACGGACCGTCATCGAAATAACCGAAGTTCCCGCCTCCGCGCGTCAGTTGAGTGACCTGCGTCACACCCGCCACGCTCCGTCGTCACGGGAACACGCTCAGCCGCGCCCGTCCAGCTCCGCGTCCCGTGCCAGCAGCGCCGCCTGGACCCGGTTCTCGCAGCCCAACTTGGCCAGGATCCGACTCACGTAGGTCTTCACCGTCGCCTCGCTCATGTGGATCCGCGCGCCGGCGTCCGCATTGGACAGCCCCTCGCCGAGCAGCGCGAGAACCTCCAGCTCACGGCCGGTGAGCACCTCCAGCCGGCGCCGCGCCTCCGCGCTGCGGGCGGCCGCCGAGCCGCTGCGCCCGGAGGCCAGCGAATCGACGATGTGCCTGGTCGCGGCGGGTGACAGGAAGGCGTTGCCGCTGGCCGCCGCGCGCACCGCCTGGATCAGCTCGGCCGGTGCCGTGTCCTTGAGGAGGAAGCCCGCGCCCCCCTCGGTCACGGCGCGCAGGACGTTCTCGCGCTCGCCGAAGGTGGTGAGGATCAAGGCCCGCGCGCCGGGTGCGGCCTTCGAGAGCTCCCCGAGTGCCGTCAGCCCGTCCATCACCGGCATCTGGATGTCCAGCAGCACGACGTCCACCCGGTGCGCCCGCGCGAGCTCCAGCGCGCGCCGTCCGTCGGCGGCCTCCGCGACCACCTCGATGTCGTCGGCGGAGGCGAGGATCATCCTGATCCCGGCCCGGATGAGCGGCTCGTCGTCGGCGACGAGGACTCGGATCACGCTGGACATCTCCTCGAACGGTGCTGGATGGGCGACGCCACCATCCTCACATCCGGACGCGGCCGGACCTCGACCGGCCCGGTCACTCCTTGACCCGGTAGTGCTCCTTGTCCACCAGGACGCCGTCCTTGAAGCAGAAGCGCACCGCGTTGTCCTCGCCGAACTTCTCCTTCGAGTCCTCGGCCTGGAAGTACACGCAGTGCGCGCCCTCCGGCACCGGCGGCCCGCCCTTGTCGAAGCCGTCGGTCAGCCAGGAGGCCCCGCGCGGCAGCCGGCCGAGCACGTCCGACTCCGACTGCCCGACCCGGACCCCGTCATAGGCGTCCTTCTTCACGGTCGCGCTGTCGCTGGCCTGGACGAAGGCCCACAGGCCCCACACGAGCAGTCCCAGCACGGTGAGCCCGACGCCCACCACCCCCACCGCGCACCCCAGCGCCGGACTGCGCCGCCGGCCGCCGTCCTCGACGGCGGGCAGGCCCTCCAGCACCCAGTCCTCGATCCCGGGGCCGGCCTCGCCGCCGTCGCCCCCGCCGTCCGCGGCCCCTTCGTACGGGAGCATCCCCGCCAGCCGGAAGCCCTGGTCGGGCGTCGCCCCCGCGTGCACCATGCCGCCGACCAGCCGGGCGCGCTCCCGCAGGCCGGTCAGGCCCTGCCCGCCGCTGACCGCCTGCCCGACCCCGGCACGCGCGCCCACGAGCTCCGGCGCACGCGGATTGGTGACCTCGACCACGAGCGCGTCCGGCTCGTACCGGAGCGCGACCGCGATCGGCGCACCGGGGGCGTGTTTGTGCGCGTTGGTGAGCGCCTCCTGCACGATCCGGTACGCCGCGTGGTCGACGGCGGCGGGCAGCGCACGCCGCTCCCCCTCCTTGCGGAAGGACACCTCCGCCCCGGCGGCGCGCGAGGACTCGACGAGACCCTCGATCCCGTCCACCCCGCCCCGGCCGCCGGACGCACCCGCCGACGTCGGCGCCGGCGGCACCGCCGTCGACTCGTCGTGCAGCACGCCCACCACCTCGCGCAGCTCCCGCATCGCGGCCACCGCCGCCTGCCGCAGCACGCCGACCGCCTCGCGCTGCCGGTCGGTGAGCGTGCGGTCCACCTCCAGCGCGCCGGAGTGCACCGAGATCAGCGCGAGCTGGTGGCCGAGGCTGTCGTGCATGTCCTGGGCGATCCGGTGCCGCTCGCGCAGCCGCGCCTGGTGCACCACCATGACGCGCTCGCGCACCAGCTGGTCGTTGCGCTCCCGCAGCGCGTCCAGGAGCGCGCGGCGCTGCGCCCGGTAGCGCCCCCACAGGGCGGGCAGCACCGCCGTGATCAGGAAGCCGCCCAGCGAGATCGCGATGATCGCCTTCGGCGACATCGAGCCGGCGTCCTTCAGCACGCCGGTCACGGTGAACAGCACCCAGCTCGCGACGAAGGTCGCGACCAGCACGCCGACCCGGCGCACCCGAGCGCCGGCCGCCCAGCCCGCCACGACGAGCAGCGGGAGCGGTCCGGGGGCCCAGCCGGCCACGGCCGCCGTCACCAGCAGGACGCTCGCCGGGAAGGCCCGCCGCAACAGGAACAGCAGAACGGTCCCGATCCCGACCGGCACCGCGAAGCCGGTGCTGCCGACGACCTCCAGCAGGACGGCGAACCCGCCCAGCAGCAGGACGGACAGCACCTCGCGCACCACCGCCCAGGGACCCCAGGGACCGGGCAGCGCCGTCCGTACCGCCTTCGTGCAGGCCCGTGCAATCGCGTTCACCCGTCCGAGGCTAACCGGACCGAGGGGCCCGCCGCCGTCACCCTTCGTAGCGCCGCCTCCCGACGAAAGTCGCCGCCCGCGCCTCACCGTTCGGCGACCCCGCGGAACTCGGTGAGCAGCAGCGCGACGTCGTCCACCCGGTGCGTGGAGCCGACCTCCCGCAGCACCCGGTCCGCGAGCCCCTCCAGCCCCTCCCCTCCGGGGCGTCCGAGCACGGTCCGCAGCCGCTCAAGCCCCTGGTCGATCGGCACCGCCGGATCCTCCACCAGCCCGTCCGTGTACAGGGCGACCACCGACCCGGCCGCCAGGCGCAGCTCGCTGACCGGGTACTCCGCGACGTCCTCCACCCCCAGCAGCGGCCCGCCCGCCAGGTCCAGCACCTCCGCCGACCCGCCGGGCCGGCGCAGCAGCGGCGGCAGGTGCCCGGCGCGGGCGATCCGGACGGTGCCGTCGGCCGGGGTGAGCCGCACCAGGCAGCAGCTGGCGAGCAGCCCGGGATCGAGGTCGAGGAGCAGCCGGTTGGTGCGGGCGAGGACGCGGTCGGGCATGTCGCCGCCACTGGCGAAGGCGCGGACGGCGCTGCGCAGCTGGCCCATGGTGGCGGCGGCGGCGACGCTGTGGCCCTCGACGTCGCCGATGACGAGGGTGAGGTCGCCGCCGGTGACGATCGCGTCGTACCAGTCGCCGCCGATCTCCATGCCCTGGGTGCCGGGCAGGTAGCGGGCGGCGGTGCGCACGCCGGGGACGTCGGGCAGCCGGTGCGGCAGCAGGGCCTGCTGGAGGCCGCGGGCGAGGGCGAACTCGGCGTCGTAGAGGCGGGCGCGTTCCAGGGCCTGGGCGATGAAGCCGCCGAGGGCGGTGAGCAGGCCGCGTTCCTCGGTGGTGAAGGGGCGGGGCCGGTCGAAGCCGAGGATGCAGCTGCCGACGGGGTGGCCGGAGGCGATGAGCGGCAGGAAGGCCCAGGCGCCCATCTCGTCGAGGGCGATGCCGGGGTAGGCGGCGGAGAGCTCGTGGACGTCCTCGAAGAAGATCGGGGTGCCGGTGCTGAGCGTCTCGGCGCCGGGGACGCGGGCGCTGATGGGGGTGCCCTCGAAGCGGTCGAGGAACCCGTCGGGGTAGCCGGCCTGGGAGACGAGGTGGAGGCGCTTGTCGCGGACGGCGTAGATGGCGAGCTCCTGGCCGCCGAAGGCCGGGAGGATCTGCTCGGAGACGGCCCGGCAGACGTCGGCGACGCTGGCCGCCTCGGTGAGGGCGCTGGCGAGCTGGAGCAGGTGGTAGGTGTCGCCGAGGCCGGGGCGGACGCCGCGCGGTGGTGCCGGGGGCGCGCCGGCCGTGCCGGGCGGGGCCTCGGCGGCGACGACCCGGCCGGTGACGCCGTGCGCGTCCGGGTAGAGGGAGAAGGCCAGCCAGCCGCCCGGCGGGCGGGTGGCGAGGAATGCGGTGGGCTGCTGGGAGAGCATCGCGGCCCGGTAGCGGTTCTCGTAGAAGGGGTCGGCGAGCCAGGGCATGGCCTCCCAGGGGAGGCGGCCGATCAGTTCCTCGCGCACCGCGCCGAGCAGTGGTTCGACGCCGCGGTTGGCGTAGGTGATGCGGCCGTCGGGGTCGAGCGAGAAGACGCCCTCGCGCAGCCGCTCGACGGCCGCCGCGGCGGCGCTGAGGGTGCGGGTGTCCAGGACGGCGCCGACGAGGTGGGTGCCGTACTCGTCGATGGCCTTCGGCACGCGCGCCCACAGCTCCACGGGGTACGGGCGGCCGTCGCGGCCGAGCACGCGCACCCGGGCGGCCAGGACCTCGCCGTGTTCGAGGGCGAGCTTGGCGGCGGCCCGGAACTCGGGCAGGTCGCCGGGGGCGATCCGGGCGGTGAGCGAGGTGACGCGGCCGTCGAACTCGCCGGGCGCGAAGCCGAAGATCTCCCGGAACTGCTCGTCGGCGGCGAGCGCGCCGGTGACGGTGTTCCAGTCGAACAGGCCCACCCGGGTGGTCGGCACGGACGGCGCGGGCAGCTCCACCACCGGGCTGTCCCCGTTCGGCTCGACGGCCCGCCCGGCCGCCTCCAGCCCGGCGAGCCCGGCCGCCAGGCGCTCGGCGACCGACCGCAGCCGGTGCGGCGCGCCCGGCGGCACCCCGTCGTCGGAGGCCGCCCACAGCACGCTGAGCACGCCGAACCGGTCCTCGCCCGCCGTCACCGGCACGCACGCGGAGGCGAAGTCGTACGGCATGCCGACCGCGAGCTGCGGGAAGCGCCGCATGGTGTCCTCGCTGTCGGCGAGGGTGATCGTCCGCCCGGTGCGGAAGCTGACCGCCACCGGCAGCGGCCCGGCCGCCGCGACCCGCCGGAACGGGCTCATGATCGACAGCGGCACCCCGGCGATCGTGCACAGCACCAGCGACCGCCGGTCCCGCGAGCGCAGGTGCACCATCGCCCCGTACGCCCCCGTCCCGCCGAGCACCGCCCGGACGGCGTCCGCCAGCAGGGCGTCCCGTTCGTGCGCCGCCCCGGCGGCGGCATCGGGCTCGCGGGGACGGTGCGGCCCGTTCGGACCGCCGGGCTCACCCTGGCGCATGCTCTTTTGCTACGCCGGGCCCCGAACGCTGTCAAGGCGAGCCCCACCCGGCCCACCGGCCCCGCGCGCCCTGCCCGTCACTGCCGGTGGCCACCGATCTGCGGGAGCCGTTGCCGTCCCGGGTCTCTCTGTTACGCCTCCGGGACACATATATACGAACCGGTTCTCCGGATCGGGGCGTCCTCTGGGCTGATCGGGCGCACGACCGGGTGGCGTCCGCGGAACGTAGGGGTGGACCATGCGGGTTGGCAAGGGAGTGGCGGTCGCGGCGACGGTGCTGGCGCTGGGGCTCGGGGCGGCGGCGTGCAACGACGACGCGGCGTCGACGGCCGCGGCGCCGACAGCGGCGGCAACGGCCGCGGCGACGGGAGGTGCCACCACCCCGGCGCCGTCCAAGAGCGCCCCCGCTCCCGCGTCCCCCGGCAAGGCCTCCACCCGCTGCCACACCGCCGACCTCAAGGCCGACGTCCAACTGCAGCCGGACTTCCCCGGGTCCGCGATGGTGCTGCTCACCAACAAGGGCTCCCGCACCTGCACGGTGAACGGCTACCTCGGCTACGGCGGCCTCGGCGCGGACAACAGCCCGATCGTGACCGGCAGTTCGCGCGTCGCCCACCCCGGGGCGCCGGTCGAGGCCGACCTCAAGCCGGGCGCCACGGCCTTCTCCGGCCTCAAATGGGCGTCCTGCGACAAGGCCGACCCGAAGTGCAAGGTCCTGGCCGGCATCACCGTCACCCCTCCGGACGAGACCACCCAGCTCACCGCGAACGTCATCGGCGCCGACGGCAAGCCGGTCACCCAACTGACCGTCTCCGCCGCCGGTTTCACGGTCGGCACGCTCCAACCCTCCAACCAGGGCGTGGTCTTCGCCTCCTGATGCGAGGCGGACGGACCGGGCACACCTACCCGACGCACTGACCGGAGGTGCACCCGCCCACCAGCTCAAGGGTGTACGTGATGACCGTCTGCCCCTCCGAACAGCTGCTGCCGTAGCAGTAGTCGAGCTGGTGCCGGCCTTCGCCCTCCTGGAGGGGATCGACGGTCCGGGTGCCCACGGCCACCCGGTCGTCGCCGGAGACGTAGTCGTAGTCCCACAGGTCCGCCGTGACGACGAACACCTTGCCGGTGGCACCGTTCGTCGGGAACAGCTTCTCGTCCCACATCTTCCACCGGTTCGCCGACGCGATGTCGAGGGGACCGTTGGGCACCCAGACCGCGTCCGAACGGGACCGGCTCCACAAGTACTGGTCGTCGAAGACCACGTCCCCGTAGAGCTCGCCGCCGCCGGAGTCGCCGCCGTTGCGGACGTCGATGCCGTTGATCGTCATCCGCCAGACCTCGGTGCCGCAGCCGTCCGCCGCGGTGGCGGAGCCGGCGGGCGTCAGCGCCAGCCCCAGGGCCAGGGCGCCCGCCGCGAGGACGGAACGTGAAGTGGGCACGGGCACTCCTCGGGTTCAGCCGAACTGGAAGCGGACCGGGAGGTGGTCCGACTGGCCGGCGCTGCGCCGCGCGTCGGTGAAGACCGCGCGGAGGACCAGCCGGGTCAGGAGGGCGGCGGCGACCACCGCGTAGTCGATCACCGCGTTGCTCTGGGGACGGGTGACCTCGCTCGGCGCGACCTCGCTCGTCCGGGAACCGGCGGTGGCCCAGCCGTTCGGGATCCGGTTCCAGTCCCCGGCGGCGACCCACGGGTACGGCCCGGCCCCCGCGACGGCGCACTCGACGGCCTGCACGATGCGCGGGCCGTCCCAGCCGCCGCGTCCGCCGCCGCCCGTCTGCGGCTGGGCCGAGGCGTGCACGGTGAACACCCAGGCGTCGATGCCCTGGGGCAGGATGCCGAGCGCGGGCCGGACGGAGGCGTTCGCGGGGTCCTGGGCGACGAGGACGTCCCGGGCGCGGCGCGCCTCCGGCACGACCAGCGCCATGTTGACGCGACCGCCGTTGGGGTCGGTCTCCGTCCAGTAGATGAAGTAGTCGCGGCCCCGGCTGCTACTGCCGACGCGCCAGCGGAACTCCCGCACGGTGTACCCGTTCCGGTTCCACGTGCGCTCCGGCGTGGTCCCGGCGGCCGGGGGCCGGCCGGCCTCCTGGAGGGCGACGACGTCGGAGTTCTGAGCCAGCGGCGCGACGTCCTGGGTCCACTTGCACTCCCCGCCGGCCGTCGAGCCCTGCATGTTCCAGGTCTCCACCGTGAAGGGCGGCAGCGCCCTGGTGGAGCGGACGACGGACCGGGACGACGAGGCGGCGGGAAGCGGTTCGGTGCGCGCCTGCGCGAAGGCCGCCCCGGCCGGCCCTGCGGCGACCGTCACGCACACGCTCACGACGAGGGCCCAGCGACGGGCAAGGGGGAACGCCATCGACTCCGCGGCCCTCTCCGGGAGCCGGCGCTCCCACGGGGACGACCGTAGAACGGACGGCGGGAGCGGACACCCGGGGAGGGCCACAGGTGTGACACCGGGCCGCGGCCTCGGAGCGGGCCGGACGGTGAGCCGCAGTCACCTGCGTGACCGACGGCCGCCGAGCGGAAGGCGTTCGGTCGCCGCCCCGGCGGAGGAGGCCGCTACCGCTCGATCTCCCGCTTGAGGATCTTGCCGGTCGGCCCCTTCGGCAGGGCCTCGACGATCCGCACCTCGCGCGGGTACTTGTAGGGCGCGACGCGCTCCTTGACGAAGGCGCGCAGTTCGTCCGGTTCGGCGGCGGACCCCGGCTTGAGGGCTACCACGGCGGCGACCTCCTCGCCGAGGACCGGGTGCGGGACGCCGATCACGGCCGCCTCCGCGACGGCCGGGTGCTCGTAGAGGACCTCCTCGACCTCCCGCGGGTAGACGTTGAAGCCGGCGCGGATGATCAGGTCCTTCATGCGGTCCACGATCCGGAAGTGGCCGTCGGGGTCCCTGACGCCCACGTCGCCGGTGCGCAGCCAGCCGTCCGGGATCGCGGCGGCGGTGGCCTCGGGGTTCCGCCAGTACCCCTTCATCAGGTTGTGCCCGCGGATGGCGACCTCCCCCGGCTGCCCGTCGGGCAGCTCACGGCCGTGCTCGTCGACGATCCGCAGCTCGACGCCCTCGATCGGTGTGCCGACGGTGCCGGGCCTGCGGGGCCGGTCGGGGTGGTTGAAGCAGGCGACGGGGGAGGTCTCGGACAGCCCGTAGCCCTCCAGGACGGTGCAGGCGAAGGTCTCCTCGAACGCGCGCAGGACCTCGACCGGCAGGGCCGCGCCGCCCGAGATGCAGACCCGCAGCGACTCGGCACGCGTGCGGTCGTCGGCGGCCGCGCCGGAGGCGGCGAGCAGTGCGCTGTACATGGTGGGCACGCCGAGGAACGCGGTGACGCCGTCCCGCTCGATGATCTCCAGTGCCCTTGCGGCGTCGAAGCGCGGCAGCAGGGTCGTGCAGGCGCCGGCGGCGACGGCGCAGTCCAGTCCGACCATCTGGCCGAAGGCGTGGAACAGCGGCAGACCGCCGAAGACCACGTCGCGCTCGGTCAGTTGGAGGATGGTTCCGCGGGTGACCTCGACATTGCGGGCGATGCCGTGGTGCGTGAGCTCGGCGCCCTTGGGCCGGCCGGTTGTCCCGGAGGTGTAGAGGATCACGGCGGTGTCGGACGGCTCGCGCTCGACCAACTCCAGCTCGGGGTCTTCGAGTCGACCGCCGCCGGGGAGCCCGTCCGCGCCGACCGTCAGGGCCGTCACCCCGGCCGCCCGCGCGCCGGTCAGCGCCTCGTCGGCGCCGTCCCGCCAGGCCAGCAGCAGGGCCGCATCCGCGTCGGCGAGGTGGTACTCGACCTCGCGCGCCCGCAGCAGCGGGTTGAGCGGCACGACGACCGCGCCGGCCCACAGGATCCCGAAGTACAGCACGGCGAAGACCGGGACGTTGGGCACCAGCAGGCCGACCCGGTCCCCGGGCCGCACGCCGGCACGGCGCAGGAGGGCGGCCGTCCGGGCCGCGGCGTCCGCGAGTCCGCCGTAGTCGAGGACGGCGTCGTCGAGCCGCACGGCCGGGCGGCGGGGGAAGCGGGCGGCCGAATCGGCGAGGATCGCGGCGAGGTTGACCCCGGGACGGCTCACGTGCGGCTCCTTCGAAGCCCTCGGCAGGCGGCCGCGCCGCTGTCCGAGGCGCGCTTCGAGCTACCGTGGCCGCCCCGCCACCCGTTGTCAACAGATCGTCCCGGCCCCGTCACCCACGGGAACGACGGACGCCCGGACCGCGCGAGCGGTCCGGGCGCCGGTGGCCGACGGGGCCGGCCGAGTGCCGATCAGTCGGTCAGTCGGTCAGGAGCGGCATCAACGCGGCTTCTTGAAGCCGAGCGTCGTCGCGTCCTTCTTGGTGTAGATGGTGCCGTCCGTGTCCTTGCCGAAGTCGCCGACCTTGGCGGCCATGGGCGGGGTGTAACGCCGGGGCAGCTGCTGGTTCTTGGTCACGGTGCTCTCCAATGCGTCGAGAACGAGGCCTGGAACGGCCTCGCTCCATTGGGCCGCCGCCGCGCCATGGTGTCCACACGGATGATCCGTCTCCGGCCATTGCGAGTCGACCACGAATCGATCCCGGGTTCGAAAAGGTGAACTGTAAACAAAATCCCGGCCGATCCACTCGGCTTGAGTCCTGTGCATGACAGGCAGTCGATATGACCGGAGGGGCCCGAGTGAAGCGTGATACTCCCCTTTTCTTCACATCATCACGCCGGAACTACCCCAGGATCGTTGTCATGGAAATGGCGCAAACGAAGGGGAGGTCGACTCGGCCCGGTTGTGCGGCAATTCCGACTGGTGCACCGTTCTCAGGCGAAGCACCGGCGGGGCGTGTTTCCGCCGCGATACCTGGGGGTGAGGCAGGTGCAGTCGCTCAACGACCACCTCGTGGTCTTTCCGGATTCCCCGGGCGGTGCCCGGGCGTACCGTCAGATCGGCGGCGAAGCACCTCGACTGGTGGCCCACGCCTCCGGCCGGCCGTGGCTCGCCGGCTCCTGGGCCCCGGAGGACCTGGTGGTGGCGACCGCGGGCCCCGTCAGCGTGGCCGTGTTCGGGCCGAGCCCGGTCGCACCGGACCGGCTCCAGGCGCTGCTCCCGTCCGTACGCGACCTGCCGGACCTCGACGCGCTGGCCCGCGCCCTGCCCGGCAACACCCACGTGGTGGCCTCCGTCCACGGGCGCGTGCGGTTCCAGGGCACCGTCACCGGGACCCGCAGCGTGTTCACCGCCGGCCTCGACGGCGTGCCGGTCGCCTGCGACCGGGCCGACGTGCTGGCCGAACTCACCGGCGCGGAACCGGACGAGGACCTGCTCGCGACGACCGTGACGTACGGCATGCTCTTCTCCCCGCTGAGCGAGCGCAGTTGGTGGCGCGGCGTGGAGCAGGTGGCCCCGGACTGCTGCCTCGTCATCCCCGGCGAGGGCCCGGCCCAGCCGGTGCGCTGGTGGCAGCCGCCGGAGCCGGACCTCCCGCTCGCCCGGGGCGCCACCGTGGTGCGCGACAAGCTGCGCGAAGCCGTGGCCCTGCGGCTGCCCGGCCGGGGCAGGCTCTCCGCCGACCTGTCGGGCGGCATGGACTCCACCTCCCTGTGCTTCCTCGCCGCCGAGCACGCGCCCGAACTCCTCACCTTCTGCTGGACCGGCGGCAGCGCGATCAACGACGACCCCCTGTACGCCGGCCGGGCCGCAGAGCTGCTCACCCGCGCCGAGCACCTGACCGTCCCGGACACCGACGCCCCGCCGGTGTTCTCCCCTCCCTACTGGGCGACCGACACGGAGGCCCCGCGGGCCACCAGCCGGGGGATGAACGCGATCCGCTACGGCATCCGGCACCTGGTCGACCACGGCGCCACCCGGCACCTGGCCGGCCACGGCGCGGACGAGCTGTTCACCGGAGGCGCCGCCTACCTGCACACGCTCGCCCGCCGGCACCCGGTGACGGCCTGGCGGCAGCTGCGCGCCCACCAGGCCCTGAACCGCTGGCCGTTGCTGCCCAGCCTCGCCGGGCTGGTGCGCGGCGGAGACCTCGGCGGGTGGTGGCGGCAGAGCGCCGACGACCTCGCCCGCACCTCGCCGCTCCCCCGGACCCCGTCCCTCGGCTGGGGCGAGCGGATCCCGGCCACCCCGTGGGCGACCGGCGACGCGGTGCGGGCCACCCAGGCCGTCTTCCGCCGCGTGGCGGACCAGGCCTCCCCGCTCGCGCAGGACCGGGGCCAGCACGAAGCCCTCACCGCCCTGCGCAGCGCCGGTCCCGTGCTCCGGCTGATCCACCGCGAATACGCCGCCGAAGGGCTCGCACTGGAACTGCCCTACCTGGACGACCGGGTGGTCGAGGCCGTGCTGTCGATCGTCCCCCACGAGCGCTACAGCCCCTGGCGGTTCAAGCCGGTGCTGGCCACCGCGATGCAGGGGCTCGTGCCCGACCTGATCCTCGACCGGACGACCAAGGGCGACTGCGAGGAGCCCGTCGACCGCGCCCTGCAGGACCACGTCCCCGACCTGCTCGACCTGTTCGCGGACTCGCACCTGGCGCGCCGCGGCCTGGTCGACGTCGACCGGCTGCGCACCACGCTCGTCACGCCGCCGCGCACCGCCGACGTCTGGTCCGCCCAACTGGAGGCGACGATCGGCGCCGAACTGTGGCTGCGGGAGATCGAGTCCCGCCCCGCCGTCAAGCCGGCCCTCGCCGGCCTCCGTGCCACCGAACGTGAGGAAACCCCGTGACCAGTCCGCCCTGCGCACTCCAGCCCCGCACCCGGCTGCCCCTGCACCGGCGGCTGCTCCCGCTCGCCGCCGTCGCCGTCGCCCGCCCGCTGGCCGGACTGCAGCCCCGGTACCTGCGCCCGGTCCTCACGGCGCTGAGCACCGGCGCCCGTCCCGGCACCGCCGCCCAGGCGTCCGCGGCCCGCGCCGCGGTCGTCGCCGTCAGCCTGCGCTGCGCCGTCCACAACTGCCTGCAACGGTCGATCGCCACGGCCGTGCTCTGCCGGTTCGGCGGCGCCTGGCCCACCTGGCAGGCCGGCGTGCGCACCACGCCGTTCGCCGCCCACGCCTGGGTCGAGGCGGAGGGCCGGGTCATCGACGAGCCCTACCCCGACGGCTACTTCCGGCCGCTGGTCACCGTCGCCCCCAAACAGCGGTCGCGGCCCTCCCAGCCTTCGCCGCCCTCGCAGCCCGCACGCACTGCGTGACCACCCCGCGCACCCCCGTCCGGAGGGACCCATGACGCTCCGCCTGACCACCCACACCGTGTCCACCGACACGCACGACGGCGCCGTGCTGCTGAACGAGCGCACCGGGCACTACTGGCAGCTCAACCAGACCGGCGCGTACGCCCTGCAACGCCTGCTGAACGGCCACACCGTGGACCAGGTCGCCGACGAGTTCGTGGCCCACTTCGGCATCGCACCGGCCGAGGCGCGGCAGGACCTCACCGCGATGACCGAACGGCTCCGCTCCTCCGGGCTGGTGGAGGCCGCCTGACCCCCTCGGGCCGCCACCTCGAATGGAGCCGCACACACGATGCTTCGCCAGCTGTGGACCCTGACCCGGGGCCAGCGCCGCGCCCTCGGCGCCGCCCTGCTCCTCACCCTGACCGCCGCCGCCGTGGGCGTCGGGCAGCCCCTGGCGGCCAAGGGCGTGGTCGACGCGCTCACCGCGCACCGGCCGCTCCTGCTGCCCGTCACCGTCCTCGTCGTGCTGCTGCTCGCCCAGGCACTCATCGGCGCCGTCGCGACCTTCCTCCTGGAACGCACCGGCGAGCGGTTCGTCCTCGGCATGCGGACCGGACTGGTCTCGCACCTGCTGCGGGTCCGCATGGCGGCCTTCGACCGCCTGCGCGTCGGCGACCTCATGGCGCGCGCCTCGACCGACGTGGTCGTCCTGCGCGAGGCGCTGACGCACGTCTCCGTGCAGATCGCCACCAACCTGTGCGTCGCGCTGGGCAGCGTCGCGGCGATGTTCGTGCTGGACCCGGTGCTGATGCTGCTCATCCTCGGCGTGCTGCTCGCGTGCGGCCTGGTGATCAACCGGCTGTCGGCGGAGATCGGCCGCTCCTCGACGCAGGTGCAGACCGCCGTCGGCGCGATCTCGGCCGGGCTGGAGCGGGCCCTGTCCGCCCTGCGGACCGTCCGGGCCAACCGCGCCGAACGACGGGAGATCGACCGCCTCGGCACCCTCGCGCACGAGGCCTACCACGCGGCGGTGCGCGGCGCCCGGCTCACGGCCGTCATCGCCCCCACCGCCCAACTGGCCATCAACGCCGCCTTCGTCCTGGTCCTGCTGCTCGGTGCGGCCCGCGTCGACCAAGGGGCCCTCTCGCTCGGCGCCCTCGTGGCCATGCTGCTGTACGCGACCCAGCTCACCGGGCCCGTCACGGAACTGATGGAGGGCGTGGCCTCGGTGCACCGCGCCAGGGGCTCCGCCGAACGCGTCCAGGAGGTCTACGAGCTCCCCACCGAGGACGCCACCGGCTCGCACTCCGTCTCCCAACAGCCGACCACCGCGCCATCGTTGGAGATCAGCGACCTGCGCTTCGGCTACGACCCCGACGCACCCGTCCTCCAGGGGCTCTCCCTCACCGTCCCCCGGAACGCGCTCGTCGCCCTGGTCGGCCCGTCCGGAGCCGGCAAGTCCACCACCTTCGCGCTGATCAACCGCTTCTACGACCCGTGGAGCGGCGGCATCCGCCTCGACGGCCACCCGGCGGACGAACTCGGCCTCCACGAGTGGCGCTCACGGATCGGCTGGGTCGAACAGGACTGCCCGGTCCTGCACGGCACCCTGCGCGACAACCTCTGCTACGCCGCCCCGGACGCCACCGACGACAGGCTGTGGGAGGTCCTCCACCTCGTCAACCTCGCCGCCAAGGTGCGCGCCCTGCCCGCCGGACTCGACACCGAAGCCGGCGAACACGGCGCCCGTCTCTCCAGCGGCGAACGCCAGCGCATCGCCATCGCCCGAGCCGTCCTGGCCCGCCCCGCCCTCCTCCTCCTGGACGAGCCCACCGCCCACCTCGACCCCGCCAACGAGGCCGCCCTGACCGTCAACCTGCACGACCTCCGCAAGGAGTGCGCCCTCCTCGTCATCGCCCACCGCATGTCCACGATCGAGTCGGCCGACACCGTCGTCATGCTCTCCAACGGCACCACCACCGCCACCGGCCCCTACCCCGATCTCCTCCGCACCCACCCCGGCTTCCAACGCCTCTGCGGCCTCTGACCCCCGCGGATCACAGCGCAGGTCACAGCGAGGACAGGTCGATCTCCACCGGGTACGGCGCCGTCGCCTTGACCAGGCCGGTGAAGACCTCACCCGCCCGGTAGCACCGGCTCGCCGGGTCGAGGACGTACGTGTGGACGATCGGGACGACGCCCACGGCCTGCTCGATCCGCCAGTAGAACGGGATGCCGGCCGTGGCGTACTGGTCCAGCTTGACCACCCGGTCGGTGGTCTCCGAGCCCGGCGACACGACCTCGGCGAGCAGCAGCACGTCCGCCGGTCTGGTCGGCGACTCGTCGATCGTCTCCGCGCGGTAGACCACGACGTCCGGGCGGCGGTTGTTGAGCGGCACGTCCTGGAGGCGGACGTCGAAGTCCGTGTCGGCGTTCCACTCGCTCCCCCCGGCCGCGTCCAGCGCGTTCGCCAGCAGCCGGGCCAGGCGGTTGTGCCGCTTGGAAGCGACGGGGCGAACGAGGACCGTGCCGTCGACGATCTCGATGCCCGCGCACTTGGCCGCGCACCAGGAGTCGTACTGCTCGCTGGTGACCCGCGGGCCCGCTTCCCTCATGCGCCACAGCCTAGGCTTCCGGCCCCTCGGAACCGGACGGTTCGAGGGCTGTTCGATATCCTCCCGGTGATCGGCAGCGCGATGGCTGCCCCAGGGGGAATGGGTGGCCAGGATGCGGTCGTCGTCGTCCGAGCGCGAGGTTCCGGGGGCGGCGTGGCAGTGGGACGGGGAGGACGGCGGCGACGCGGGCGGGGCGCTCGGGGACGTCGTCGGCGGGGGCGGCGACGGGCCGCGGATGAGCCGGCGCGGGCTGCTGGTCGGGGCCGGGGTGCTGGCCGCCGGCGGGGCCGCGTGGGCGTTCGGCCGCTCCCGGGAGGAGCGGCCGGCCCCGCGACCGGCACCGCCGGCCCCGGTCGCCGTCTCGGGGCCGACGCCGGTGTGGACGTACCGCGGGCCCGAGGCCATGACGCCCGAGCGGCTCACCACCCGGCCGAACCGGCCGCTGTACGTCACCAGCGCCGGCCTCCAGCTGCTCGACCCGGCGACCGGCTCGCCGACCCGGCTGCTGCGCCTCGCGCCCCCGGAGCGGCAGTTCGGCGACGATGCGACCGCCGCCCGCGTGGTGATCAGCGGCGACCGCGTGTTCACCACCTCCCAGGGCCACATCGACGGCCGCCACCTCGCCGACCCCGCCGCCGACCTCACCGTCGCCCTGCCGGAGGCCGTCACCGACGACGTCGTCCTCGCCGGCTGCGACGGCACGGCCCTCTACGGGACGGCCTACGCCCTGCCCACCCGGAACGACAAGGTCCCGGCGCAGAAGGCGTTCGCGGTGCGCATCACGGACAGCACGCTGCTGTGGTCCTCCCCCGCCGACCTCGGCGAGCGGCTGCTCGCCCCCTCGGCCGGCCCTACCGGCCCCACCGGCACCATCGCCTCCGTCCGCACCCGCGAGGGCCGCACCGAGCTGGTCGTCCGGGACGCCGCGACCGGACGGCAGCGCTGGACGGCTCCGGGCAACGAGAACCTCCGCTGGTGCGCGATCGGACAGCGCGCCGTCCACGTCCCCGACGGCACCGGCGGCCTGCGCGCCCTCGACCTCGCCACCGGCGCCGAACTCTGGACGCTGCCGCCCGCCCGGGGCGAGAACTGGCGGGCGATGCCCCCGCTGACCGCGGGCGCCGCGGTCTTCCTCCCGCGCGACAACGGCGTGGTCACCGCGCACACCGAGGCCGGCCCGGACGCGCTCTGGTCGCTCCGGCTGCCGTTCCTGCTGGATGCCCGCAGTCATCCGATGCTGGTCAACGACGTCCTCTACGTCCCCGGCCCGGCCGGCGGCGGCGTGTGCGCGGTCGACGCCGCGACGGGCCGCCTGCTCTGGACCTTCCGGGACTCCGGCCCCGGCAAGGACGTCTGGTCACTCGCCGCCGACGGCAACTGTCTGTACGCGGGCCACGACGACGTCCTGCACGCCCTCCCGCTGGCCACGGTCTAGGAGGCCCCGGTGCGGGTCCGCCCGATCTCCCCCGACCTGCTCGCCGAGCACCTCGCCGAGCGGATCTCCGCGCTGCCCGGCGCCGGGCAGCGGTGGCTGCGGGTCGCCGTCGACGGCGCGCCCGCCGCCCGCCCCGGGGACCTCGCCGACACCCTGGTCGAGCCGCTGCGGCTGCGCGGCCGCCCCGCCCTGCGGGTGGCGGCGGACGGCTTCCTGCGCCCGGCGTCGATCCGCCTGGAGTACGGCAAGCGGGACGCGGACGCCTTCCACGACCTCTGGCTCGACGACGGCGCGCTGGCGCGCGAGGTGCTCGACCCGCTGGAGCCGGGCGGCACCGGCCGCGTCCTGCCGTCCCTGTGGGATCCGGTGACGGACCGCGCCACCCGTGCCCCGTACAGCCAACTGCCGCCCGGCGGCGTGCTGTTGCTCGACGGCGCGCTGCTGCTCGGCCGCTGGCTGCCGCTGGAGCTGACCGTCCACCTCGCCCTCACCCCGGCCGCGCTCGCCCGCCGCACGCGCGAGGACGAACGGTGGACGCTGCCCGCCTTCGCCCGCTACGAGGCCGAGACCGTGCCGTCCGAGGCCGCCGACGTCGTCGTCCGCGTCGACGACCCGCGCCACCCGGCCCTGGTCGAACGCGACTGAGCCCCCCCCGGGGGGGGTGGCCTCAGCGCCGCCCCGCCGTGCGCGGCCCGGCGCCGCGGACCTCCGGCGCGGGCCCGCGCTGGCAGTACGGGCACCAGTACGCCACCCGGTCCTGCGGCGGAGTGCCCTGGCGGGCGGTCAGGACGAGGGTGCCGCAGCGGGGGCAGGGGCGGCCCGCCCGGCCGTAGACCCAGTGCTGGTGGCCGCGCCGGGTGTCGCCGGTGGTGACGTGGCCGGGGCGCAGCTTGTTGGCGTCGAGGAGTTCGCGGGCCCGCCCGACGAGCCGGCCGGGGTCGCGCAGTTCGCCGACCGGGGTCCAGGGGGTGACGCCGGCGAGGTAGCTGAGTTCGTTGGCGTAGACGTTGCCGATGCCGGCGAGGTTGCGCTGGTCGAGGAGGGCCTCGGCGAGCGGGCGGGCGGGGTGGGCGAGCAGGCGGCGGAGGGCCTCGACCGGGTCCCAGTCGGCGCCGAGGAGGTCGGGGCCGAGGTGGCCGACGGCGCGTTCCTCGTCGGCGGTGCGCAGCAGTTCGACGACGGGCAGCCGGTAGCCGACGGCGGTGCCGCGTTCGGTGGCGAGGACGGCGCGGATCTGCCAGGCGGGGCCGCCGGCCCAGCGCTCGCCGGGGCGGTAGGTCTCCCAGCGGCCGTCCATGCGCAGGTGGGTGTGGAGGGTGAGGCCGCCTTCGAGGCGGGTGAGGAGGTGCTTGCCGCGCGGGGCGACCTCCAGGACCCAGCGGCCGGCGAGCGCGGCGGTGGCGTGGGCGGGGACGCGCAGGTCGGCGGCGGTGAGCTGCACGCCGGCGAGCGTGTCGCGCAGCCGGGCCGCCGCGCGGTAGACGGAGTCACCTTCTGGCATGACTCCATCCTGCCCCGCGCGGCGGCCCGGTGCGGCTGGTGCCGCGGCAGTGACGTCACTCGCCGGGGAAGGCCACCTGTCCCTCCCGGACGACCACGATCGGACAGGGCGCGTGCTCGGTGAGGTGCCGGCTGACGGAGCCGAGCAGCACGCCCGAGAAGCCGCCGAGGCCGCGGCTGCCGACGACGAGGAGCGCGGCGCCGTGGGCCGCCTGGAGCAGTGCGCCGGCGGCGTTGCCCGGCATGACGCTCTGGTTGACCGGGACGCCGGGGGCGTCCCCGGCCACCTTGGCGACGGACTCGGCGAGGGTCCGCCCGGCGAGGTCCTCGGGGTTGAACCCGTCGGGCGCTCCCGCGCCGCCCCAGCCGTAGAACGCGGGGTACTCCCAGGCGGTGATCGCGTGGACGCTGCCGCCGACGGCCCGCGCGTAGTCGAGGGCCCACTGCAGGGCCTGCTCGGAGGCGGGCGATCCGTCCACGCCGACGACGGTCCGGGGCATGGTGGTCATGGCACTGCTCCTTTCGGGTGAGTCGATCCGTTGGTCATCTCCGGTACGCGGTCCACGAGTTGGCCATCCGCTGGACCTGGCCCGGGGTGAACTGGGTCATGCAGGAGTCGTAGCTGTAGTCCATGAAGTTGTGGATCGGGTCGAGGACCGTCGTGGAGCAGGTGTGCCGCCCCTCGGGGCAGCCGTAGCCGGGGCTGCGCTCGGGCGGGGTGTCGTCGACGTAGTCGCCGGGGGGCAGGCAGCCGCCCTGGAAGGTGTGGAAGAGGCCGAGCCAGTGGCCGGTCTCGTGGGTGGCGGTGTTGCCCTCGTTGTAGTCGGTGGCGGAGCCGCCGGGCAGGGAGGCGTCGAGCACGACGACGCCGTCGTCGGCCGGGTCGGAGCGGTAGGCGTCGGGGAAGGTCGCCCAGCCGAGCAGGGACTGGCCGAGGTTGGCGGTGTAGAGGTTGAGGGTGCCGGCGCCGCCCTTGCGCAGTTGCTTCTTCATGTCGCGCTCGGCGCGGGAGCCGGGCGTCATGCCCGTGTACCAGCCGGCCTTGTCGGTGTAGTCGGTGCCGGCGAGCGCGAACTGGAAGCCGGACGGGGTGTTGCCGTCGCCCTGGCCGCCGTAGGTGGCGTTGAGGTGGTCGATCTGGGCGGCGACGGTGGCGTCGGAGAGGCGGCCGGCGTCGCCGGAGTGGATCACGTGGACGTAGACCGGGATCGTCGTCGCGGTGTCGCCGAAGGCGTGCGCGTTGACGTGTCCGGAGAGGCGCGAGCGGAGGTCGTCGTCCATGGCCCGGGCCCGGGCGGGGGTGACGGAGTTCGGGTCCTGCCCGCTCTCGCCCGTGGCGGGTCGGCGGGCGGCGGCGTCCGTACCGTCGCACACGGCGGCGGGGGCGGCGGCGGCCACCGGGACGGCGTGCCGGGCGGGGGCCCCGAGCTGGCCGAGGCCGGCCGCCGCGACGAGCGCGGCGGCACAGGGGAACAGGCGGAGGGCACGCGAGCGCACCCGGGAGGAACGGCGCATCTGCGCTCCTGGCGGGGTGGATTGACGGGGCGTCGGCTGCGACGGCCGGTGCGGCCGCGCGCGGACTCGCCGAGACTACGACGCCACGAAGTCGATCTCCCGCAGGGCGCGCGCGGCGGCCCGGTCGAGTACCACGGCCGACGCACACCCGGCCGGCGGCTCCCCCGAGCCGGCGAGGGCGCCGTACAGGCGGCGGGCGGCGGCCCGGTGCCGCGCGAAGGCGTAGCGGGAGACGGTCCGCCCGCGGAGCCGCTGGCCGTCGAGCGCGCTGTCGGCGTCGGCGTCGAGGAGCAGCAGGTGCACGCGTCGCCCCTGCCGTCCGGCGGCGGTGGTCAGCCAGGACCGCACCCAGGGCAGTGCGCCGCAGTCGTGCACGGCGAGCGGCCCTCCGTCGAGCACGGCCCGGCGCAGCCGCCGGTAGTGGGCGAGCCGGACGAGCGGGCGGTACACGGCGTACGGGACGAAGGCGGGCAGGCGGGCCGCGTACTCCTCGCGGACCTGCTGGGAGTCGACCAGCGCGGCGCGGATGCTGTGCCGCATGAGGGTGCTCTTGCCGCTGCCCGGCAGGCCGGAGACGACCAGGAGGTCGCCCGCCGGGTAGTGCAGCGCCGCCGGGGCGGGGGCGCAGCGCAGGTCGTGCAGCCCGTGCGGGCGCAGCGCCCCGGGGGCGCGCCGAGGCGGCGGCACCGGGGGCGCCGCCGCCTCCACCGTTCGCGTCCTGGTCACCTGGCCTCCCCTTGCCGTTCCTCCCCCTGGAGCATCGCGTATGACCAAGACGGAGTAAAGAGGCGTGGTCAGGCCGGGTGCCGGGCGGACGGTCAGCCCAGTTGCGGGGCGACGGCGCCCGCGATGAGCTCCAGGTGGTCGAGGTCGTGCAGGTCGAGTATCTGGAGGTAGATCCGCTGCGTGCCGACGGCGGCGTACCGGCCGATCTTCTCCGCGACCTCCGCCGGGGTGCCGGCCAGGCCGTTCTCCTTCAGCTCGCCGACCTCCCGGCCGATGGCGGCGGCCCGCCGGGCCACCTCGGCGTCGTCGCGGCCGACGCAGGCGACCAGCGCCGCCGAGTACACGAGGTCGTCGGCCCCGCGGCCCGCCTGCTCGACGGCGGTGCGCACCCGGCCGAACTGCGCCGCGGTGTCCTCGACCGAGGCGAACGGCAGGTTGAACTCGTCCGCGAAGCGCGCGGCCAGCGCCGGGGTGCGCTTCGGGCCGTGGCCGCCGACCAGCACCGGGACGCGCTCCTGCGCGGGCTTGGGCAGCGCGGGCGAGTCGGTGAGGGTGTAGTACTCGCCGGCGAAGTCGAAGGTGTCGCCGGGCTTGGTGTTCCACAGCCCGGTGATGATCGCCAGCTGCTCCTCCAGCCGCCCGAACTTCTCCTTCGGGAACGGAATGCCGTAGGCGCGGTGCTCGGCCTCGTACCAGCCGGCGCCGAGGCCCAACTCGACCCGGCCGCCGCTCATCGCGTCGACCTGGGCGACCTGGATCGCGGTGACGCCGGGCAGCCGGAAGGTGGCGGCGGTCATCAGCGTGCCCAGGCGGATGGTGCGGGTGTCGCGGGCGAGGCCGGCCAGGGTGATCCAGGCGTCGGTGGGGCCGGGCAGGCCGTCCACCCCGCCCATCCTCAGGTAGTGGTCGGAGCGGAAGAAGGCGCTGAACGCGCCCAGGTCCTCGGCGGTGCGGGCGACCGCCAGCAGCGTCTCGTAGCTCGCGCCCTGCTGGGGCTCGGTGAAGATGCGAAGATCCATGCCGGCCATTCTGGTACGGACGGCCGGCCGGTCACGCGACAGAACCGGCCAATGCACAGGGTGTTCCCTTGGGCGCCCCAAGGTGGCCAAGGTCTCAGCACGGAACCGTCACGAGCCGCCGTGCCCGGCCGCCGGTTCCCCTACCGTGGACGGATGTTCGCCACCTCCGACGAGTCCTTCGGCCGCTCCCCCGACGAGCCGGCCGGCTGCCCGCTGCCGGGCATCGTCGCGGCCTTCACGCCGCGGCTGGCCGAGTTCGCGTTCGAGCCCGGCTTCGTCGCGTCGGTCGACCAGCACGCCGCCGAGCTGCGCGAGCTCCTGTACGCCCAGGGGCCGGAGCTGCTGCCCCGGCCCCTGGACCGCGAGGAACTGGCGGACTACGCGCTCGGCTTCCTCGACGCGCTCGCCGAGATCGGCTGGCGGGAGCCGGTCGGCTACGACTTCGCCGTCGGGCGGCTCACCGCGATCTGCTGGCTGGTGCGCGAGCAGGGGCTCCTGCCGGCCTGACGACGGCTCCCGCCGGCCTCACGACAGCTCCCGCCCGACTACAGCTCCCGCCCGGGGTCGATGCCCGGGTCGATGCCGGGGCCGCGCGGCCCGGTCTCGGTGGCCGGGCGCACCGGCTGGTTGGCCAGCGCGTCCGAGCGGCCGGCCTGGTAGGCGCTGCCGCGCAGCTTGGCGCTCTCCCGCTCGGCGCCGTCCAGCCAGCGCTCCCAGCGCTGGCGCATCGGCATGATCAGGCCGCCGCCGACGCCCACCACCAGCACACCGGTGATCGTCGCGAGGGCCGCGATCAGCACCGGGCCGGTGATCGCGGTGGCGATGCCGGCCTGGCCGAGCGCGGCGATCACGCCGAGCCCGACGATGAACGCCCAGGCGATCGTGGAGACCGTCCGGCCGTACGCGGCGCCGGAGAGCGCGTTGCCCACGATGTCGCGCACCGCGTTGGCGATGGCCATCGCGACGACGACGATCACGACCGCGACGATGCCCTTGGGCAGCCACGCGACGATGCTGTGGATCATCACGCTGATCGGGTTGGGGCCGAAGACCCCGAACGCGAGCTGCAGGGCCATCAGCAGGACCGCGTAGTAAACGATCTTGCAGACGATGCCCGTCATGTCGTAGCTGGAGCCGCTCAGGTAGCGGGCCATCCCGGCCCGCTCGGCGATCCGCTCGGACCCGAGCCGGCGCAGCACGCGGTCGAGCACCTTGGCGATGGCCTTCGCCACGAACCAGCCGATGACCAGGATCGCCAGGAAGGCGATGAACTGCGGGATGACCTTCGCGATCTTGGACCAGGCCTGGGTGAACCCGGAACCGAAGTCCACGGAGAGGGCGAGCTGCTGAACCACGGAGTCCTCCACTCGGGGACGCGGCGCCACGAGCGGCGCGGAGCGGCCCCTTTTCGTTCCGGATCCCCCACCCTTCGTGAATAGCAGCGCCCGGCCCGGCCCGCGCGCCCCCGCCCGTGCGGCTTGATCCCCCCGGGTGAACCGGGCCCGCACAGGACGCACCGGCGACCGGACGCGTGATCGCGCGTACAGTTGGCGGTCCACGGACGAAGGGCGCGGGGGCTGGGGAGGATACGCAAGTGAGCGGGACGATCAGGACGAGCGCTGGGGACGACACCGCCGACCGGGCGACCTCCCCCAGCGGACCACGGCCCACCGGACCACAGCCCGACGGACCACACGTCGCGTCTCGGCCCGACGGGCACCGGGCCCTGCACTGGCGCGTCCGGCCCCAGCGGCCCGGCGCCGCCGTCCTCGTGCTCCACGGCGGCGAGGAACGCAACCTCGCCCGGCCCGGCCGCCTCAACCTGCCGCTGCTGCGCATGCACGGCTTCCTCCGCGCGCTGCGCCGCGGCACCGCCGGGGCCGAGATCGCCATCGGCACCGTCCGCTACCGCCACCGCGGCTGGAACGACGAGCGCGCCGACGCCGCCCGGGACGCCCTCGCCGCCCTCGACGAGCTCCGCGAGGAGCTCGGCGGCGTACCGACCGTCCTGGTCGGGCACTCGATGGGCGGCCGGGCGGCGCTGCGCGCGGGCGGCCACCCGAACGTCACCGGGATCGTCGCGCTCGCCCCCTGGTGCCCGGCCGGGGAGCCCTGCGAGCACCTGGCCGGGCGCGACGTGCTGATGCTCCACGGGGACCGCGACACCGTCACCCCGCCCGCCGACACCCACGCCTTCGCCGCCCGCGGCCGCGCCGCCGGCGCCCGCGTCTGCGGCTACACCGTCACCGGCAGCGGCCACGCCATGCTCCAGCGCGTCCCCGACTGGCACCGCGCGGCCACCCACCTCGCCACCGCGATGCTCGGCCTGCGCGACCTGCCCGCCGAGACCGTCTCCGCGCTCGCCCTGCCGCCCGGCTCCCGCGAGGCGCTCACCCTCCCGCTGCCGCGCCAGCCCCGGCGCGTCTGAGAGGGCTCGCGGCACTTCATCGGCACTTCAGCGGAACGGACGCACCGGATTCGCCGCGCCCACGGGGCCGTGCTGTGGTTGGCCCCATGCGCACTTCACCACTCCGCCGCGCGGCCCTGACCGTCGCGACCGCCGTCCTCCTCATCACCGCCACCGCCGTCTCCGCCTCGGCCGCCCGCCGTGACGTCACCGCCGAACAGTGCCACGAGGCCGGCGGCCACGTGGAGGGCGTCGGCTACTGCACCGGCGCCGAGGGCGTGGACCAGTGGGGGGCGGACATCGACGGCCAGGGGATCAACTCCCAGCCGAACCTCTACGACCGGTAAAGCCCCCCACCCCACGGGGTCCCCCCGCACCGATCGCCGCTACGCTCTGTGCGCGCCGCGCCGCAGGGCCGGCGGACACGATCACAGCACGGGGGGATCCACCAGATGCGCTACCTGGTCCGCGACCGCATGTTCGCCTTCCACGAGGAGGCCTGGATCGAGACCGAGCACCGGGAGAAGCTCTACCGCGTCAACCGGAAGTTCCTCCGGCTGCGGCGGACCTTCGCCCTGGTCGACACCCGCGGCGAGCACGTCGCGAGCATCGTCCGCAAGGCCTTCACGATCCACCACACCCTCCTCATCAAGCAGGACGGCGCGGTGACGGCCAAGATCAGCAAGAAGATGTTCGCCCTCTTCGGCGACCGCTTCAAGGTGCGCCTCGCCGACGGCCGGCGCCTGCGGATAGCGGGCAACCTGTGGGACCGCGAGTTCGACATCCAGCACGAGGGCACCACCCTCGCGCACATCTCCCGCCGCTGGTTCACGATCCGCGACGCCTACGCCGTCGACGTCCTCTACCCGCAGGACGCGCTCCTCCTGCTCATCCTCGCGGTGTGCGTGGACCACGTCCTCCAGGACGCCAAGGGCGATCAGCTCACCAACCTCTGACCGCCCCGGCGCCGGCCCTCTAGGAGCCCTTGGGGTTGGTGCGGATGACGTTGCCCTTGGGGTCGGTCTCCAGGTAGCCGCCGTCGTAGGCGTCGCTGAAGTAGACCATGATGGTCGGGGTCAGATCCATCATGTCGGGCTTGGCGATCACGTAACGCGACGTGGGCTGGGGGACGTTGAGGGTGTCCTGGGCCTTCTTCAGGACACCCGGGAGCAGGTCCCAGTTGTACTGGCCGAGATCGATGAGCTTGTCGACCGAGGTGATCGAGCCGCTCCCGGCGACGGCCTGCTTCGCGAACTTGCCGTCGCGGTACACGATCCGGTCGTAGCCCTTGGGCTGGCCGGCGACGGGGATCCTCGCGATCGCGTACTCGGGGTAGACGGTCAGGTCCCAGACCATGCCGTTCGGCGCGAACTGGTGCAGGGCGTCCACCACCTTCCGGACACCGTCCGGGGTGAGGAGGTCCACCTTCGCGGCGGGCGTCTCGGGGGCGACGGACGGCAGCGCGAGCCCGGAGGGCAGGGCGACGGCGGGCGTCGAGCCGGCGCCCCCGGAGACCGTCGTGCCGGCCGTGACCGTGGTCGAGGGCGCGGCGGAGCTGCCGTCCTTGTGCAGGTACCAGTTCAGGCCGCCGTAGCCGATCCCGAGGACGACGACGGCCGCCACGGCGAAGGGCGCGAGGCTGCGCCGCGTCGGAGCCGTGACCGGGGTGGGAGCCGTGACCGGGCCCGACGGGACGGCGTCCATCGGCGGCATCGGCGGCGGCCCGGGCCGCAGGTTCGTCGTCTGCACCGTCATCGGCGGGGGCGCCGGGAATTCGTGCTCGGCCGCCGCGAGCATGCGGTCGAACTGCTCGGCGTCCGGGCGCACCGCCGGGTCCTTGGCGAGCACGGCGGACAGCAGCGGCCCGAGCGGGCCGGCCCGGTGCGGGGGCGGGAGCGGCTCGTCCAGGACGGCGGCGAGGGTCGCGAGGGTGCTCGCGCGGCGCAGCGGGTGGTAGCCCTCCAGCGAGACGTACAGCATCATGCCGAGCGACCACAGGTCGGAGGACGGGTTGCCCTCCTGGCCCCGGAGGCGTTCGGGTGCGATGTACTCGGGCGAGCCGATGAGCGCGCCGGTCGCGGTGAGGGCGGTGGCGTCCTGCATCGCGGCGATGCCGAAGTCGGCGAGCACCGGGGTGCCGTCGGGGCGCAGCAGGACGTTGCCGGGCTTGACGTCGCGGTGCTGGATGCCGACGGCGTGGGCGGCACGCAGCGCGGACAGCACGCCGCGGCCGATCCGCGCGGCCTCGGCGACGCCGAGCGGGCCCTGGCCGAGCCGGTCGGCGAGGCTGCCGCCGGAGACGAGCTCCATGACGAGCCAGGGGTGCGGGTGTTCGGGGGTGTCGACGATGTGGTGGATGACCACGACGTTGGGGTGCTGGAGGCGCGCGAGCGACCGCGCCTCGCGCAGGACGCGCTCGCGCAGCTCGCGCGCGGCGGCCGGATCGGCGGCGGCCACGGCCGGGTCCGGCGGCCGGACCTCCTTGAGGACGACCTCGCGTTCCAGGGCGGTGTCGCGGGCGCGCCAGACCAGGCCCATGCCGCCACCGCCGAGCTGCTGGAGCAGTTCGAACCGGCCGTCGATGAGGCGTCTTTCCGCCCCCGGTGCATTCATGGGCGTCATCGTAGGGGGCGGCGGGGACACCTCGTGCACGAGGTGGGGACGACTCGTGGCATGACCGGCACAAGCCGGGGAAATGAGGTGGAGGACCATCAGGGACCGGTCCGTACCCTCACCATGTCGGGATCACCATGAGAAGACTCGCGATACGTCTGCTGTCGCTCGCAACGACCCTGTGCGCACTGGCCGTTGGCCCTCCCCCGGCCGCTTCGGCCGCCGCGGTGCAGGCGCCGGTGGCGCTCACCGGGGCCCAGCTGTCGGCCTCCTGGACGGGGCCGCTGAGCACCCGGGGGCGGTACGTCGTCGACGCCGGCGGGAACCGGTTCAAGCTGATGTCGGGAAACTGGTCCGGGGCGCAGGGCACTTGGGAGGGCAGTGGGGACCCGAACGACCCCGCGGACAACCAGGCCGGGCAGGTCTCCCACGACATTCCGCTCGGCCTCGACCGGGCGCCCCTGGCGGACATCCTGGCGGGCTTCCACGGCCTCGGGCTGAACAGCGTGCGGCTGCCGTTCGCGGACGCGATGATCCACGACGGCACGGCCGTCCCGGACGCCGCCGTCGCGGCCAACCCGCAGCTGCGCGGGAGCACGCCCCTCCAGGTGTACGACGCCGTGGTGGCCGCCCTCACGGCGGACGGGTTCGCCGTCGTCCTGAACAACCACACGACCACGTACCGGTTCTGCTGCGGACTGGACGGCAACGAGCGCTGGAACAGCGGCCAGTCGACCCAGCGGTGGGAGGACGACTGGCTGTTCATGGCGAACCGCTACCGCGACAACAAGCGCGTCGTCGGCGCGGACCTGCGCAACGAGGTGCGGCGGGACACCTGGGACGACCCCAACTGGGGCATGGGCGACGCCCACGACGAGTACGCCGCCTTCGAGGAGGCCGGCAACCGGATCCTCCAGGCCGACCCGGACCTGCTGATCATCATGGAGGGCATCAACTGGCAGGGCATCCCGCTCGCGGGCCTGCCGCACGGCCGGCCGATGCTCACCCCGGTCGCCACCCTCTCCAACACCCTCGTCGACTCCGGCAAGCTCGTCTACTCGGCGCACTTCTACGCCTACACCGGCCCCGCCAACACCGGCGCGGGCAGCGGTCCCGGCGCCACGAGCGACCCGCGCTACCAGGACTTCACGCCCGAGCAGCTCGCCGCGGCCGTGGACGACGAGGCGCTCTTCGTCACCCGGACCGGGCAGCACTTCACCGCGCCGGTCTGGATCAGCGAGTTCGGCGCGGGCGGGCGCGGCTCGACCGACGCCAAGGAGCACTCCTGGTTCGACACCTTCACCGCGCTCCTCGCCGCCCGCGACGCCGACTTCGCCGTGTGGCCGCTCGTCGGCTGGCACAACAATGGTGTACCGCAAGACAGTTGGGCACTCCTGCACTACGACGCGGCCGGACGGCGGCTGAGCATCGAGGACCCGGGCGACTGGCGCGCCGACGACTGGAACCGGCTGGTCACCGCCCCCTCGTACACCGGGCAGGTGCCGGACGCGCCGCACTGGAACATGCTCGACCTCGACCACGCCGACCAGAACGTCTCCCGGCACATGCTCGCCCTGCCGGACTGGAGCAGCGGCAACCGCAAGGGCGACTGCCCGGACGGACAGCGGCTGATCGGCCTCGGCCGCGGCTCGGGCCGCGGGCTCTGCACGGACGCCGGGCAGCCGGGCACCGGCGCTGGCGAGTGGGTGGCGGTGACCGACGAACGCTACGTCACGGGCGGCGACTGGGCCTCCGGCTACAACAAACTCCAGTGCCCGGACGGGGACTTCGCCGTCGGCTACAGCGTCCGCAACAACGCGATGGCGGCCCTGCTGTGCGCACCGGCCACCGGCCCGCTGCCGACCACCGGACGCGTCCTGTGGTTCGACCACGGCGACAACCGGCCGCCGGCGTCGACCGGTTCGGACTCCGCCGCCGGCGACTGGGCCCCGGGCTCCTACAAGGGCCAGTGCGCGGCCGGCGAGTACGTCGCGGGCGTCGCCATGACGTGGCGCCGGCTGCAGTACGGCGTGCCGGACGCGCTGCTCTGCCGCCCGCTGGGCTGAGCCGCTCCCCGGGCCGCCCTCGTGCGGAGGGCGGCCCGACCTCCCTTTCGGGTCGCGGACTTGGTTGATCACCCAGTTCCGGGGCGTTCGCCCTGTGCCGGGCACCAGTAGTCCCTACGATCGGGCCGTTGCTTCAATCGGTCCGCCCTCGTGCCACCCGACCCTGGAGGAACCCTCATGGCTTCACGCCCGATCTTCCGCCGCACCAAAGACGTTGCCCCGACCCGCCGCCTCACCTCCGCCGGAACGGCGCTGGTCGTCGGCGCGCTGCTCGTCCTCGCGGCGCCGGGCACGGCCGCCGCCAACAGCGTCGCCGTCACCGTGAAGACGCCCGGCGCCACCAGCGGGCCCACCACGATCGACTCGTCCATCTCGACCAGCGCCCACTGCACCAGCGGCCTCGTCTCCAGCGGCGGGATCGACCAGACCAACGGGACCGGCGCCGGGTCGAACGGCAACCACGTCCTCGGCACCGAGCCCAGCTCCGACGGCAGCACCGAGTACACCGGCACCACCGGCGTCGTCGGCACCGACGTGACGTACTGGATCGCCAAGGGCGGCAGCGGCGGCCAGGTCAACGCCGGCTTCTCCACCACCCCGTACGCGCTGTGCCTGACCAGCACGCTCATCAACCACACCCAGGTGGTGATGAACAAGGCCAACACGCCCACCAGCGCGGCCACCGTCGGCCTGGTGACGGCGAGTTGCCCGTCCGGCACGGCCCTGCTGGGCGGCGGCGCACTCGTCACCCCGAACAACACCGGCAACCTGAAGGCGATCGCGAGCTTCCCGACCTTCAACGACGCCGCCCACGACTACGGCCAGAAGGCCGCCGCCGACGGGGACACCAACCCCAACGCGTGGAGCGCCGTCGGCTGGGACAACAGCACCAACACCGGCAACGAGACGTACGCGTACGCCATCTGCAGCGGCAGCGGGATCAACGTCAGCGGCGTCACCGTCAAGGTCCGCTTCACCGAGGCGACCGGCCCCAACACCGGCGGCACCGGCCAGAACACCACCGCCACCTGCGGCAGCGGCGACGGCAACCTGATCTCCGGCGGCGCGGCCGTCAGCGGCGGCTCCGTCACCACCACCGACTTCACCGGCCCCGGCTCGGCCGGCGACCACCTCAACGGCAGCTACCCGAGCGACTCCAGCGGCAACCCGGTCTCCGACGGCACCACCACGGCCGTGTCCTGGACGGCGTTCACGCACACCGGCGGCACGGGCTCGACGACCACCCACTCCGACGTCTGGGCCCTGTGCGCCAACGACGGCGTCTGAACCCCCTGAAGCACCTGAAGCACCTGAACCACCGGAAGGCACTGACAATGAGACCCTCTCTTCTGGCCAAGGCGGCCGTCCCCGGCGCCCTGCTCGCCCTCGTCGCGCCGAACGTCGCGCACGCCGACTCCGCGAGCGTCACCGTGGCCAACCCCGGTGCCACCATCGGACCGGCGACGCCCTTCACCGGCGTCTCGGCCCACGCCGACTGCGAGGACGGGCTCGTCTCCGGCGGCGGGATCACCCAGACCACCGGCGACGACCGGGCCGGCAACGGCAACCACGTGATGGGCATCGCGCCCGGCGCGGACGACCTGAGCGAGTTCACCGGCACGCCCGGGGTGGTCGGGCAGGACGTCACCCACTGGCTCGCCTTCGGCGGCAGTGGCAGCAACTACAGCCCCGCGTTCTCCAGCACGCCGTACGCGATGTGCCTGGACAGCAACCGGATCCGGCACACCCAGGTCGTCATGAACAAGGTCGCCGGGCCCTCGCTCTCGCAGGACTCGCGCCTCGTCACCGCCACCTGCCCGACCGGCACCCGGCTGATCGGCGGCGGCGCCCGCACCACCCCCGCGAGCGTCGGCAGCCTCAAGCCGATCGCGAGCTTCCCCACCTTCGCCGACGCCGCCCACGACTTCGGCAAGAAGGCGGCGGCCGACGGGGAGACCAACCCCGACTCGTGGACGGCCGTCGGCGGCATCGGCGGCGGACGCGACAGCGGCAACACCACGTTCGCGTACGCGATCTGCACCGGGGACCACGTCAAGGTCAAGAACCTGACGACGAAGGTCGGCTTCACCGAGGTGGCCGGCCCGACCGTGGCGGGCACCTCCGGCACGGCGACGGTCGGCTGTTCCGACGACGCCGACGAGCGCCACAGCCACTGGAGCCTCGTGAGCGGGGGCGCCGCGGCCAGCGGCGGCCACGTGACGACGACCGACTTCTCGAAGGCCGGCTCCGGCGGCACCCACCTCGTCGGCAGCTACCCGAGCGACGCCGACGCCACCCCGGCCGAGGACGGCACGGACGACCCCGACCACTGGTCGGCCACCGTCCACGTCGGGGGCTCCCCCTCGCCGAACACCTACACCGACGCCTGGGCCCTCTGCCTGAGCACCCACCCGGTGCACGGGGACTGAGAATCGGCTGAGCCCCGGTGCGCGGCGCGCCCGGGGCTCAGCACGCCGTGACGACCTCAGCCCCAGGTCCCGACGCACCCGAGGGACGGACCGTCCAAGGGTTCGACCCTTCTCCTCGGCCGCAGCACTAGCACTCGACCTCGTAGGCGCCACCAGTGCACGTACGAGAGTGATCACTGTGGTCCAGGGAGGCGAGCAAGACGATGAGGCCGAAGACCAGAGTCAAGCCGAGAAGTATGACCCCGCAGCCGGGCGACGGATTGTGGTCTTTGTAGTCCATGCGTCCCCCTTCCCCCTCTACCTAGTGCTCCCGGCGCGTTCCAGCCACCCCCGTACCGAGCGCTGCGAGCGAGGTCCCTGACCGAGCATGCCGGGCGCGTCGAAGTGCTGGGCACGCACGACTCGTTGGCCGGCGGCCACCCTGACCGGGACGGTTGAGCGGGGATCGGCGGCCAGGGCCCCGGACCTCCGCTGGGCTGCCTCCAGGGCCGGGGCATCCAGCAGTTCCGGCCCGCCTGCCTCGGCCAGAACTCGGCGCAACGCCGGACCGGCCGAGTACTCATCGCTCGTCATGGCGGACCGGTGTCGGCCGCTTGCTGTGTCCGGCCCCTCTGTTCGCAGGAAGTCGGCCGGGCCGACTTCCTGCGCACAAGCCTGTCCTGCGTCAGGACGGATAGACGATCGAACCCAGCGGCGGGCAGGGGATGAGCATCGTGCCGATGCCGGGGCGTTCGACGAACGCCCGCGCCTCGGCGGCCTGTTGGCGGCGGGTGTCCAGATCGTCGGCGTACCAGGCGTCGCTCCTGGCACGGGTGTAGTCCCACGAGCCGTCGATGAGGCCGAGGCTGACGTTGCCGGCGCTGCGCTGGAAGTCCGCCTTCACGGCGGCCTGCCGGAGTGCGGTCTGCGTGGCGGCGAGGTCGAGGCGGGTGATCAGCACGCCGGGGGTGTTCGGCTCGCGGGTCGGCATGGGGGCCTGCGGGAGTAGCGACACCCCGGTGTCGAGGCGGCCGATGTTGTCGACGGTCGCCTGCTGGGCCTCCCTCGCCGCGATGTGTATCTCCCGGTGCAGCCAGAGGAACTCGTCGAGATCGGCCGGGGTGACGCGCATCCGCTCGTACAGGGCCCTGAACCGGGGATCGCGGTGCAGCGGGCGCACGAGCGGCATGTGGAACGCCACGCAGTCGTTGAACCCGTTCACCACCGCGGCGTCGAAGTGGAAGAGGCCCTGGTCCACCTGTCCCTGCGCGATGGCCAGACCACCGAGACCCGAGTGACCCGACGCGACGAGCCACCTGCCGTCGGGGCCGAGCGCCGTGGCGCGCGCGACGACGTCGTGGAGGCCCGCGGTGACGTCGACGCCCCGTGGGGCGAGGCCGTGGGTCATGACCGCCACCGAAAGGTCGTGCATGCGGGCGGTCAGTGAGGTGACGGTGTCGGCCATGGATCTCCTCGGTGGTGGTGAGGTGGCAGGTGCTCAGGCTTGGACGAGCCGGCCCTCTTCAAGACCGTCGAGGACGAATCCGTTGTCGAAGCGCACCCGGTAGGTGGTCCGAGCGCCGGATCCGGCGTCGAACGCTCCCACCCGGGCGACCTTCTGGCGGAGGTCCTCGACGAGGCTCGCCGCGAAGCCGTCGAGCCGGGCGCCGCGCATGTGCTGATCGAAGCTCGCGAGGTGGTCCTGGCCGACGCCGCCGGCCGCCGTGGTCGAGCTCACGACGGTTCCCGCCAGGCCCTCGGCAAGGAACAGCGGGCCGGGGACGCCGATCCCGGTAGCCGCGTCACCTGGGGTGACCTGCGTATCCCCGGTCAGCCTGACCCTCGTGCCGGTCTCGTACGGCATGGGCGTGCCCCCCATCGTTCGATCTTGGGCTGGATCGCCGCCAGCGTAACCGAGTTGACTTGGGGAGAAACGGTGTTCGGCAAGACTCGGGAGCTTCACGACTCGGCGGGCCGGTGAGGGTTCATGGGCTTGGCTTGACGCCACGTCACGACCGCCCGGGCTCCGGCGAGCAGGTCGGTGAGGATCTCCTCGTCGCAGGTGCCGTCCGACTCCGAAAGGCTCCTCTCCAGCGCTGCCACGTCCCTGCCGATCGGATCCATGCCCATGTGGTCGAGTGCGAAGGTCAGCAGCTTGCGGTGCCGGGGGCCGTCCGCCAGCGCCCGGGCACGGAATAGCTCAGCTCGCAGACCCTCGGCGTCAAGGACCTCGCATCGCGCCGCGAGGGCGTAGAAGTCTCTGCGGGCCCAACCCACAATGGTCTGGAAGTCGTGCTCGCACAAGGTGTCCTGGAAGCAGGCCAGGAGAAGGGCGGACCGGGCGGTGAACCATGCGGAGCCCGAGATCAGGACGCAATCCACCTGCCCGGCCCGAAGCCGCACGCCGTCGGCGACGAGCCGGCGGGATTCGGGCTCCGAGGGCTGTTCCGTCGATCTGACGCGACGAAGCTCGTAGAAGAGGGATCGGTACGTGTCCAACGACGGCTCGTCGTCGTCAGGTCGGCGCGCGTGATGTTGGGCAATGACAAGCGCGCGCTCGATGATGTCCGTCTCGTTCCGGCCCAGGAGGGCGCCGCCTGGCAGTAGGTCGACGGTCATCTCTTCCGGATCGACACCGATTTCCAGATACCGGCCTGCGACTTCGTTGATGGCCGTCTGAGTCCAGCGGGGACCTCTTGGGATCCGGCGGGCGGGACGGGTCGTACTGCGAGCCAACCACCGCTGAGCGCGGATGGCGCCGGGCGGCCTACGCGCCATCGGCCTTTCGGGTCTGCATCATGGCGCCCATCATGCCAGGGCCGACGGGAACAGTCAGCGGGTGGGCCCGGCGGAAAATGACAGCACCGACCCACCGGCCCGGATTCAGAAGACCCTCACCGCCGGTCAACGGTCGGCTCGCAACCATCTCCACAAGCTCGCGCTGGACGTCCACACGCACTCGATCAGATCTGCGCTCGACCGACCGCGACGCCGATCCGGCCGGATATTCCACTGCCCGCCGACAGCACGATCGACTATGTTGCGGTGTCATGAGCGGCGGCGGCCAGTCGGTGGACATTGCTGGACTCGATGGCGCCTGGAACAGGTCGTGGCCCAAGTGCCCGCCGGTGGCGCACCGCCTGCGTCGCCAGTTCCGAGAGCGCTGGGTCCGCTTCCACGCCCTCCCGGAGGGCAAGAGGTACGCGACCTCGGACGCCGAGCACGCCGAGATCCTGCGTCGTCACCACACGCTTCTGCAGGATCTCCTCGGCGACGTCACGGTCGGCGGCGGAGGCTTGGTGGCGATCACCTGCTCCTGGTCCGCGACCGGTGTCCCGACTCCGCGAGATTCTGCGGTCGCTGCCACCACGCCCGGGGCCGCGCACTGGCGAAGCGATGACCTGGCCACCGACCCGGGCTTCCACTCGTGGCAGCACCACTACGTCTCCGCGATGGACCTGCACGACCCCGCACTGGACCGGCTCCTGCTCTGCGTGGCCGACGACATGACCGACGGCGTCATCCTGACCGGAGCCGGCTGTGCATGGGCTGTCCACCCCTATGACGGCGGCGTGGACGTCTTCGCCGGGAGTACCGAGGTACGCGACCGACTCGCCGGCAGGTTTGCGGAGTGGCTGCCGTCGACGCGGCAGGGGACATGAGCCGGAACGGCGCCAGGAGGATTCGGGCGACTCGGCAGCTCTGGCCAGGCGGAGATCAGGTCGCTTCGAGGCGAGCGCGGTCTCCAGCAGAAGGATGAGCCAGGGCGGAGCGGCGGCGGCGATCTCGGTACGCGGACCCACCTGGGCCGGAGTGAACACCCCTGTCTCGGCGCCTCGTTGATGGCGTGCAGCAGGCGCCCAGCACTTGGTGGGCCCGGTTCCCGCGTTTCGCTTCCTGTGCAGAGGCTGCGGGCCAATGGTCAGCGGATCGGGACGGGGATGCCTCGGAGGAGGAGGGGGCGGCCGGAGCCGTGTTCCCAGGCGTCCCAGGCGTCGTGGACGCGGCGGGCCTGGTCGGGCGGCATCACGGTGTCGAGCAGGTAGCAGGGCACCCAGTGCAGGGCGCGGATGTTGGCTGGTGGGCGGTGCAGAGTCACGGCCTTGGCCTGGCGTGGGGTCACGATGCCGCCCGCGTAGACGAAGTTGATGCCCTCCGGGTAGTTCTGGCGGGAGACGTAGTCGACCGTGAGGATCGTCCGCAGCGGCAGGACGAGCCCGGTCTGGGACTCCAGGTGGCGGCGGGCGGCGAGGTGGGGGAGCTCGTCGGCCTCGGCGCTGCCGCCGGGGAGGGTGTAGCCGTCGCGGTAGACCGGGTCGACGAGGAGGACGCAGAGTTCGCCTCCCAGGTCGGCGTTCTCGTGGAGGACGAGCGCCTGCTGGCCCAGGCGGCGGGCGGGCGGCTTGCGCATGAGGTGGTCGTTCAACTCTGCTCCTGGAGCTTTGACTTGGTTGGGTGCAGTTCCCCGAAGGTGTTCCACAGCGGCAAATCCGCCGGCGGCGAGGGAACTCACGTGGAGCCAGGCGAGGAGGACATCGCCCGGATTCACGCCGGCTCGTCGTTGAGGAGCCGACGGCGGGAGTGGGCGCCCGAACCGGGGGCGATCTGCCGGGGATTGAGGACGCTGACCTGATCGGCCCGCGTGGTCCATTCGATGCCGCCGCCGATGGGCCGGAGGTACATGACGCCCGCGCACTGCTCCATGAAGACGCCCTCACGCGGCAGGCCGTCGTCGAGGTGCCCGCGATCGATCACCACCTCGTGGAGAAGGGGGACTTCGGACAGCACGGATCTCTGGTCTTCGAACATGGGGGTCTCCGTAGTCGCACAGCGCTATCGGTGCATCACCTGGTGTAGCCATGGTGGCGTGATTGCCCCTACCATCGGAAGGGTTTCAGATCTCTAGTTGACTCGACTTTAAAGGTGAACGATCTTGGCCCGTAGACAAATTGATCCAACGTCATCTCCCCTCGCCGCACTTGCGGTTCAGATCACCAGGTCGCGTGAGGCAAAGGGGCTGACACAGATCGAGCTCGGCAGGCGAGTCGGGTACTCCAACGTCTACATCTCGAATGTCGAGGGCGCCAAACAGGCCCCATCTTTAAAGTTCGTAACTCTCTGTGAGGCCGAGCTTGGGACCGACGGTTCACTTGAGCTCCTGTGGTGGAGCTGGAAGAACGGATCGTTGATCCCGGGTTTTCCGGAGTACGCGGCCAAGGAGCGAGAGGCCTTGGCTATCAGGCTCTTCGAGGTGGACATGGTGCCGGGCATACTGCAACACCCGGACTACAGCGCCGCCTACGAGTCAGCTCCGGTTCGACGCGGAGAAGCAACGCAGGAACAGGCAGACGAGCGACTACAGCTCCTGTCCGTACGTCAACGACTCCTGGACCGCTCGACTGTCCACGTGGCCCTCGACGAGGCGGCCATTCGACGTCCGATCGGCGGGCCGGCCGCCATGGCGCGCCAACTGAGGCACTTGGAGCACCTGGCAACACAGCCCAACATCGTTGTGCAGGTCGCTCCTTACGCACTCGGCGAGGAGCGCCCGTTCTCGCATTCAGTGACGCTGCTCACCCTGCCGAACCGCACGATGGTGGGGTACACCGAGACGCTGCAACGAGGTTTCCTGGAACAGGACTCCGGGGTCGTATCCAGATGGGCAGGACAGTACGATCGGCTGCAGGTGAACGCCCTCAATCAGCCAGACAGCCTGGCCATGATCAGGGAGGCTCGGAAGGACTATGAACGGGATGCAAGACGACCTGACCGGCGCAGCATGGCGGAAGAGCACCTATAGCAACGGACAGGGCGGCTGCATCGAGGTGGATGACTCGCACCCTGGCAGGGTGCGGGACTCCAAGGACCCTCAGGGGCCGACCCTCGTGTTCCCGACCTCGGCCTGGCGATCGTTCGTCTCCGCCGTCCGAGCTGGCGAGTTCGGCGAGATCTGAACCTCCGAGACGGTGGAAGCGCTGCCCACGACGGCATCGCTTGTGACCATCAGCACGGCACGAAGGGGCTGTTCAACATGAAGGTTGGCCTGACCGGCGCTTCCTGGATCAAGTCCTCGTACTCCAACAACGGCGGTGACTGTGTTGAGGTCACCTCCGACTTCCCCGGTCTCCTGCCCGTCCGCGACTCCAAGGACCCCCAGGGGCCGGCCCTGATCTTCCGCACCGAGGCCTGGCGGTCGTTCGTCTCCGCCGTCCGGACCGGCGAGTTCGGCGAGATTTGAAGCGCTGGACGAACTCTGCACGACTCAGGCCGCCCGCTCTACCCGAGCGGGCGGCCTACTGCGCGAGAGGGGGCGCTGGTGGTCTCCGCACTGCTGACAACCCCGGCCCTGCCCACCGCACCGGCCACGCGCATGCCGCAGCGCACGATGTGGAGCAAGGGCTACGATCCCTTCAAGTCGGACCTTGCCCGGGCCGGCTCGCTCAAGCTGATCAGGCTGGTGCGGAGGAGTTTTGAAAGCCATGCAGCACATTGACCTTTCCAGCGCCCAGTGGCGCAAGAGCACCTTCAGCGGCCAGGGCGGTGACTGCATAGAGGTCGCACCCAACATTCCCGGTCTACTGCCCGTCCGCGACTCCAAGGACGCTCAGGGGCCGACCCTAATCTTCCCCGCCGAGGCCTGGCGATCGTTCCTCGCCGCCGTCCGGGCCGGCGAGTTCGGTGAGATCTGAAGCCTCGGAGGAGATCCGCAAGTTCACCGCGCGAGAGGAACATCATGACCCCTCAGGTGCACCCGACCGGCGCCTCATGGCGGAAGAGCACCTACAGCAACGGCGGCGGCGGCTGCGTCGAAGTCGACGACGCGCACCCGGGCAGGGTCCGTGACTCCAAGGACCCCGATGGCCCCGCGCTCGTCTTCCCCGCCGAGGCCTGGCGGTCGTTCGTCTCCGCCGTCCAGGCTGGTGAATTCGGCGAGGTCTGAACCTCCCCCGGCCGCCCGCTCTACCCGAGCGGGCGGCCTGTTGCGTCCCCAGCCACAGCGGCGAGTTCGTCGAGCAGGGCGGCGACGGCGGCGTCGGTGAACCGGTAGCCGTCCACGGTCTCGGTGAGGTGGCCCGAGGCGATGCGGGAGTTCCACCACTCTTCAAGGCGGGCGGGGCCGTATCCGCCGGTGCGGAAGCCGTACGGCTCGTGTGCCGGGCCGCAGCCGGTGATCATGAGCTCGTACGTCGCCAGCGTGCAGGATCCCTCGGCCTGCGGAGGCGTCTTGAGGTACTGCTCGAATGAGTCGACCCGGTTGAAGCTGGTGAACAGCCAGAACAGGTAGTCGTACATCAGCATGGAGCGCGCGTCGGAGTGAAGGGCGAAGAACCCCTTGTCCCGCACGACGGCCTCCGCGAGCGCCCGCATTCTCCGGTCCGCGTCGGGCAGCACGTCCGCGACCTCGCCGAAGGCACGCAGCAGGACCGGGGAGAAGCTGCCGTCGCGCACCATGGCGAGCTCGGCGAGCCGGTCCTCCTCCGAGGTGTCGTAGACGGACTCGTCGACCAGGCCCGTGACGAACGCCTCGAAGTTCTCCGCGACCAGGGTGATCGCGAAGTCGTTCTCCTGGTCGACGTGCACCACGGTCGGCTCGCCGTCCGGACCGCACGCGCGGTAGTCGAGGGCGAGCATGTCGTGGCCTGCCGAAGGCGTGTCGGCGAAGTAGACACCGATGTCGGGGTACTCCCACATGTCGATCCAGAACAGGCTGCCGAACTCGCCGCCCAGCGACTGCGGCCGGGCATGCCCGATGCCCCGGATGCCGGTGATCTCGATGTAGTCGTCGGCCCAGGACGTCGGCTCGGCCATGGGGAAGCAGGTCCGGGTGGGAATGCCACCGTTGTGCGCGGTCATCAGCGCGACATAGGAGTCGGGCAGACGGTATCCGCCGAGCTCGTCCTCCAACGCCTCGATCAGTTCCCGCGAGGGCGGCGCCTCCTCCACGTAGTCCTTCAGCGCGTACGGCGAGTCGTCCCAGAACCCGGCGACGTCGAAGCCCTCGAAGTGTCCCACTGCACCCTCCCGCGTCAACTCGTCCGGCGATTGTACGTTCGGCCCCGCGCGCGGACCGCGGTCGCCCAATCCCCTATCACTACCGCGTGATACACCTGTATCATCAGGAGCCTCGGCCAAGGTGCCGAGCTTCTCTTCCGAGCCATGCATCCAACCCATGCCTCCGACCCGGAAGGTCCTCCGAACATGCCAAGAATCTCCGCGCTCCTCATAGGCGCGTTCCTCACCGCACTCGCCCTGCCCGCTACACCGGCCGTGGCCTCAACGCCTGTTGCCGTCACTGACGCGGGAACCGTCCAGGGCACCGCCCACGACGGGTACCGCACGTTCCAGGGCATCCCGTACGCCGCCCCGCCCACCGGCGATCTCCGCTGGCGCGACCCGCAGCCCGTCACTCCGTGGTCCGGCGTACGTGACGCCACCGCACCCGGCAACCGCTGCCCCCAGGGCGCCACCGGCGACGAGGACTGCCTCTACCTCAACGTCACTGCCCCACAAGGCGCCAAGCGCCGCCCGGTCGTCGTCTGGCTGCACGGCGGCAGCTTCACTGGCGGCGCCGGCAGCGACTATGACCCCCACCGCATGGCCGTCGACGGCGACGCCGTCGTCGTGACGGTCAACTACCGGCTCGGCATCTACGGCTACTTCGGCTACCCCGGCCTCGCCGGCTCCGGCGACTTCGGGCTCGCCGACCAACAGACCGCCCTGCGCTGGGTGCGCCGCAACGCGGCGGCGTTCGGCGGCGATCCCGGGAACGTCACGCTGGCCGGGCAGTCGGCCGGCGGGATGAGCGTGTGCTCCCAGCTCACCTCGCCCTCCGCCGCAGGGCTGTTCGACAAGGCGATCATCCAGAGCGGGTCCTGCCTCATCGACTACCCGAAGGCGCTCTTCTGGCCGACCATGCCCGCCGGCTCGCCCTGGACGAGCCGGGCCGCCGTCGAGTCAGCGGGCAGTGCGCTCGGCACCGCCCTCGGCTGCACCGACGTCGACTGCCTACGCCACAAGCCCGCCGCCCAACTCGTCGACCATCTCGGGCAGTTCGCCAAGCCCGCGTACGACACCTCGCTGCTCCCCACCGAACCCGCCCAAGCGCTGCGGGAGGGCCGGTTCAAGCGCGTCCCGGTCCTCCAGGGCGGCACGCGCGACGAGCACCGCGGGTTCGCGGCCGTCCTCAACCTCGGGCACCCGATCACCGAACAGGGCTACCACGACCTCCTCGTGCAGAGCTTCGGCGACCAGGCCGATGCCGTCGCCGAACGCTACCCGGCGAGCGACTACCCCTCCCCCGCCGTCGCCTGGGCCACCGTCGCCACCGACCGGATATGGTCCTGCCCCACGCTGGCGGGCGACCGCCTACTCGCGCGCCACATCCCCGTGTACGCCTACGAGTTCGCCGACCGCACAGCCCCCGTGTCGGCCGGCCTCCCGCCCGGCTTCCCCTACGGCGCCTACCACGCCTCGGAGTTGCCGTACCTGTTCGACGTCACCGGCCTGCCGGCCACGCTCGACGCCGACCAGCAGCAGCTCGCCAACCGCATGATCCGCGACTGGGCGCGCTTCGCCACCACCGGACACCCGTGGCAGCGGTTCGACGACAGCGAGGCGCACAGCTTCACCACGGACGACGGACCTCGGACCGTCGACCTGGACGACGAGCACAACTGCGACCTCTGGACGTGAAGTTGCCTGAGGGGTGCCGGAGAGCCGGCACCCCTCGGGTCGGTTCAGACAAGCGACGCGTGCGACGGCACGACCACGCCGTACAGGTCGGCGATCGTCGCGAGCGCTCCGTCGTGGATCTGCCCGGCGGGCAATTCCCCCCCGCCCGACGGCAGGGTGCGCGTCGCGCACGCGTCGGCGACGACGGTCGGCCGGTTGCCGCGCAGGAAGGCGCCGGCCGTCGTGAAGGCCACGCACATGTGCGTCATGAAGCCGGCCACGACGACGTCCTCGTGCCCGGCCGCATCCAGCCGCTCGCCGAGGTCGGTGCCGACGAACGCGTCCGGGACCTGCTTGACCACGACGGCCTCGCCCTCAACCGGGGCCACCGCCGGGTGGATCCGCCCGATCTCGGCCCGGACGTCGTACGGGGTGCCCTCGCCGCCGTCGTTGACGATGTGGATCACAGTGGCCCCGGCCTCCCGGGCCCGGGCGAGGAGCGCGGCACCGGCGTCCAGGGCGGCCTGCCAGCCGTCGAGCTCCATCACGCCACGGGTGTAGGTGTTCTGGTAGTCGACCATGATCAGCGTCGCGGCGGCGAGCGAGGCGGGCGTCTCGTCGAGGCCGTTGAGCGCGCGAAGGGTGGTCGTGGACATGGGTGTACCGCCTCGGGTCGATTCAAAGGGAATGTCGGTCACTGCGGTGACCTGCGAGAACAACGCTAGGCGCGCTCACCGCACGTCGGCAATGCCGTCTAACATGCAGAAACCGACATCACCGACTGCGACACCACCGACTGCGACACCACCGCCTGCGACACCACCGAAGCTGGGAGACGCCGTGGCCCCCGCCGAACGACTCATCGTCATCGTCATGTTCGAGGGCGTCGACCTGCTCGACGTCACCGGGCCGCCCGAGGTGTTCTCGCTCGTGCGGCGCGAGACGGACGACGCCACCGGCTACCGCGTCGTCCTCGCCGCCGAGACGGCCGCCCCGGTCACCACCGCCGCCGGGGTGCGCGTCCTGCCCGATGTCACCTTCGACGAGGCGGCCGGGCGGGCGATCGACACCCTCCTCGTGCCCGGCGCGGTCGAGGTCGACGGCGAGCGCCGGGTCAGCGCCGTCACCGATCCCGCCGTCGTCGCCCGGGTGAAGGAGCTCGCCGCGCACGCCCGGCGGGTCGCCTCCGTCTGCGTGGGCGCGCACATCCTGGCCGCGGCCGGGCTGCTGGACGGCCGGCGGGCCACCACCCACTGGTCCACCGCGGGCCAACTCGCCGCCGAGTACCCGGAGATCGAGGTCGACGCGGACCCGATCTTCATCCGCGAGGGCGACGTCTGGACCGGCGCCGGCATCAGCGCCTGCCTGGACCTGTCGCTCGCGCTCGTCGCCGACGACTTCGGCGAGGAGCTGGCGCTGCGCGTCGCGCGGCAGCTCGTGATGTACCTCAAGCGCCCGAGCGGACAGAGCCAGTTCAGCGTCCCGCTCGAACCGGTCTCGACGACCCGGCGGACCGAGGACCTGCGCCACCACATCACCGCGAACCTCACCGCGCCGCTCACCGTGGCCGACCTCGCCGCCCACGCGCACGTCGGGGAGCGGCAGTTGACCCGGATCTTCAAGACCGAGCTCGGCACGACCCCGAGCGCCTACGTCGAGTCGGCCCGCGTCGAGCGGGCCCGCAACCGGCTGGAGACCACCGACGAGACGCTCGAACGCATCGCGTCCACCTGCGGGTTCGGCACCACGGACACGCTGGTGCGGGCGTTCCGGCGCCAGCTGGACACGACGCCGACGGAGTACCGCCGCCGCTTCCGGACCGTCCGGGGGTGAACCGGTCCGCGCCAGGCCCGTGCGGCGTACCAGGCCGCACTACCACGTGTGGAGGGGCGCCGTCTCACCGCGCAGGCATGGACTCCAGGCCCTTGAGGCTGGCGGTGATGACCTGCGTGAGGTCTTCCCGCTGTCCGAGGGCCAGCGCTCGGGTCCAGTAGCCCCGGGCGGCCGTCGTCTGCCCGAAGCCGGCGTGCACGGTGGCCGTCTCCTGCAATGCTGTCGCGACAGCGTTGTGGTCCCCCAGTTCCTCGGCGATGGACAGTGCCTCCTGCAGGGCTGACAGCGCGTCCTGGCGCCGTCCGAGGACTCCCAGGGCCTTGCCCAAGTCGGTCAAGGCCCTGGCCATCAGGGAGGGCAGACCGCTGCGGCGGAACATCCCGAGGGTCTGACGGTAGATCCGTTCAGCGGCCTCGGCGTTCCCTGTCTCCATGTGCAGTCCGGCCAAGGTGCTCAGGGCCAGGTGGGTGTCCCGACCGTTCACCCTCCGGAACAGGTCGATGGACTCCTGGACGGCCGTGAACGCCTCCTCGAGTCGGCCCTCCTCGTGGAGGATCACCGCCCTGATGAGCAGGACCACGGCCAGGCCACCCTTGATGCCGTCCTCGGTATAGATCTTCTCTGCGGCGTCCAGGTGGGTCAGGCGCCCGGCATGGTCCCGGGTGGCACCGGAAATCTTCGCGAGGACGAGGTGCAGAAGGGCCACGGCCCTCCGCTCGTTGTGGGCCTGCGCGAGCACCATGGCGTCTCTTGCGATGGCGCTCCAGTGGCCCTCCCACCAGTAGCCGGCTCCGTAGCCGATGAGCATACCGGCGATGTGCCAGGCCCGTTGGGGCCGGCAGGAGTCGCCCGCCCGGTGAACCACCTCTCTGATTGCCGGCATCTCGCGACGGAGCCAGGCCAGGGCTTCGTGGGGAGAGGCAAGGCGGGGCAGTGAGGCAGGGGAGGGAGCGGGTTCGGCCGCGAGGGTGTCGTCCCAGTACGGGGAGCACAGCAGGCCGGCGTGGTGGACCGCGTGGGCGTACCAGGCGAACAGGCGGTCCCGTGCAGCCTCCTGGACCTGCGGGGACTCCTGGGTGCGCGCCAGTTCGGCCGCGTAGCCCGCGACCAGATCGTGGAAGTGGTAGGTACGGGAGACCGACGACTGGAGCATCTGGGCGTCGACCAGGGTGTCCAGCAGATCGAGGGTGGTGTCCACGGGTTCGCCCAGCAAGGCCGCGGCCGCTTCCGGTGACAGCGGGTGGTCCGGCCACAGACCCAGTAGGCGGAAGGCCCGGGCCGATGCCGCCTCCTCGGCCCGGCCGCTGTCCAGGAGCGCCTGGTAGCTCATGGCGAACGCAGTGCGCACCGAAGTGTCCGCCGCGGTCGCCGCCTTCAGCGTCCTGGGCGGGCCCTCCAGCTGGTCGGCGAGCACGCTCAGCGACCAGTTCGGACGGTTGGCGATGCGACCTCCGGCGAGGCGGATGGCCAGCGGCAGGCCGCCGCACGCGGCCAGGATGCGCCGGGCGGCCTCCGGCTCTGCGGCGAGCCGGTGCTCGCCGCAGACGGTGGCCAGCAGATCACGGCCTTCCGGGCCGAGCGGATGCAACGGGACGCGAACGCCGTCCAGCTGCCCGGACGGAGCCCGACGGGTGGTGACGATCACCCCGGACGCGCCGGTCCCGGGAAGCAGCGCGGTGATCTGGGCGACGTCGCGCGCGTTGTCCAGGACCACCAGGACGCGGCGTCGTGCGAGGGCGGCACGGTAATGGGCGGCCCGGTCGTCGGGATGGTCCGGCAGGGTCGGCCCGCTGACGCCCAGGTCGGTCAGGAACCGGCCCAGTACCTCGTGGGGTTCGCGTCCGGGGCCGGAGCCGTAGCCGTTGAGATCGGCGAACAGCTGGCCGTCCGGGTACGCCGCCCGCAACAGGTGGGCCGCGTGCACGGCCAGGGTGGTCTTCCCCAGGCCGCCCATGCCGTACACGATCACCAACGGAACGGGCCCCTCGGGCTCGGCCGCAACGGTCGGCTCCGACAGGCGGAGCGCGGCGGTCACCAGCTCCAGCTCGGAGTCGCGGCCGACGAGCACGTCGGTGCGCCGGGGCAGTTGGGACGGGACGTCGGCGGCGGAGGGCCGGGGCGGGGTCCGGTCCGTGGCCAGGATCTCCTGATGGGCGTCGCGCACCGCGCGGCCGGGGTCGATGCCGAGTTCCTCCGCGAGTGCTGCACGCAGGTTCCGGTGCACCTCGAAGGCCTCCGGGGTACGGCCACAGCCGTGCAGCGCCAGCATGAGCTGGGCGTGGAACACCTCGTGGAGCGGGTGCTCGACGGTCAGAGCGGTCAGGCCCGCGATCAGCTCCCGGTGCCGGCCGGTGCGCAGGCCCGCGGTGAAGGTCCGTTCGAGCAGGGCGAGGCGGGTCTGCTGCAGCCGTGTGGCCTGCGGCGATCCGGCGAGCACCGGAACGTCGCAGAACGGCTCGCCCCGCCACAGGGCGAGAGCTGGCTTCCCCACCACCTCGACGGTCGACCAGTCCTGCCGGTCGAACGCGTCGCGGACGCGGTCGGCGGCGGCGGTGAACGCGATGAGGTCGAGTTCGTCCTGTTCCACGAGCAACGAATAGCCGTGGCGCGTCGAGCACAGCCGGGTCCCGTACGGACCGAGCGCCGTCCTCAGGCGGTTGACGTGGTTCTGGAGGGAGGACACCGCCGTACGGGGCGGTGCGCCCTCCCACAGCATGTCGACCAGGCGGTCTACGGGCACGCTCTCACCGAACCGCGCGGAGAGCACGGCCAGGAGCCTACACACCATCGGGCCGGGGATCTCCAGCCGCCGTTCGTCGAGTTCCACCTGCAGCGGTCCGAGCAGCCCGAGCCGGATTCCCATGTCACCGTCCCCCGAAGTGACGATTGCTCACACCGGTCCATGTCGATTGTGATCGCCATATTAGAGGACTGTGAGCGGCGAGCGGAACGATCGGCACAAGCGTCCGGTCGGGGGCGAACGGCGCCCTTGACGGCCCTGTCCCCGCCCGGTCGGCGACCCGTAATCCTCTTCTATGGAGAACGTATGCGCACGAGTAGCTCCCCTGTCCGCGCCGTATCCGTGATGCTCGCCATCGGTCTGTCCACGATCGTCCTGGGCTCGGCTCCGGTGCACGCCCAGTCGAATCCCGGAATCGATTACGTCATACCAGGGCAGGGCATACCGCCGACCGCGCTCACCGCTCGGGCAGCGGCACAGATCAGCCGCTCCGAGGTGCTGGCCAGGGCCCAGTCGTGGGTGGGGCTCGGCTTGCCCTACAGCTGGGACGCGACCCACGACGGGTACCGCCAGGACTGCTCGGGCTACGCTTCGATGGCCTGGCGGCTGGGCACCCCCGGCCTGGACACCACGAGTTTCATCCCCGGCGGAGTCGCGTCAAAGATCGAAAAGAGCCAGCTGAAGCCGGGCGACGCACTGCTGAACGACGCCGCGGGCAAGGACGGCCACATCGTCCTGTTCGACCGCTGGGCCGACGATGCCCACTCCTCCTACGTGGGTTACGAGTTCAGCGGCTCCGGCGTCCACCACCGCACCATCCCGTACCCGTACTTCCCCGACTACATCAGGGGCAACGGCTACGTCCCGGTCCACAACAACAGCGTCGTCGACGACGCGACCCCGCCGTCGAACCCGCAGGTGCCGGCCTCGTCGTTGGTGTCGGGCCGGGTCGCGACGGTGTACAACCCGGACACGAAGACCTCCGAGGCGTTCGCCATCGACACCGCCGGCACGC
>NZ_JBHVOL010000001.1:1137400-1214587 GCF_042887925.1 Kitasatospora sp. NPDC057904
CACGACTACAACCTCAACGCCGGCCCCTGGCACGGCTGGGAATCCCTCGACACCAACAAGAAGTTCACCACCGGCACCCCCGCCGCCCTCTACAACACCGACACCCAGACCGCCGAAGTCTTCGCCACCGACGACAAGGGCATCATCGCCCACAACTACTCCACCGGCGGCAACGCATACACCGGCTGGACCCCTGTGGCCGACGGCTTCAAGTCCGTGGCCAACCCGGCGGCGGTCTACAACCCCGTGAACAAGGTCACCGAAGTGTTCGCCACCGGCGCCAACAGCGCGGTCTTCCACTCCTACCTGTTCAACGGCGCCACGTGGCAAGGCTGGAGTTCCCTCGGGGACGGATGGCAGGCGACCAGCAGCCCCGCGGCCGTGTACAACGCCACCACCAACGCCATCGAACTGTTCGCCATCGGCACCGACGGCGCGGTGAACCACGACTACAACCTCAACGCCGGCCCCTGGCACGGCTGGGAGTCGATCAACACCGGCTGGTCGTTCAGCGGTACCCCGTCCGCCGTCTACGAGTCCGACAACCACGCCGCCGAGGTCTTCGCCATCGGCAGCTCCGACGGCCGGATCTCCAAGGCCTACACCGCCGACGGCCAGCCCATCGGCCCCTGGTACACCCTCGGCACCACACCGTTCAAGACCAGCTGAAGCCTCGACACCGTTGCCGGGCCCGGGCGCTGTCGGCCGAACCGGTATCGGGACGGGCTCGTACGGCTGAGCTGCCGGAAACGGACGGACGCCCGCGGTCCAAGTGGCCGCGGGCGTCCGGGTGTTACGGGATGTGACGGTGCGTCAGCTGCGGGAGCCGCGGCGACGGGCGATCACCAGTGCGCCGCCGCCGACGGCGAGCAGCGCGGCGCCGCCGGCGCCGTAGGCGATCATCTGGCCGCTGTTGCCACCCGTGCTGGCCAGGACCGGCGCAGGCTTGGTCGAGACCGGCTTGGCGCTCGGCTTGCCGACCGGGCCGGTGGTGTCGGCCGGACCGGACGGGGCCGGCGCGGCCGGGGAGGCCGACGGGGTGCCGGTGGTGGCCGGCGCCGACGGCTTGGTGCTGGTGGAGGCCGAGGGCGAGGCGCTGGTCGACGGCGTCGTCGTCGCCGTGGGCGTCCCGGTCGGGTGCTGGGTGGGGGTGCCCGTGGGCGAGGCCGAGGAGGTCGGCGTGCCGGTCGGGGTCCGAGTCGGCGTGCCCGTGGCGGTCGGGGTGCCGGTCGGGGTCGGGGTCGGCGTGCAGGCCTTGCCGCCGTTCCAGGCCGTGATCAGGTCGTTCGGGAAGACCCCGTTGGGGTACTTCGGCAGCGGGTTGGCGACGCCGTCGAACTTCTGGTCGTTGTTGTACAGGTCGATCTGGCCGAAGCACTTCGGCAGGTGCTTGCTGACGTCCAGGGTCGCCTGGCTGTGGCCCTTGTTGAGCGTGGTGGTCGCCCAGCCGAGGAAGGTCTGCTTGCCCGAGGTCTCCCAGGTCGGGCCCTCGGTGTCGTACGAGGCCAGCGAGACCTCGTAGTCGCAGCCCTCGGTGATGTCGCCGACCAGGCGGACCTGGATGACGCCGTGCGGCTGGTCCATCCGGCCGTCTTCGGTCCAGGACTTGCCGCCGTCCACCGAGTACTTCACGTTGACGTCGCCACAGGCGTACTCGCCCTGGGCGTGCGCGGTGCCGGCGGTCATCAGCGGGGCGCCGATGGCTATGCCGAGGGCGGCAAGGGCCGGAAGGCTCCGGCGCAGGGGTTGGTGCACGAGGAAGCTCCCTAGTGGTGTGGTGCACGGTGCGGGTGGGGCCTCACCGCTCCCCCGGTGGCGGTCTTCACGGACCGTCACCGGAACTGAACAGACGTGAGGCCGTGACCGTACCGGATCGCCGGGGAGCACCCGCAGGCAGGGTCCGGACCGGGGTGCGGGCCCCGGTCCGGACGTCAGGAGGCCTGTGCCCGGTACTCCGGGTCGTGGGCGAGCTCGGCGAGGAGGGCGTCCAGCTTGGCCCGGTCGACCGAGGGCATCACGAAGACGTGCACGTAGCTGCGGCGGGTGGACTCGTCGCCGGGGACCATCACGACGTCCTGCGAGGACAGCGACCACTTCGCCACCAGGTCGGCGCTGGGCTGACGGAAGCGCACGGTGACGGCGCCGGGGGTGCGGGCCGTCCAGAGGTCGACGCCCAGGGCCGCGTCCAGCGCGCGCAGGCGGCGCTCCAGGTAGCCGGCGAGCTCCTGGGCGCGGCGGATGCGGTCCACCTGGTCCTGGTAGGAGTGGCGGGAGAGGTGGTCCCAGAGGATCAGCGGCGAGAAGCCGTTGCGGGAGCCGGCGAAGGTGGTGTCCGGCGCGCCTATGTAGTCGGGCTGGGACGGCGGGCAGATCTGGTACTTGACCTTCGTCATGTAGATGCCGCAGGGCCAGGGCGCGCCGGGCCACTTGTGGCCGCTCATGGCGATCGAGGAAACCATGTCGACGTCGCCGTGCTCCGCGGTCGGCAGGGTGAGGCCGAAGTCGAACTCGGGCAGCTCGACCTCGGGCGTCCAGCCGTACTGCTGGTCGGTCGCGGCGAGCCGCATGAAGGGCGCGTAGCCGGCGCCGAGGGCGCCGTCCACGTGGATCCAGAAGCCGCGGCGCACGTCGACCAGGGGCTCGCCGGTGGCCGGGTCGGTGCCGTAGACCACCTCGCGCCGCACCAGGCCGTGGCGCTCGAAGATCGGCAGCAGGCGCTCGCACACCGCGCGGACGTCGTCGTGCGCGCCCTTGAAGGTGCTGCCGAGGTTCAGGTTGACGAAGACCGGGTGGCCCTTCGCGGCGAAGAACTCGACCAGGACGGCGAGCGCGTCGACGTCGATCTCGCCGGTGCCGTCCCACGGGAGGCCGGACGGGCCGGGCCGGGAGGGCACCTCGGTGGGCCACTCGCGGCGCCCGGTGACCGGGTCGACCAGCGGGCACTCGTCCGCGTACTTCTCCAGGCCGACGGCGTGGAACGTCTCGACGCCGAGGACGCACACCGCCTTGGCGAAGGAGTAGTGGGTGTCCTCGGAGTAGAACGCCACCGGGCGGTGGGCGTTGGGGTTGTGGCGGTCGGGCGCGGCGCTGACGTAGCGCAGCGCGTCGAACGGGGCCGTCGGCGGCTGGATCAGCGCCTTGCCGCTCAGGTAGTCGCGGGCGTTCCAGAGCGCGTACATGTTGCCCTCGGTCGAGCCCATGGACAGCATGTAGCCCCAGTACGACTCGGGGTCGGCGGGGTCGTGCGGGCGCTTCGCGTTCCACAGCCGCGCGTAGTAGTCGAGCACGGCGCGCTCGACGACCTTGGTGTTGGGCTTGTAGCCGCCGCTCTGGAACGGGTCGCCGAGGTTGTTGATGTTGTTCGGCATGAACCGGGCCAGGTCCAGCGCGGTGCCCTGCATGTCCTGGGTGGCCTGGTAACCGACCAGGTGCTTGCGCTTGCGCGACAGGTACTCGTCGACCGTGTCCAGCGCGTGCTGGCGCTGCGTCTCGTCCAGACCGCCCGCGGGGAGCACGAACTCGGCGACGTCCAGCTCCGGGCCGGGGTCGACGGCGGTGCCGGCGGTTCCGGCGGTGCCGGCGCTGAACGTGGCGGTCGGGCTCATGCGGGGGCGCTCCGGGAGGTCGAGAACGTAGGGGGCTGCGGGCCCAAGGATGGAACTTCCCGGCGCCTTTGAGAAGCTCCTCCGCAGGAAATTCGGTCGGAACTAGATCATGTTTGCGATTCTTCGGGAACGGCTGCGATCCTGGCGGGCATGCCGAACAATCCGCAGGCCACCCGGACCGCCCGAACCCCGGTGGACGACGTGGACCGGGCGATCATCCGGGCCCTGGCCGACAACGCCCGCATCCCGAACAACGCCCTGGCCGAGGCCGTGGGCATCGCCCCCTCCACCTGCCTGGCCCGGGTCCGGGCGCTGCAGGAGCGCGGCATCATCCGCGCCTTCCGCGCCGAGGTCGACCCGGCGGCCATCGGGCTGCCGCTCCAGGCGATGATCTCGGTGCGCCTGCGCGCCCACACCCGCGAGCAGAACGAGAGCTTCCGCAACACCGCGCCCGACCTGCCCGGCGTCCTGGCCGTGTTCCACATGGCCGGTTCCGACGACTACCTCCTGCACGTCGGCGTGGCCGGCCCGGAGTCGCTGCGCGACTTCGTCGTCGACCACCTGACCACGCACCCGGCGGTGGCCCAGACCCGCACCAACCTGATCTTCGAGCAGATACCCGGCCGCCGGTACCTCGCTCCCCCGCCCTGACCTGGGCCGGAGCCGGCCCGATTGTCAGTGGGTACCGCTAGCGTTCCCCTCGGTGATCACCGGACGGGCCGGTGGGGGTTGCGGAAGGCGTAGGAGGGGCTGTGCGGCGCTGGGAGTTCGTGGCGGACGGATCCGCGAAGTTCTGGGAGGCGGCGGTCGAGGGCGCCTCGGTGCGCGTGCGCTACGGCCGGATCGGCGCGGAGGGGCGGGCGCAGGTCAAGGAGCTGGGCTCGGCCGAGGCGGCGCTGGCGCAGTTCGGGAAGCTGGTCGCGGAGAAGGAGCGCAAGGGGTACGCGGAGGTGGGCACCCGGCCGGTCCCGGCCGATGCTGCCCTGCCCGCCTCGCCGCCCGACGAGGACGCCTTCGTCATGCCCGCCGCGTGGAAGGAACTGGTCGAGCCGCGCCGCGGGAGGACGGCCCGCGCCGTGACCACGCCGTCGCCGGAGTCCCTGGCCACGGCGGAGCAGCACATCGCGACCGACCGGGAGTGGATCGAGCAGGCCCTGGCGTCCCCGCACTCCGACCCGGAGCTGGTCCGCGCCGCCCGCGCCTTCCTCGCCGGGAAGGCCGACGCGCTCGGCGCCGTCGCGGTCGCGAGTCTGCTCCCTGGTTCGATGCAGACCCGGGTGGACGCGGTGCTGTTCACCGACGCGTGGGTGGTCCGGCACGGGCTCGTGTTCGCCGCACGCGCAGTCGTGGAAGCCTTCGGTGTCGAGGCGACGTGGGGTCACGGCCACCACTACCGGACGCAGCCGCGCCTGCGGTCCCTGGGGCCGAAGGACGCCTTCCCGTTGCACCTGACGGCGGGGCCGGCGGACCGGGTGCGGGCACTGCTCTCCATCGCGGACGAGGCGACGTACGACGGCGTCGTCGCCACCCTCGCGACGCTCCGCACCACGCCGCTTCGCCGTGCCGTCGCCACCTATCTCGCTCCCGGCACCCCCGGCTGGGCCGACGAGTGCGTCGCGGACGAGCCCGACTACGGCGACGACGCGCGGCAGCTGCGGCCGATGCTGCTCCGCTCGCTCGACGACCCCGGGCAGGTGGAGCGCCTCGGCCCCTACTCCAAGCACATGTGGCCCAGTTGGTCGGTCGCGCTCGTCGCCACGCTCGCCGACGCCGTCGGTACGGCGTGCGTGCCGCTCCTCGGCGAGGCGCTCGCCATCGTCTACGGCGGCGACGCGGTGCGGGCCATGGCGGCGGCCGTGGCACGGTTCCCGACCGACGACGCCTTCCGCCTCCTGCTCGCCCGCATCGACGACAAGCACGTCCGGCCCGCGCTCCAGGACGCCATGCAGCGCTACCCGGTCCGCGCCACGCGGCTGCTCGCCGAGGCCGTGCTCAAGGAGGGCAGCGCGGCGCCGGCGGCACGGCGGCTCCTCACCACCCACGCGCTCCTGCACCTGGCCGACCTGCCCGCGATTCTGGCGCAACTCGACGACACTTCCGCCGAGTTGGTCGGCTCGCTGGACGGCGTCCGGGGCCGTGTACCCGACGCGCCCGCCGAGGCGCTGCCGCCGGTGCTGGTCTCGCCGCCGCGGACGCGCAAGCCGACGCCGCCCCGCAAGGCGCGCGTGCTCAAGGGCCTGGAGCCGGACGACGTGACGGTGGAGGCCTGGCTTCCCGGGGAGCGGGAGAGCTGGGCCGCCGGGGCGGCGGACTACAGCCGGTGGGAGTACCCGGAGTCGACGGACTGGGCGGCCGAGGCGGCGCGGGTCCTGGTGGGAAGTGGCGGCAGCCACTGGTACGCGGTCCGGCTGCTGATGATGGGGCCCGCGGAAGAGCTCGCCTCCTGGGTCCGCACCTGGCGGCCCGACGCCCACTACGACGGGCACGAGCCGCTGCTTCCCCTCGTCGCCCGGTACGGTCCGGCCGCGCTGCCGACGGCCGTGTCGCTCGCGCGCACCAGGCCGGCGAGCTACGCACCGCTGCTCGCGCCGTTCCTCTCGGCCGACACGGCGCGGATCATGGCCGACTGCCTGGTCCGGCTCAAGTCCATGCGGTCGGAGGCCCGTTCGTGGTTCGAGCGGCACGGCGTGGCCGCCGCGCTGCTGCTCGTCCCCGACGCCGTGGGCCCGGCCGGGCGAGCCCGCAAGGCCGCCGAGGAGGCGCTGCGCGCGGTCGCGGCCGCCGAGAGCCCGGAGGTCCTCCTCGCGGCCGTGGCCGACCGGTACGGCACGGAGGCTGCGGGGATCGCAGCCGACGCGCTCGACACGGACCCTGCCGCGACGGGCGTGCCGGCCAAGCTGCCGGTCCTGCCCGCGTGGGCGCGGCCCGCGCTGCTCCCGCAGGTGCTGCTGGCCGACGGTCGGGCCCTGCCGGAGGAGGCCGTCGGGCATGTGCTGACGATCCTCGCGCTGTCCGGGCCCGGCGCGCCCCACCCCGCGCTCGCCACCGTCGTCGAGGCCTGCCGTGCGGACTCGCTGACCGCCTTCGCGTGGGCGCTGTTCCAGGAGTGGCACCTGGCCGGGATGCCCGCCCCGGAAACGTGGACGCTGCACGCGCTCGGCTTCCTCGGGAACGACGACACCGTCCGCCGGCTCACCCCGCTCCTGTGCGCCTGGCCCGGGCAGGACGCGCACCACCGCGCCGTCGAGGGCCTGTCCGTCCTGGCGGCCATCGGGAGCGACGTCGCCCTCCTGCACCTGCACACCATCGCCCAGCGGGTGAGGTTCAAGGCGCTCAAGCAACGCGCCCAGGAGAAGATCGCCGAGGTCGCCGAGGGCTTGGGCCTCACCGGAGAGCAGCTCTCCGACCGGCTCGTGCCTGACCTCGGGCTCGACCCGGACGGCACGACGGTCGTCGACTACGGCCCGCGCCGCTTCACCGTCGGGTTCGACGAGGAACTGCGCCCGTACGTGCTGGACGGGGACGGCAAACGGCTCAAGGACCTGCCCGCCCCCGGCGTCCGGGACGACCAGGAGCTGGCGCCGGCCGAGCGCAAGCGCTTCGTCGCACTGAAGAAGGAGGTCCGGGCGATCGCCTCGGACCAGATACGCCGACTGGAGGCGGCCATGGTGGCCGGGCGCACCTGGACGGCCGGCGAGTTCCGGGAGCTCTTCGTCCAGCACCCGCTGGTACAGCACCTCGTGCGGCGCCTCGTCTGGCTCGCGGAGAGCACGGACGGCACGACCACCGCCTTCCGCGTCACCGGGGAGCACAGCTTCGCGGACGTCGAGGACTCCGTATTCGTCCTTCCCGAGGACGCGACGGTCCGCCTCCCGCACCCACTGCTCCTCGGCGAGGCGGCCGTGGCGGCGTGGGTGGAGCGCTCCGCCGCTCACGGGATCGCCCAGCCGTTCCCGCAACTCGCGCGCCCGGTGCGGGCGGTGACGCCGGAGGAGGCCGCCGTCAGCCACCTGCACCGGTTCGAGGGTCAAACGGTGCCGACGGGCCGCCTACTCGGACTCACCAAACGCGGCTGGGAGCGCGGCCAACCGCAGGACGCGGGCATCGAGCGCTGGTTCTCCAAGAAGCTCGGCGAGGGCCTCCACCTCGTCATCGCGCTCAACGAGGGGATCTGGGTCGGGGTCGTCGACGAGTTCCCCGACCAGACCTTCGAGACGGTCTGGCTGGACCGTACGCCGCGCGACCACTGGAGCAGGACCGAGTACCCGGCGACCTTCGGCGAGCTCGACCCCGTCGTGGCCTCCGAGCTCCTCGCCGACCTGGAGGCGGTGACGGCGCCGTAGCCTCCGTGCGGGCATAGGCCCACGGGTGTAAACCCGTGGGCCTAATCCCGCACGGGTGATCAATCCGTGGGCCGATGCCCTACCGGGAGGGCACGTGACAGCGTTCCTCCCGTGCCCACGGACCTTCCGTCGCGGCATGACTGACGATCCGTGACCTTGGGGAGGGCTCGTGACCACCACTCCGACCGCCGCACCGCCCACCGGCCGCACGGGCCCGTCGCGCCGCCGCATGCTGGGCGCCGCGCTGGCCGCCGGGGCCGCCGTGCCGCTCGCCGCCGTCGCCGGCCCCGCGTGGGCGGCGCCGGCCCCGACGGCCCCGACGACCCCGACGGCCGGAGCCCCGGGGCGGCTGACGCTGCCCGAGCCCACCGGGCCGCACCCGGTGGGCCAGGTGCGGCTGCACCTCGTCGACCGGTCGCGCCCGGACGCCATCGCCGGGCCGGGGAAGTTCCGCGAGCTGATGGCCACCGTCTGGTACCCGGCGCGGGACGTCGAGCGGTACCCGGTGGCGCCCTGGATGCCGGCCGGCGCGCTCAAGGCGTTCCTCTCCGACGTCGGGGTCGCCCTCGATCCCGCGCTGGCGCCGCTCACTTCGGGCCACACGGGCGCCCCCGTGCGGCGGTCGGGCCGGCGGCTGCCCGTCGTCGTGTACGCGCACGGCGCGCACAGCCACCAGGGCGACCACACGATCATGGTCCAGGAACTCGCGAGCCACGGGTACGCGGTCATCACGGTCGCCCACGCCTACGACTCGTTCACGGAGTTCCCCGACGGCCGGATCGCCGTCCCCATGGGCGGCCCGAACACGCCCACGGCTCCGGGCGACTTCGCCGCCGACCTGCGCTTCCTCCTCGACTGCGCCGAGCAGCTCGCCGCCGGGTGCAATCCGGACGTCGACGGGCGGGAGCTGCCGAAGGGGCTGCTCGGCTCCCTCGACCCGCAGCGCATGGGCGCGTTCGGCTGGTCGAAGGGCGGCACGGCCACCGCGTGCGCCACCCTCACGGACCGGCGCATCCGGGCCGGGCTGAGCCTCGACGGCCCGATGCAGATGCGCCCGGCGTTGAGCGGCGATCTGGACCGGCCGTTCATGATGATGACCGCCGAGTTCACCCGGGCCACCGATCCCACCGCCGAGCAGTTCTGGGAGCACCTGCGCGGCTGGCGGCTCAACATCCAGGCCCAGGGCGCCCTCCACTCCTCCTACGGCGACAGCCAGGCGCTGTACCCGCAGGTGGCGCAGCTGCTCGGCTGGACCCCGCAGCAGCTCCAGGACGTGATCGGCACCCTCGATCCGGACGAGGCCGTACGGATCCAGCAGGCGTACCCGCTCGCGTTCTTCGACGAGCACCTGCGCCACCGCGGCGGGCACCTGCTCGACGGGCCGTCGCGCGACTTCCCGGCGGTGACGTACCTGCCGTGAGGCGGTGGACGGCGGCGCCCCGGACGGGCGCCGCCGTCCTGCGTGTGGCCGTCCGGTGCATCGCCGTCCGGTGCATGGCCGAAAGCCGTGCCTTGATGGGGTCCTGACACTCGATATGGTTAAATTAAGGTAATTTTACGGGGCCAACCGGGTGAATATCACCGGACCCTCGTGAAGGACTCGTACATGCACCGCCACCGTCCCACCCCTTCCCTCCGCCGGACCGCCGCCTCGGCGCTCGCGCTCACCGTCGCCCTCGGCGTCCTGACCGCGACCCCCGCCGTCGCCGAATCCGCCCCAGCCCCCGCGCCCGCACAGCCCGGCGCCACCCCGTACCTCGACGCCGTCGAGGCGACCCTGCGTCAGGTCTCGCCCGGCCTGGACGGATCCGTCTGGCAGCGCACCGCCGGCAACCGGCTCGACGCCCCGGCCGACGACCCGGGCGCCTGGCTGCTCCAGACCCCCGGCTGCTGGGGCGACCCGTCCTGCACCGACCGGCCCGGCACCCGCCGCCTGCTCGACAAGATGCGCGAGAACATCTCCCGCGCCACCCGCACCGTCGACATATCCACCCTCGCGCCCTTCCCGGACGGCGCCTTCCAGGACGCCATCGCGGCCGGCCTCAAGGCCTCCGTCGCCGCCGGGAACCGGCCGCACGTGCGGGTCCTGGCCGGCGCCGCACCGCTGCTGAACATCGGCGCCCTCCCGTCGAAGTACCGGGACGACCTGGTGGCCAGGCTCGGTGACGCCGCGTCGGCCGTCACGCTCGAAGTCGCCTCGATGACCACATCGAAGACGGCCTTCTCCTGGAACCACTCCAAGCTGCTGGTCGTCGACGGACGGACCGTCATCACCGGTGGCATCAACAACTGGAAGAAGGACTACCTCGACACCGGCCACCCGGTCTCGGACGTCGACCTCGCGCTGAACGGGCCAGCCGCCGCCTCCGCCGGCGCCTACCTGGACACCCTGTGGGACTGGACCTGCCGCAACACCGGCACGTTCTCCGCCGCGTGGTTCGCCTCCACCGGCGGCACCCCGTGCACCCCCGACCTGGAGCAGCGGCTCAACCCGGCCGCCGAGGACGCGCCCGCGACCGGCGGCGTCCCGGTGATCGCCGTCGGCGGCCTCGGCGTCGGCATCCGCGCCTCCGACCCGGCCTCGGCGTACCGGCCCGAGGACCTCCCGAACCCCGCCGACGTGAAGTGCGGCCCGGTCGGCCTGCACGACAACACCAACGGGGACCGCGACTACGAGACCGTCAACCCGGAGGAGAACGCCCTGCGGGCGCTCGTCGGCGCCGCCGGCAGCCACATCGAGATCTCCCAGCAGGACCTCAACGGCACCTGCCCGCCCATGCCCCACTACGACGCCCGCCTCTACGACCTGCTGGCCGCCAAGCTGGCCGACGGCGTCAAGGTGCGCATCGTCGTCAGCGACCCGGCCAACCGCGGCGCGGTCGGCAGCGGAGGCTACTCGCAGATCAAGTCGCTGAACGAGATCAGCGACGTCCTCAAGGCCCGCCTGGCCGCCCGCCTCGGCGACCAGGGACAGGCCCGCACCGCCATGTGCCGCAACCTCCAGCTCGCGAGCTTCCGCGCCACCCCGGCCGCGACCTGGGCCGACGGCCACCCGTACGCCCTGCACCACAAGCTGGTCTCGGTCGACGGCTCGGCGCTCTACATCGGCTCCAAGAACCTCTACCCGGCCTGGCTCCAGGACTTCGGGTACGTCGTCGAGGACCGCGCGGCCGCCGGGCAGTTGGACACGCAGCTCCTGTCGCCGCAGTGGCAGTATTCGCAGGCCACCGCGACGGTCGACTACGCGCGCGGGATCTGCAACGCCTGACACCGGGTCAAGGTGACAGCAGCCGGTGCCCCAGCCCCGTCCGGCTGTGGCGCACGGCCCGGCCGCTGCGGACGGTCGTCACCAGCCCGGCCCGGCGCAGCGCGCGGGCGTGTTCGGAGGCGGAGGCGAGGCTGATGCCGAGCTCCGCGGCGAGCTGGCTGGTGGTGGGCTCGCGGTCGGCCAGGCGCAGGACGGCCGCGCGGGTGCGGCCCAGCAGGGCGGCGATCGGGTCGTCCTGCGGGCCGCCGTCCGGCCCGCTCTCCGGGAGCAGCGGCAGCGGGGTGACGGCCGGGTAGACGAGCAGCGTGCCCAGTGGGTACGGGCCGGCCAGCGGGCCGCCGGTCCACTGCGCTGAGGGCATCAGCACGAGACCGGTGCCGCCCGGCCGGACGTCCACCTCACGCTCGACGGGGATCTCCAGGACGCTGCCGCGCCACCGGCTGCCCGGGTGGAGGCCGGCGAGCATCCCGCGCAGGCCGTGTTCGCGCTGGACGCGGGCGCGCCAGGCGAGATCGGTGTCGAAGCCGGTGCGCAGGCGGGGCCAGACGGCGCCGACGAGGTCCGGGTAGGCGGCGCGCATGGCGCGTTCCAGGTACTGCCAGGCGTCCTGGTCCTGGTCGGCGAGGTGGCGCAGCAGGGTGGTGGCGGGCAGCCCGCCCTTGGTCGTGACGCGGGTCAGCTCGCGGCGCACGAGCGTGCCGGTCGAGCTGCGGACGGTCTCCAGGCCCTGGTCGAGGCCGTCGCTCGGCGGGTCGAGGAAGAGCGGACCGGCGCCGCTGGGCGGCACGAGCTGCCGCAGCGGGGCGACGGCGGCCCGGGCCCGGGGCGTGCTCAGCGAGCGGCGCCATCGGGCGAACCCCGGTCCGCCGTCGTGGCGTTGGAGCATCGCGACGGCGAGGCCGAGTTCCAGGAGCGGCGCCGGTCCGTCGGCGAAGCGGACGCCGAGCAGGTCCTCGGCGGTGAAGTGGATCCGCAGCACCGTGCCCCCTCCGCCGTCGTCGCGGCCTGGTCGGTTTCGGCCTCGGCCGAAAGCATCGCGGGCGACGCGTCCGCCGTTCGACGATAGCCACCGCGCCCCCCGCAGGGGAGGGGGCGCGCACCCCTCTCTCGTCCGTGACACGCCAGGAGGCCCGTCATGTCCCTGCCCGCTTTGTCCCTGCCCGTCATGTTCCTGCGCCGGGCCGCCCGACCGTTGGCCGCCGCCGCGGCGCTGGCCGCCGCACTGCTCACCGTGGCCCCGACCGCTCAGGCCCACACGGGCGGTGACGACGGCTGGCAGCCGTACACGAGCGGCGACGAGGACTTCCCGGCCGGCGCGCTCTGCCCGTTCCACCTGCTCATCGGGGTGCTGGTGGAGGGCGAGGAGACCAAGGTCGCCGCCCGCTACCCCGACGGCTCGCCGGCCGAGGTGCTGTGGCGCGGCCCGCTGGTGCTGCGCTACACCAACGTGGACAGCGGGCGCAGCGTCGACCGCGACCAGAGCGGCAAGGCCACCGAGTACAAGCTGCCCGACCACAGCGTCCTGTGGCTGATCCCGAAGGACTCGCACATCTCCGCCCGCGTCCGCGCCGGGAACCCGTACCACGCCCCCGGCGACTTCCTGTTCAGCGGCGGCGTGACGCTGCTGGTCCACCCGGACGGGCAGCCGCAGGTGCTGGTGCAGCACCGGGTGGAGAACCTCTGCGAGACGCTCGCGTGAGCGGCAAGTGGCCTTTCACAGCAAGCGCTTGATGTCCCCTCGGGCCCGGTAGAAGCCGCCGCCGGCGGACTCGCGGACCTCCGCGACGAGGTAGCGCGCCCCGGCCACCCGGACGTCCTTCGGGAACTGCACGCGCCAGGTCGGGTCGTACCCGGCCGACACGACGCGCACCCGCAGCCGGGCGCCGTCCTGCACGCACTCCACCTCCACGCCGCCGAAGCCCGCGCCCGCCGCGACCGTCTCCAGCGCCCGGCCCGGCAGCACGCGCTCGACGTCGGCGCCGCGCACCTCGGCCGTCCGCGGCAGGGTGCCGGCCTCGGCGGCGCCGATGGCGGCCTCGCTCGCGTCCAGGCAGGCCAGCGAGCCGTCGGTGGTCACCAGGTAGAGCCGGCCGTCGCGGTACTGCATGCTGTAGGCCGATCCGCAGCCGGTGGCGAGCTTCCACAGCCGGGTGCCGTCGGCGGCGAAGCAGTACACCGAGGAGTGGTTGTCGCCGGCGAAGACGTACGCGCCGTCCGGCGAGGCCGCGCAGGAGAACACGGCGGCGTCGCACCGGTAGGCCGCGACCTCGGTGCCGTCCGCCTTGCGCAGCCGGTGCACCCAGCCCCGGGAGGTGCCGGCGAACACGTCGTCGGCCACCTGCCAGCCGAACAGGACGGCGCCCTTGGTGTCGGCGTGCCACAGCTGGTCGCCGCCGCGGGAGGCGTAGCGGGCGACGCCGCGCGAGTGGCCGTGGTAGACGCCGTCGGCGTCGCAGCGCACCATCCAGCCGTCGCGGCCCTCGGCCTTGCGGCGCCACTGGAACTCGTCCTCGTGGTCGACCGTGGTCAGCCCGCCGCGCTCGTCGGCGACGCCGAGCACGCCGTCATGGATGTCCAGCCAGTAGATGTCGACGTCCTCGGCGATCTCGTAGGCGACGCGCGGCACCTTGCCGCCGAGGTCGTAGACCTTGCCGTCGTCGCAGCCCGCGTAGATCCACCAGTCGTCCGCGACGATGCACTTGACGCCGTCGGGCAGGCCGAAGCGGCCCGTCACCTCGCCGTCGTGGGTGAGCGTGTAGACGTCGCCGGCCTCGTTGCCGACCCAGGCGTGCTCCTCGCCGACGAAGATGCCGAAGGCGGGCGAGCCCGAGCGGAAGCGCCACAGCAGCGGCGCCTGGCGGGCGGTGGAACGGCTGCTGACGATCTGCCGCCGGGTGGTGGCGCGCCGCTGGCGCACGCCCTGCACGGCCGGGGCGTAGCCCTTGCGGACCTTCTCCCCCACCTTCTTGGCGGCGGCCGCGGCGGCCTTCTCCGGGCTCGGGTAGCTCGTCGCCTTCACCTGCCCGGCGTCGCCGATCCGCCCGTAGCGCACGGTCACGACGCAGTCGGCGACGCGCACCTCGTAGAACTTGTGCGCGGTGCCGGCGTCCTCCGACAGCTCCATGTACGTGACCTGCTCATCCACGGCGACGGGCACGGCGAACACCCCTTTCGGGCAACGGAGTTGGATTCCGTCGGCGGCCCGGACGCTGCGCCCGCCCGCCGACTCCCCAGAATCTAGGCGCTGCCACTGACAACGGGGCCTGACAGCGGGGCCTGACAACGGGTGGTGAGCCGGGGTCAGGCCCGCGGGGTGAGGCCGTCGAGGAGGGCGCGGACCGTCTCCGTCGCGAACTCCTCCGTCGTCGGCGGGAGCAGCACGCCGGGCGGGGCCTCGTCGGCGTAGAAGACCTCCAGGAACGCCCGGTGGAAGCACGCGCCGATGAGGAGCAGCGCCGCCGCGTGCGGGTCGAGCGCGGCCGGGACGCGGCCGAGGCGCTGTTCGGCGGCCAGGTACTCGGCGAGGTGGACGCCGACCTGGTGCGGGCCGGCGTCGCCGAGCTTGCCGCGGTGGGCGGCGAGCAGTTCGGGGCTGGCGAGCAGGGAGCCGGCCATCGGGAACGACCGGCGGTAGAACGGGACGGCCACCCGGACCAGCGTCTCCAGGTGCTCACGGACGGTGCCCTGCCCGGCCTGGTCCGGCAGCTCGGCGACGGCGTCGGCGAGGCGGGGGGCGCGTTCGCGCAGGACCCGGACGAAGATCTCCTCCTTGTCCCGGAAGTGCTTGTACAGCGCCGCCTCCGAGCAGCCCGCCTCGCGCGCGATCTGCTTCGTCGTGGTGCGGGTGAGACCCACGGTGGCGAGCAGCCGGGCGGCGGCGTCGAGCACCCGGGCCCGGGTGAGCGCCCCTCCGGTCAGGGGCTCGGCGCCCTCGTGCGTGCTCTCCGGCGTTCCCTCGCGCGTCATGGGCCCCAGCGTACCTTGACAGGTGGGTGAGCACTCACCCACCATCGAAGGAGAACGTAAGTGAGCACTCACCCACCCACACTCACCCACCCTCGCGCACCCACCCCTGGGAGGGGTCATGAAACTCACCGTCCTCGGCGCCACCGGAGGCATCGGGCGCCACCTCGTCCGCCTGGCCCTGGCCGACGGGCACCGCGTCACCGCCGCCGTCCGGGACCCGGCGCGCCTCCCCCTGCAGCACGAGCGGCTCACCGTCGTCACCGCGGACGCCCTCGACCCCGCCTCGCTGGAGCCGGTGGTCGAGGGCGCCAACGCCGTGCTCTCCGGCATCGGCCAGGCCGGCCGCACCGACCCACTGAAGCCCGCCTCCACGTCCGCGCGTGCGGCGGTCGCGGCCATGACGGCCACCGGGGTCCGCCGCCTGCTCGTGGTGAGCGCCGGCCCGCTCAACCGCGGCGGCACCGGCCAGCCCCTCCTCGCGTCCAAGGTCTTCACGCCACTGCTGTGGGCGGTGCTCCGCGACCTCTACACCGACCTGGAGACGATGGAGCGCCTGCTGCGCAACACCGACCTCGACTGGACGGCCGTCCGGCCGCCGCGGCTGACCGACGCCCCCGGGCGCGGTCGCACCCGGCGCGACGTCGAATCCGGCCCGGCCGCGACCAGCGTCGCCCGGGAGGACGTCGCCCGCGCGATGATCGACATGGTGGCCGCGCGGGAGACCTTCCGGCACGCCGTCGGGGTCGGCGGCTGACGGACCCGAACCCGCTTGTGACGTACCGCCGGGACGCGGTCGGGTGGTGCCCGTGCCCACCGCCGAACTCACGCCCCGCGGCAGGCTGGTGATCACCGGCTGCGGGACGGACGGCCGCGGGCCCGGGCTCGATGCCGCCGAATGCCGCCGAATGCCGCTGGATGCCGCCGGCCGGACCGCGGTGCCCGGCAGGCGTTCACCACCTGATGCCCGCCGCGACCGGCAGGTGGTCGCTGCCGGTGTCCGGCAGCACCCGGGAGCTCGTCGCCGTCACGCCGCGGACCAGGATCTGGTCGATCCGCACCACCGGGAACGAGGCCGGGTAGCTGAAACCGAAGCCGTCCCCGGCGGTCTCCTGGGCCGAGCGCATCCGGGCGGTGAGGCCGGCGAACGCGCGGTCGTCCAGGCTGCCGTTCAGGTCCCCCAGCAGCAGCGTCCGCTCGCTCGCGTCGGCGGCGACGGCCCGGCCGATCGCCTGCACGCCGATGTCACGCGAGGCCGTCCAGAAGCCCGACGAGGGGAGGACCCGGACGGACCCCAGGTGTGCCACGTACACGGTCAGCGGCCCGCGGTCCGTGGCCACCGTGGTGCGCAGCGCCCGGTTCTCGGCCGCTTTGCCGTCCACCGGCCGGGTGTCCGCCAGCGGCCCGTAGTCCATGACGTCGATCGGCTGGGCGTCGCCCAGCGGCAGCCTGCTCCAGAGGCCGACGGTGCCCCGGACCACGTGGTACGGGTACGCCGCCGCGAGCCCCTTCTCGTACGCGTCCGTGGACTGCGGGGTCAGCTCCACCAGGGCCAGCAGGTCGGCGCCGGAGGCGGCCAGGCGACGTGCGGTGCCGCCCGGGTCGGGGTTGTCGGCGTCCACGTTCTGCTCGGCCACGGTGAGGTCGCCGCCCGGGCGGGACTTGTCGGCGAGCACTCCGCCGAAGAGGGTGAGCCACGCCGTGACCGGCAGCAGCAGCGCCACCACGGCGGCGGCCGATCGGCGCCACAGCGCCGCGACCAGCAGCAGCGGGACGAACAGGCCGAACCACGGCAGGAGGTTCTCCACCAGGCTGCCGAGGTGCCAGACGCCGTTCGGGATCTGCGCGTGCAGCAGCAGGACCAGGCCCAGCAGCAGCGCCAGCGCCGTGAGGACCGGGCCGCGCTTCCACGGCTCCGGCCGGGAGGCGGCGCGGAGCGCCCGGTGCAGCGGCGTGCGCCGTGCGGTCGGCTCCTCCGTTCGCGTGCGCTCACCGGCGGTCGTCGTCACGTCCTGCTTGAGGTTCATTCCGCCAGTCAACGGGCGTCGGCGTTGCCGGGGCGTATGCGATTTCCGATACGCGGACGATATGTGCGGGCTCGTAGCATCGGGGGATGCGCGTGTTGATCGTCGAGGACGAGCTCTACCTGGCCGAGGCCATCAGGGACGGCCTGCGGCTGGAGGCGATCGCGGCCGACATCGCGGGTGACGGCGACACCGCGCTGGAGCTGCTCGGCGTCAACGCCTACGACATCGCCGTCCTCGACCGCGACGTCCCCGGGCCGTCCGGTGACGAGATCGCCAGGCGCATCGTCGCCTCCGGCAGCGGCATGCCGATCCTGATGCTCACCGCGGCCGACCGGCTCGACGACAAGGCCTCCGGGTTCGAACTCGGCGCCGACGACTACCTCACCAAGCCCTTCGAACTCCGGGAGCTCGCCCTCCGGCTCCGGGCCCTGGACCGCAGACGCGGCCACAACCGGCCCCCGGTGCTGGAGCTCGCCGGCCTGCGGGTGGACCCGTTCCGGCGCGAGGTCTACCGGGACGGCCGCTTCGTCGCGCTGACCAGGAAGCAGTTCGCCGTGCTCGAAGTCCTGGTCGCCGCGCAGGGCGGTGCGGTCAGCGCCGAGGAACTGCTGGAACGGGCCTGGGACGAGCACACCGACCCGTTCACGAACGCCGTGCGCATCACCGTCTCCGCCCTGCGCAAGCGCCTCGGCGAGCCGTGGATCATCGCCACCGTGCCGGGCGTCGGCTACCGCATCGACGCCACGGGAAGCACTGGAGCCGACCGTGGTTACGGCCCCCGGACCGAGCGTCCGCCTGAAACTGGCCCTCAGCTACGCCGGGTTCCTGATGGTCGCCGCCGTCCTGCTGCTCGCCGCGGTCTGGCTCTTCCTGCTGCGGTACGTCCCCGACCGGGCGTTCCTCATCCCCGGCTCCACCGACACCCCGACCAACAACGGGGTGTTCCCCGTCCGGTCGAACCTCCTGCACGTCTTCGCCCCGAGGGCGGCCGTCGTACTGGCGTTCCTGCTGGTGTTCGGCCTGGTCGGCGGCTGGCTCCTGGCCGGCCGGGTGCTCGCCCCGCTGAACCGCGTCACCGAGGCCACCCGGCTGGCCGCGACCGGATCCCTCCGGCACCGGATCCGACTGCCGGGCCGCGCGGACGAGTTCCGGGAACTCGCCGACGCCTTCGACACCATGCTGGCCCGGCTCGAAGCCCACGTCGACGAACAGCGTAGGTTCGCCGCCAACGCCTCGCACGAGCTGCGCACCCCGCTGGCGACCACCAAGGCGCTCCTCGACGTCGCCCGCACCGACCCCGACCCGGACGTCGCCGGGATCGTCGACCGCCTCCACGCCGTCAACACCCGGGCGATCGAGCTCACCGAGGCGCTGCTCCTGCTCAGCCGGGCCGACCAGCGCTCCTTCACCCGGGAGCCCGTCGACCTGTCCCTCCTGGCGGAGGAGGCGGCCGAGACGCTCCTGCCGCTCGCCGAACGGCACGGCATCACCCTGGAAACCTCCGGCACCGTCGCCCCCACGACCGGATCGCCGGCACTGCTGCTACAGCTGACCGTGAACCTCGTGCACAACGCCATCGTCCACAACCTGCCCGAGGGGGGAACGGTACGCATCGACACTCGGACCCGCCCGGGCGTCGTGCTGCTCACCGTCGACAACACCGGCGAGCAGCTCTCCCCGCACCTGGTCGCGACCCTCACCGAGCCGTTCCAGCGCGGCACCGGCCGCGTCCGCACCGACCACGCGGGCGTCGGCCTCGGCCTGGCGATCGTCCACTCCATCACCCGCGCGCACGACGGAACGCTCACCCTCACCCCGCGCCCCGGGGGCGGCCTGCACATCACGGTGGAACTGCCCGCGGCGGCCGCCTGACGGAAACGGCCGGTCGTCATCCAAAGGGATGACACCGCTGATTCGCATAGATGATGGCTCGTCAGAACTTGCATCGGCAGGCGGATTCGGGGGGCCAGGCCCCGAATCTAGTCTCAACGGCATGAACCGATACCGCCGCGCAGCCGCCGTCACCGCCCTCGTCCTCGCTCTTCCGCTCCCGCTGGCCGGGGCCGCCATGGCCTCGCCCGCGCAGCCCGTCGCCACCTCCGCGCCCGCCTCCGCGAGCGCTGCCTTCCACGGTGAACTCCCCCGCCCCACCGGGCCGTTCGCGGCCGGCGAGGAGGTGCTGCACCTGACCGACCCGGACCGCACCGATCCGTGGGTGCCCGCGGCCGGGCCGCGGCAGCTGACGGTGTCGATGTTCTACCCGGCCCGGCCCGGCACCGGGGAGGCCGCCCCGTACATGACCCCCGGCGAGGCGCAGAACTTCCTCGCGACGCGGGTGCCGCCGGGCACCGGTCTGCGGCCGCAGGACCTCGTCGACACCAAGACCTACGCGTACACCGGCGCGAAGGCCGCGGGCGGGAAGCACCCGCTGGTGGTGCTCTCCCCCGGCTTCGAGAACCCCCACGCCACGCTGACCGGCCTGGCGGCCGACCTGGCGAGCCGCGGGTACGTCGTGGCCCTGGTCGGCCACACCTACGAGGACTCCGGCGAGACGCTCGCCGACGGCAGCACCCCGGGGTGCGCGCTGTGCGACAGCGGGGCACCCGACTCGCTCCCCGACAGCCGGGCGAAGGACGTGTCGTTCGTCCTGGACCGGCTCACCGGGCACCACCCGGTCTGGCGCCTCGCGCACCTGATCGACCGCGACCGCATCGGCATGGCCGGGCACTCGATCGGCGGCGCGTCGACGCTGAACGCGATGGCCGCGGACGAGCGGATCCTCGCCGGGGTGAACATGGACGGATCCTTCTTCCCGCCGGTCCCGACCGACAAGCTCGACGGACGCGCGTTCCTCCTGCTCGGCAAGCAGAGCGACCACTCCGCCGGCAGCGGCGACCCGTCGTGGGGGCAGGCCTGGGCGGGCTGGGACGGCTACAAGCCCTGGCTGGCCGTCGCCGGCACCACGCACGCGAGCTTCACGGACGTCCCGGTCCTGGCCGCCGAGGCCGGCCTCCCGCTCCCTCCCGGCACGACCACCTCACCCGAGCGCGGGATGCAGCTGACGCGGGAGTACGTCGGCGCCTTCTTCGACCAGACCCTGAAGGGCCTCCACGAGCCCCTGCTCGACGGCCCGTCGGCGGCGAACCCGGAGGTGTCCTTCCAGCACCCCTGACCGGCACCCCTGACCGGAGGCTGTCTCCGCCCCTCGGCGGAAACAGCCTCCGCTCCGCGCCCCGAGCGTTGCGATCAGGCCAGCGTCGGGCGGACCGCCAGGAAGCGGTCGACCGTGCGCTCCAGGTCCTCCGGCGTGGCGCAGTCCAGGATCGCCCAGCCGATCCGCTCCTGCGAGGAGTGCGGCGGCCCCACCACCGCGCCCGGTTCGGCGTTGACGCCGCCGCGCACCACGCCGGGCCAGGCCAGCCACTCGTGCTCGCCGGCCGACTTCAGCACGCCGGTCCGGTCGGCCGTCACGAAGCAGCTGCCCGCGTGGTGCATGGCGACGTCGGAGGGCGGCTGGAACGTGCCGCCCCGGGCGAGGGTGAGCACGTCGGCGAACAGGTCGGTGCCGGCCACGATCGACGTCGCCTCCATGCAGTGGTCGCCGGGGGCCCGGACCGCGACCTCCATGATCACCAGGTCGGTACCCCTGGTCCGGAACTCGACGAACATGATCCCGGTCCGCATCCGGATCGCGTCCGCCACCGCCTGGCCGAGCGCGTCGGCGGCGCGGCCGAGCTCCGGGTCGGTCCGCTGGTGCCCGGCGAAGTGCGCGAGCTCGACGAAGTCCGGTGCGTTGGTGGTGAGTTTGCGGGTCAGGCTGCCGAAGCAGACCCGGCCGTCGACCGCCAGCCCCTCCCAGTTGTACTCCTGGCCCTCGACGTAGTCCTCCACCAGCAGGGCGCCCTCGGTGTCCCGCCGGGCGACCGCGTCGGCCCACTCCGCCGGGGTCGCGACCCGCTCGACGCCCTCGCTGCCCGCCCGGTCGAGCGCCTTGACCACGACCGGCAGACGGCCGGCCGCCCACTCGGTGGCGGCCGACAGCCGCGGGGTCTTGAGGTGCTCGGGGTTGGCCAGACCGGCGGCCGCGAACCGGAAGCGCTGCTGGCTCTTGTCCCGGGAGATGGCCGCCGCGTCCAGGCCGGGACCGGGCAGGCGGTGCTGTTCCTGGGCCATCGCCGCGGCCAGCACGTGCACCTCGGAGGAGGCCACCACGCCCTCCGGACGCACCCGGCGGACCAGTTCGGCGGTGGGCCGGATCCAGCCGTCGTCCCGTCCGGTCGCCGCCGGGTCGACCTCGGCGGTGGCGGTGATGCAGTCGTACCGCTCGCGCAGTTCGGCGGCCCGCGCGGCGGTCTCCACGAGGGCGATCTCCAGGCCGAGCCGCTCCGCCGCGCGCAGGTAGCCTTCGAGGATCGGGGCGGCCCCGACCAGGACGATGCTCATCGGACACCTTCGGTGAGTGAGGCCGCCAGGGCGCGGCGGTCGGTCTTGCCATTGGGGTTGAGCGGCAGCGCGTCGAGGTGGGTGAAGCCGCGCGGCACCATGTACGGGGGCAGGTCGCCGAGCAGCGAGCGCAGCGCCACCGGATCCTGCTCCCCGCCCGTGTAGCAGGCCTCCAGGCCCAGCTCGTCGTGGGCGTCGGGCAGCGCCAGCACCACCGCGTCGGTGACGCCCGGCAGTGCGCGCAGGGCCGCCTCCACCTCGCCGAGTTCGATGCGGTGGCCGCGGATCTTGACCTGCTGGTCCAGCCGGCCGAGGTGGACCAGGCCGTGGCCGCTCACCGCGACCCGGTCCCCGGTCCGGTAGTAGAGCTCCGGGCCCACCGTCTCCTCCTGGTGGATCACCGCCCGGGTCCCGTCGAAGGAGACGAAGCGCCCGGGGTTGTCGGAGGGCTGGAGGTAGCCGGGAAATCGCTGCGACCCGCGAATGCACAACTCGCCCTCCTGCGCCGGGAGTCCGTCCTCGTCCAGGACCAGGAAGTCCAGGTGGGGGTAGGGCTCGCCGATGGGGACGGTGCCGTTCGCCGGGGACGGCCACTCCTCGGGCCGGGTGGGCAGCCGGTACTCGGTGCAGATCACGGTGGTCTCGGTCGGACCGTACAGGTTCTCCAGCAGGCTGCCGGGCGCGGCCCGGCGCCACAGGTCGATCTGCTGCACGGTCAGCCGCTCGCCGCAGAATCCGCTCCAGCGCAGGCTGGGCATGCTGTCCGGGGCCAGGTCGCGCAGCCGGTGCGCGTAGTTGATGATCGACGGCACCGAGAACCAGTGGGTGATCCGCTGCCGGGCGATGAAGCGGGCGGGGCGCACCAGTTCGCTGCGGGTCGGCACGACCAGGGTCGCGCCGGAGCCCCAGGCCGAGAACATGTCCCACACCGACGGGTCGAAGGTGAGGTCGAAGGTCTGCGACAGCCGGCAGCCGGGGCCCAGTTCGTACCGCGGGATGACGTGGTCCAGCAGCGCCGAGACGTTGCGCTGCAGCACCGGCACCCCCTTGGGCGTGCCGGTCGAGCCGGAGGTGAACAGGATGTAGGCGATGTCGTCCGGCCCGGCCGCCCCCACCGGCGCCTGGTCCGCGGGGTCCGCCGGCGCGTCGGCGAGCACCACCGGCACCGGCAGGCCCGGCGCCGGCGCCTCGCTCAGCACGACGTCCAGCCGGGCCAGTTCGGCGACGGCGGCGAGCCGGTCGGCGGAGAAGCCGGGGTTGAGCGGGACGGCGGTGGCGCCGAGCCGGTGGACCGCCAGGTAGCCGGCGTACGCGGCGACGCTGCGGTTGGCCAGCACGCCGACCCGGCGCGGCGTACGGCCGGCGCACCCGGCCACCAGCCGGACGGCCGCCAGCCGGGCCTGCTCGGCGAGTTCGGCGTAGCCGAGCCGACGGTCGCCGACCTCCAGCGCGCTGAGCTCGGGATGGCGCCGCGCGGTCGCGGTGAACCGCTCGTAGAGCGTGGGCTGGTCGGCCATGTCAGTCCTCCAGGGCGGTGACGTCGGCATGCGTGACATCGGCGTCCGGGACACCGGTGTCGGTGACGTAGGCGTTGTAGTAGACCGGGGTGCCGAGGAAGGAGGAGGTGAACACCCCGCCCACCTGCGAGCCGTGCAGCGCGAGGTGCACGTAGGAGAACAGCGGCACGACCGGCACGTGGTCGCGCATGAGCAGCTCGTCCAGGGCCGCCCACTCGCCGGCGGCCGGTTCGGCGGGCAGCCGGCCGATGCGCTCGATCTCGGCGTCGACCGCCGGATCGGCGAGGTAGCTGGTGTTGTCGTTGCCGCTCGGGCCGATGGTCCGCCCGTCGAAGGCGCCGAGCAGGGTGGAGGCTCCGGGCCAGTCGGCGGCCAGGCACATCATGTAGAGGTCGTACGGGTTGCCGCGGGTCTTCAGGGCGCCGTTGTGCGAGGGCCGGTCGATCTCCACCACTTCGGTGCGGAACCCGGCCCGGTCCAGGCTGTCCGCGAGCGCGCGGCTGCCGGCCAGGAAGTAGTCGCCGTCCCGGCTGAGCAGCCTCAGCTCGGGCGTCCGGCCCGCGAGCAGCTCCGCGGCGGCCGCGGGGTCGCCGTTCGGGCCGCCGGGGTTCGGGTCGGGGTAGTCGCGGTGGCCGATGGTGGCGGCGGGCAGGATGGTGTGCACCGGTTCGCCCTGGGTGTCGCCCACCATGACGGCGCGGACGCCGACGCGGTCCACCGCGCGGGCGACGGCCCGGCGCACGTCGGGGTCGGTGACCCGGGCGGTGTTGATCACCAGGTACCAGATCAGCGGGGTCGGGTCGCGGCGCAGCCGGCCGGCCAGGGACGGGTCGGCGAGCAGCTGCGCACCGACCGCCTGCGGGGCGTTGTTCTCGGCCACCGCCCGGGCGTCGTGGCCCCGTTCGTCCCTGACCCGCAGGTTCTGCTCGCCGCTCCCGACGCCGAGCTCGATCTCGATCCGGTCGGGGTGGTCGTGCCGGACGGGATCGGTGGCCGGGTCCCAGTGCGGGTTGCGCTCCAGGGTGATCCGCTTGTCGGGGACGTGTTCGGCGATCCGGTACGGGCCGCTGGCGACCGGGGCGAGGTCGTAGTCCGCGCCGGTGTCGGCGTCGCGCGGGACGGGCGCGGTGACCGCCTGGGAGGCGGCGAACGGCAGGTCGGGGTGCGGCTCGCGGAAGCGGAACACGAGGGTGTGGGAGTCCGGCGTCTCCAGGCCGGGCACGTCGGCGGGGCCGGCCGCGTACGGGCCCGGGTAGTCGCCGTTCTCGCCGAGCCAGGTGCGCAGGTAGGTCGGGCCGTCGGAGACCTCCGGCGCGAACGAGCGGGCGATCCCGTACGCGACGTCGGCGGCGGTGACCTCGCGGCCGTCCTCGAACCGGACGCCCCGTTTGAGGGTGAACTCCCAGGTGCGGCCGTCGCCGTCGACGTCGCGGCCGGGCGTCTCGGCGAGGTCGCCGACCAGCACCCGGCCGCCGGCGCCGTCCTCGCGGAACATGGTCAGGGTGCGGAAGAGCAGGTGTCCGACGGCCATCGACTGGAGGGTGTAGCTGCGCTGCGGGTCCAGGTGGTCGTAGGCGGCGTCGCGCAGGATGTGCAGGGTGCCGCCGCGGCGGGCGCCGGGCTGGGCGGGGGCCGGGCCCCGGGAGGCGGCCGGGTCGCGGGCGATGGCGTCGGAGGTCATGCGGGTATCTCCAGTGCGGGGGCGGTGGTGTGGAAGGCGCCGCCGGAGAACACCAGCGGCTGCGCGGCGGGCGGGCGGCCGATCGCCTGGACCGCGCCGACGACGATCGCGTGGTCGCCGGCCGGGTGGACGGCGTGGACCGTGCAGTCGAACCAGCCGGCGCCGTCGAGCAGCACCGGGCTGCCGGTGGCCGGCCCCGGCGCCCAGGCGTCGTCGGCGAAGGCGGCCGCGCCGAGCGGCCGCCGGGGGTCGGCGAAGCGGCGCGCGGTGGCCTGCTGCCCGGCGCCGAGCACGGTGACCGCGAAGGCGCCGGTGGCGAGCAGGTGTTCGCGGATCCGGGCCTTGTGGCCGACGCAGACCAGGACGAGCAGCGGGTCGAGCGAGACGGTGGCGAAGGAGTTCGCGGTCATGCCGAACGGCCCGTCGGCCGACCGGGTGGCCACCACGGTCACGCCGGTGGCGAAGCGGCCCGCCACGCTGCGGAACGCGTCCGGGTCCGGCGCGGTCCGGTTCATCCGGCGCTCCGCTGCCGGAGCCGGTCCAGGTGTTCCAGGCCCGCGAGGACGGTCTCGTCCGGGATGCCGAAGTCGATCAGGCAGGCCAGTTCGTCGACGCCGGCGGCCCTGGCCCGCTCCACGACCGCGGACGCCTGCTCGACCGTGCCGAACAGGCCGCTGGAGTCGTAGTAGGTGTCGAAGGAGCGGCGGACCAGGAAGTCCACGTCCGACTCGCGGAGCTTGTCGACGTCGAAGCCCTGGAGCAGGCTGGTCGCGGAGCGGGCGATCAGCCGGAAGGAGCTCTTCAGGTACTGCGTGAACGGCTCGCGGACGGTCTCGCGGACCTGCTCCGGGTCCTCGCCGAGGAAGCTGTGCAGCATCAGCACGACGTGTCCGGGCCGGCCGTCGTGGCCGGGCCGGGCGGCCAGCGCCTTGCGATAGACGGCGATCTTCTCGGCGAGCTGGTCGAAGTCCTGGCCCAGCAGGTGGGTCAGGACGCCCGCACCGGCCCGCCCGGCGGCCTCGAAGGTCTGCGGCCCGCCGGCGCTGGTGACCCAGACCGGCAGTTCGGGCTGGACCGGCCGCGGGAAGGCCCGCACCTCGGCCGGGTTCCCGGCGCCGTCCACCACCGGCAGCGGCTCGCCGCGCCACAGCGCCCGCAGGGCGTCGACGGTGTCCAGCACGGCCTGCTTGCGCTCCGGGTAGCCCTCGGGCCGCAGCGCGAAGTCCACCGCGTTCCAGCCGGAGGCCAGGGAGATGCCGGCCCGGCCGTTCGACAGGTTGTCGACCACCGCCCATTCCTCGGCGATCCGCAGCGGGTGGTGCAGCGGGGCGACGACGCTGCCGGCCCGGACGCCGATCCGCTCGGTCACCGCGGCGACGGCGGCGCCGGTCACCGAGGGGTTCGGGTAGGGCGCGCCGAACGGGTGGAAGTGCCGCTCCGGGGTCCACACGGCCGCGAAGCCGTGGGTGTCGGCGAACCGGGCCCCGTCCAGCAGGAGGCGGTACCTCCCGCGGGACGGGTCGTCCGAGCCGTCGGCGAAGTAGAAGAGACTGAAGTCCATGGGGCTTCCTCGGGGTTGTGCGAACGGCTAGCGGACGGCGAGCGGTCGGAGGTCCGTCCACACCTCGGCCACGTGCGCCAGGCACGCGGCCCGGTCGCCCCGGAAGCCGGTCTCGCGCCAGCCCGCCGGGACGGGGACGAGGACGGGCCAGACCGAGTACTGCTCCTGGTCGTTGACGACGACGGTGTGCACCGGCTGGTACTCCTGCACGGCAATGCCTTTCGGTTGGAACTCAGTGGGAACGGAGTTCGTCGGAGATCGGGTCGGGCAGGCGGTGTTTGATCCGCACCAGCGAGGAGGTGCCGAGCGGGATCAGAGCCAGGCAGAACCCGAGGGTGGTGATCAGGACGGTGGTGCGCAGGCCGAGGAGCGAGCCGAGCCCGCCGCCGACCAGCGCGCCCACCGGGGCGATGCCCATGGCCACGAACCGGTTGGTGGCCGCCACCCGGCCCTGCAGCGAGTCCGGCGTGATGGACTGGCGGATCGTCACCATGGTCACGTTGTTGGCCACGCCGAACGAGGCGAAGACGAAGTTGACGGCCATCAGCGCGCCGGTCTCCACCGGTCCGCTGCCGCGCACCAGGGCGATCAGCGGCATGACGAGGTTGGCCACGCACGCGGTGAGCAGCATGGTCCGGCCGTAGCCGAGCTTCTTCGGCAGCCGGCCGGCGAACACCGCGCCCACCAGGAAGCCGGGGCCGAGCGCCGCCATCACGAGGCCGATCTCGCCCGCGCTCAGCCCCAGGGTGTGCGGCATGTACTGGACGAAGACCACCTCGAAGGCGGTGAAGGACAGGTTGAAGGTGGAGGCCATCAGCGTCATGGTGCGCAGCGGCTCGTTGCGGAACACCAGGCGCAGCCCCTCCCGCACCTGGCGCAGGGTGCCGGCGGCCCCGCCGTCGCCGGTCGGCTCGGCGGGCTGCTCCCGGTGCCGGATCAGCCAGATGTTCAGGACCGACAGCAGGTAGGAGACGGACGCGGCGGCCACCGCGAGCGGTGCGCTCAGCCACTGCACCAGCACGCCGCCGATCGCCGGGCCGCCGATGGTCGCGGCCGACTGGCTGCTGCCCAGCGCCGAGTTGCCGGCCGCCAGGTCCTCGCGGTCGACCAGCCGGGGCAGGTAGGCCTGCGCGGCCACGTCGAACAGGACGGTGCAGCAGCCGGCCAGGAAGCCGAGCACGTACAGCCAGCCGATGCCGAGCCGGTGCATCGCGTACAGCACCGGGACCAGGCCGAGGATCAGGGCCCGGCCCAGGTCGGCGGCGGCCATCAGGTTGCGCCGGCGGACCCGGTCGACCAGCACGCCGGCGAACAGCGAGACCAGCAGGTAGGGCAGTCTGACCGTGGTGGACAGCAGGCCGACCTGCTGGGAGCTCGCGGCCAGCGCGAGCACGGCCGTCAGCGGCAGCGCGAACTCGCTGATCTGGGCGGCGAACAGGGAGGCCGACTGGCCGATCCACAGTTTGGTGAAGTCGGCGTTGCGCCACAGGCTGGGGCGGGGTGCGGCCTCCTCCTCCCCGGAACCGGGTGCGGCCTCGGCGGCGGCGGTCGACATGGTGGGGCTCCTCAGGGTGCGGTGGTGGGTTCGGCGCCCCGGCCGGCCGGACGGGCGCGGACCGGCCGTGCGGCCGGCCGGGGGGCGGGTCAGACGGAGACGTCTCCGGCGGGCTCGCCGGCGAGCGCGGCCTCGATGCGGGCGGCCAGCTTGGGCACGTTGGGCCGCTCCAGCATCGAGAAGTGGTTGCCGGGCGACACGTCGATCAGCAGCCGGCCGTCGACCCGGCGGGTCCAGCCGAAGTCCCAGCCGCTGAACATCTCGTGCTCGGCGCGGATCAGCAGCATGTCGCCGCGGAACGGCTCGCGCGGGGTGTCCCGGTAGCGGATGAGCGCGCGGGCGTGGCGCTGGTACAGCCGGACCAGCCGGCGCAGGTCCTCGACGCTGGCCGCGTCCTCGCGCTCGTCGGCGGTGCCCTTGGTCAGCTTGAGCACGAAGCGCAGCCGGGCCTCCGGGTCCAGCGCCTCCAGCTCGGCTTCGGTGGTGGGCAGTTTGTGGGCGAAGGCACCCATGATGGCGGCCGACTCGGAGACGGTGTAGCGCGGCGGCACCGGGTCGTCGATGCTGGCGCTGACCACCACGAGGGCGGCCACCTCCTGCCCGGCCCGCTGGAGCTGACGGGCCATCTCGTAGGAGACCATGCCGCCCATGCACCAGCCGCCGAGGTGGTACGGCCCCTCGGGCTGGACGGCCCGCAGGTGCTCCAGGTAGAGCGCGGCGATCTCCTCGACGGTGTCCGGGCGCGGCACGTCCGGACCGGCGTACTCCGGGGCCTGCACTCCGTGGAAGGGCTGCGCCTCGTCGAGCTCGTCGACCAGGTCCGCGTAGCTGAACACGGCGCCGCCCAGCGGGTGGACGAAGAACAGCGGCGGCCGGCCGCCGGTGGAGCGGAACGGCACCACCACGCCGCGGTCGGCGGCGAGTTCGCCGTCCACGATCCGGGCGAGCTTCTCCACGGTGCCGCCCTCGAAGAGCGCCGCGACCGGCACGTCGACGTCGGTGATGTCCGGCAGTCGCATCACCACGCGCAGCGCGGAGATCGAGTTGCCGCCCAGGTCGAGGAAGTTGTCGGTGACGCCGACCTTCTCGATCCCGAGCACGTCGGCCCAGATCGCGGCCAGCGCGCGCTCGGTGTCGGTGCGCGGTTCGACGAACTCCCCGGCGGTGGTCTCCTCGCGGCCCGGGGCGGGGAGCCGGTTGCGGTCCACCTTGCCGTTCGGGGTGAGCGGGAAGGCGTCGAGCACCACGAAGGCGCTCGGCACCATGTACTCGGGCAGCGCGGCGGCGACCGCGGCGCGCAGGTCGGCCGTGGCCGGGGCGGCGCCGTCCGCCGCGGTGAGGTAGGCCACGAGCCGCGGGTCGCCCGCGCGGTCCTCGCGGGCGGCCACCACGACCCGGCCGACGCCGGGCTGCCGGGCCAGCACCGTCTCGATCTCGCCCAGCTCGATCCGGAAGCCGCGCAGCTTGACCTGGTGGTCCGAGCGGCCGAGGAACTCCAGTTCGCCGGAGGGCAGTCGACGCACCACGTCGCCGGTGCGGTACATCCGGGCGCCGTCGCCCGCGAACGGGTCCGGCAGGAAGCGGTCGGCGGTCAGGTCCGGCCGGCCGAGGTAGCCGCGGGCCAGGCCGTCGCCGCCGAGGTGGAGGTCGCCCGGCACGCCGTCCGGGACGAGGCCGAGGTGCTCGTCCAGCACGTGCACCCGGGTGTTGGCGATCGGGCGGCCGAGTCCGACCGGCCGGTCCGGGGCCACGCGCTGCAGGCAGGACCAGATGGTGGTCTCGGTCGGGCCGTAGGCGTTCCAGACCACCGGGAAGCGGGCGGTCAGTTCACCGGCCAGGTCGGCGGGCAGGGCCTCGCCGCCGGAGATCACCCGCAGCCCCTCGTCCGGCCGCAGCCCGGCCTCGACCAGGAGGCGCCAGCTGGAGGGGGTGGCCTGCATCAGGGTCGGGCGGGTGCGCTCCAGGTGCTCGCGCAGCCGGGGCCCGTCCACCGCGATGTCCGGGGCGAGGACGAGCTCGGCGCCGGCCAGCAGCGGCAGGTACACCTCCAGGCCCGCGATGTCGAAGGAGAGGGAGGTGACCGCCAGCAGCCGGTCCTGCTCGGTGATCGCGAGGTCCCGCTCGAAGGACTGCAGCAGGTTGAGCAGCGCGCCGTGCGGGATCTGCACGCCCTTGGGCCGGCCGGTGGAGCCGGAGGTGTAGATGACGTACGCGAGGCGGTCCGCGGTGGCCAGCGGCGGCGGGCACTCGGCCGGGTAGCCGTCCCCGGCGGCGGCGTCCACGGCCACCACCCGGGCCCCGGCCGGGTCCAGCGCGTCCTCCAGCCCGGGGTCGCAGAGCAGCACGGCCGCACCGGCGTCGTCGAGCATGTACTCCAGGCGGTCCTGCGGGTAGTTCGGGTCCAGCGGCACGTACGCGCCGCCGGCCTTGAGCACGGCGAGCAGGCTGACGACGAGTTCGGCCGACCGGGCCTGGTGGACGCCGACCAGCACGTCCGGGCCGACGCCGAGTTCGCGCAGCCGCCAGGCGAGCCGGTTGGCGCGGGCCTCCAGTTCGGCGTAGGACAGCTCGGCCCGGTCGGTGCGCAGCGCCACCGCGTCGGCGCGGCGGGCGGCGGTGGCGGACAGCAGCTCCGGCAGGGTGTGTACGGAGCGCTCGGCCGCGGTGTCGTTCAGGGCGCGGACCAGCCGGTCGGTCTGTTCCGGGCCGAGCAGCGCGGCGGACTGGGCCGGGGCGTCCGGGTCCGCCACCAGCGCGGCCAGCGCGGCCGCGTAGTAGCCGCCGATTTCGGCGATCCGGCGCCCGGAGAACTGCGCCTCGTCGAAGTTGATCCGCAGCCGGACCTCCTCGGTGACCGGGTCGGTGCCGAAGTTCGCGGTGAACGGGAAGTTCGTCTGCTCGAAGAACTCGCTCCCGGCGATCTCGATCCGGGTGAGGGCGAGGTCGTAGCCGCGGAAGTTGCGGTGGTCGACGACGGTCTCGAACAGCTCGGGCCGTTCCAGGTCCCGCAGCAGCTGGGCCATCGGGTAGCGGCGGTGCGCGAGCGACTCGCTCTCCTGGCGGTGGATCTGCCGGGCCAGGTCGAGCCAGCTCACGCCGGCCGTCTCGGCGACCAGCGGCAGGGTGTTGAGGAACAGGCCCACCACCTGGTCCCCGTCGGCGGTCTCGGGGCGGCCGTTGCTGACCCGGCCGGTCACCACCCGGGTCCGGCCGGACAGCAGCGCCAGCACGCGGGCGTGCGCGGCGAACATGACCGCCTTGACCGGCACCCTGGCCCGGGCCGCGACCGCGCGCAGCCCGTCCGTGAGCCCGTCCGGCAACGGCACCTCGTGCACCCGGGCCGACCGGCCGGCGGCCAGGCCCGGCTCGTCGAAGCGGGGCAGGCCGGTGAACTCGGTGCCGGCCAGGGTCCGCGTCCAGTGGTCGCGGGCGACGGGGTCGGCCAGCGCCTCCTGTTCGAGCAGGACGAAGTCCCGGAAACGGGTGACCGGCGCGGCCGGGGCGGCAACGTCACCGGCACCGGCACCGGCACCGGCGAGCCTGGCGTCGTACCCGGTCAGCAGCTGCGAGATGACCAGCGACAGGCTCCAGCCGTCCAGGATCGCGTGGTGGAAGCTCAGGTTGAGCCGGAAGTCCCGGTCGGCGAACAGCTGGACGTGCAGCCGCAGCAGCGGGGCGGCGGCCAGGTCGAAGGGCGTGGCCTTCTCCTGCGCGGTCCACTCCGCGACCCGGCGCCGCTGCTCCTCCTCGGCGAGGCCGCGCAGGTCCTCGACGGTGAGGGGGGTCGGCACGGCGGAGTGCACCAACTGCATCGGCTGGCTGAAGTTCGCCAGGTCGATGGCGCTGCGCAGGACGTCGGAGCGCTCGATCACTCCGGCCAGCACCTCGCGCAGGGCGTCCTCGTCGAACGGGCCGGTCAGGCGGATCGCGGAGATGTCGTGGTAGGTGGGACTGTCCCGGTCCCGCATGCTGTGGTACAGCATTCCGGACTGGAGCCTGGTCAGCGGGTAGGCGTCGACGATCTCGCCGGGGTTCGGCATGTCGATCCTTTCGGTAGTTCGGTGAGTGGCCTGTCACTTGGCGCGCAGGCGGGCCAGGTCCTCCGGCGAGAGCAGCCCGAAGGCCGTCGCCCGGCGCTGCGGTCCGCCGGTCTCCGTGCGGGAGTCCAGCCAGCCGGCCACGGCCTCGACGGTCTGGTGGGTGAACAGCTCGGTCAGCGGGATGTCCAGGCCCTGTTCCCGGGCCTGTCCGACCACCCGCACGGCGTGCATCGAGTCGCCGCCGAGCTCGAAGAAGTTGTCCGTGACGCCGATCCGCGCCAGCCGCAGCACCCGCTGCCAGAGTTCGGCGAGCTGCCGCTCCACCGGGGTGCGGGGCGCGACGTACGCCTCCGGGGCCGCGCCGCGGTCCGGAGCGGGCAGGGCGCGGCGGTCCAGCTTGCCGTTCGGGCTGAGCGGCAGGGCGTCCAGCGGGACGAAGGCGCTCGGCAGCATGTGCTCGGGCAGCGTGCGGCCCAGTCCGGCCCGCAGGGCGCTCCGGTCGGGTGCCGGTCCGTCGCCCGGCGTGAGGTAGGCGACGATCCGCCGGTCGCCCGGCTCGTCCTCACGGACGATGACCGCGACCTGGCCGACGCCCGGCTGCGCGGCCAGCGCCGCCTCGATCTCGCCGAGTTCGATGCGGAAGCCGCGCACCTTGACCTGGTGGTCGATCCGGCCCAGGTACTCGACGGTGCCGTCCGGCTGCCAGCGGGCCAGGTCGCCGGTGCGGTAGAGCCGGTCGCCGGGCGCGCCGTACGGGTCGGGGACGAAGCGGTCGGCGGTCAGGTCCGGCCGGCCGCCGTAGGCGCGGGCCAGTTGGACGCCGCCGAGGTACAGCTCGCCGGGCACCCCGAGCGGGGCCGGGGCCAGCCAGCGGTCGAGCACGTACACCCGGGTGTTGGCGATCGGCGCACCGATCGGCAGGCTCGGGCGGTCCCAGTCCGGCCGGCTGGACCAGCGGGTCACGTCGACCGAGGCCTCGGTGGGGCCGTACAGGTTCTCCAGCCTCGTCCCGGGCAGGGCCTGGTGGAAGCGCCGGGCCGTCCCGGCGGGCAGCGCCTCGCCGCTGCACGCCACCATCCGCAGCGACCCGCAGCGCTCGGCGGGCGCGGCGGACAGGAAGGTCTCCAGCATCGGCGGCACGAAGTGGCACACCGTCACCCGCTCGTCCTGGATCAGCCGCGCGAGGTGGTCCGGGTCGCGGTGGCCGCCGGGGCGGGCCAGCACCAGCCGGGCGCCGGTGAACAGTGGCCAGAACAGCTCCCACACGGAGACGTCGAAGCTGATCGGGGTCTTCTGGAGCACGGTGTCGTCCGGGCCGAGCCGGTAGGCGTCCTGCATCCACAGCAGCCGGTTGACGATGCCCCGGTGCGGCACCTGGACGCCCTTGGGGCGGCCGGTGGAGCCCGAGGTGTAGATGACGTACGCCAGGTGGTCGGGGCCGGCCGTCGGCTCGGGCGCGTGGTCGGGCAGGTCGGCGGCGGTGTGCGGGCCGACCGCGACGACGGTGCGGCCCGCGGCGGCGATCGCGGGCGCGCCGGAGTCGGTCAGCAGCACCGGCGCCTGCGCGTCGGCGAGCATGAACTCCAGCCGGTCCGCCGGGTATCCGGGGTCCAGCGGCAGGTAGGCGCCGCCGGCCTTGTGCACCGCGAGCAGGGCGACCATGAGCTCGACCGACCGCTCCATCAGCACGCCGACCACCACGTCCGGGCCGACGCCGTGTCCGCGCAGCAGGCGGGCCAGGCGGTTGGCCCGCCGGTGCAGTTCGGCGTAGCTCAGTTCCCGGCCCTCGCAGCGCACCGCGATCCGCCCGGCGGCCGGGCCGGTGCCCGGTCCGGCCTGCTCGGCGAGCAGCGAGGTGAGGGTCCGCTCCAGCGGCCAGTGGGCGTCGGTGGCGTTCCACTCGTGCAGCACCCGGTGGCGCTCGGCGGGCGGGAGCAGGTCGGCGGTGGCCGTGCACGCGGCGGGGTCGGCGGCCATGGCGGCCAGCGCCGCGGTGAAGCGGCCGGCCAGCCGCTCGACGGTGGCGGCGTCGAACAGGTCGGTGTCGTAGTCGAGCCAGCCGAGGATCTCGCCGCCGGTGTCCAGCATCCGCAGGTTCAGGTCGAACTGGGCGTTCGCCTCGGAGACCTCCACCAGCTCGCTGGTCACGCCCGGGGCCTCGAACGAGCCGAGCCGCACGTTCTGCAGCGCGAACAGCGCCTGCACGAGCGGGCTGCGGGCGAGGTCGCGCTCCGGTGCCAGCTCGCCGACCAGCCGGCCGAAGGGCACGCCCTGGTGGGCGAACGCCGCCAGGGCGTCCTCGGTGACCCGGCCCAGCAGTTCGCCGAAGGACGGCGCGCCGCGCAGGTCGAGCCGGACCGGGACGGTGTTCAGGAAGCAGCCGACCAGGTCCTCGAACTCGGCGCGCTCCCGGTTGGCGACCGGGGTGCCGACCAACAGCCGTTCCTGCCCGCTGTGGCGGGACAGCACCACGGCGAAGGCGGTCAGCAGGGTCAGGTACAGGGTGCTGCCGGACTCCCGGGCGAGCCGGCGCAGCCGGTCGGCGGTGTCCGGGTCGACGGCCAGCCGGTGGCGCGCGCCGCGGTGCGCCTGGACGGCGGGCCGGGGGCGGTCGGTGGGCAGCTCCAGCACGGTCGGGACGTCCGCCAGGTGGTCCGTCCACCAGTCCAAGAGCTCCGTCAGCGGCTCTCCGGCCAGCTCGGCGCGCTGCCAGCGGGCCACGTCGGCGAACTGCAGCCCGTCGCCGAACCCGGCCTCCCGGCCCTCGCACGCGGCCCGGTAGGCCTGCGACAGGCCGTCGAGGAGGACGCCGAACGACCAGCCGTCGAAGGCGATGTGATGGATCGTCAGCACCAGCAGGTGCTCGTCCTCGGCGGTGTGCAGCACCAGGGCCCGCAGCAGCGGACCGGCGGCCAGGTCGAACGGGCGCTTGGTCTCCCGCATCGCCTCCGCGAGGGCCGCCCCGGGGGCGGGCTCCAGGTACCGGACGGTCACCGAGGCGTCGGCCACCGCCTGCTGGACGGGCTCCCCGTCGACGACGGCGACCCGCATCCGCAGCACCGCGTGCCGGCGCAGCACGGCGTCCACCGCCGACTGGAGCGCGGTCCGGTCCAGCGGGCCGCGCACCCGCAGCACCAGCGGCATGTTGTAGGCGGCATCGCCGGGGCGCAGCTGGTCCTCCAGCCACAGCCGCTCCTGGGTCCACGACAGCGGCGCAGGCTCGGACTCCCCGCTCCTGGGGACCGGCCGCTCGGGCCCCGCCCCGGTGTGCCGCCCGACCAGCCGGGCCAGCCCGGCGACCGTCGGGTGGGCGAAGAGCTCGCGCAGCGACAGTCGCACGCCGAACCGCTGCCGCAGGCGCACCAGCACCCGGCTCAGGAGCAGCGAGTGCCCGCCGAGCGCGAAGAAGTCGTCCCGGCTGCCGATCCGCTCCCGGCCCAGGACCTCCCGCCACACTTCGGCGATCCGCTCCTCCCGTTCGCCCGCCGGGGCCACATACGCGGCGACCGCCGCCTCCTCGCGGCCGAGGGCGCGCAGCGCCGCCCGGTCGGCCTTGCGGTTCGCGGTGAGCGGGAGCTCGTCGAGCACCACCCAGCCGGACGGCACCTTGTACTCGGGCAGCCGGGCGGCGAGCGCCGCGCGCAGCCGTCCCAGGTCCGGGCGGGTGCCGCCGGTCGCGAGGTAGGCGGTCAGCCGGTGGCCGCCGCGCTGCTCGGGCGTGGCCAGCACCACGGCCCCGCGCACGCCGTCCTGCCCGGCGAGGGCCGCCTCGATCTCGGCCGGCTCGACCCGGAAGCCGCGCACCTTGACCTGGTGGTCGGCCCGGCCGAGGTGGTCGACCAGCCCGTCCGGGCGCAGCCGGCCGAGGTCGCCGGTGCGGTAGACCGGGTCGGGCCGGTGCCCGCTCAGCGGGTTGTCGCCGTAGCCGTCCGTGGTCAGCGGGTCGGCGTAGCGCGCCAGGTGCGGGGTGCGCACGACCAGCTCGCCCACCTCGCCGAGGCCGGCCGGGCGGTCGCCGGCCAGCACCAGCAGCTGCACCTCGTCGATCCCGGGACCGAGCGGGATCCGGCCCTCCCCCTCCGGGGCGGCCTGTCCGGCCCGCCGGGCCACGTGGACCGACACGGCCTGCGGGGTCTCGGTCGCCCCGTACAGGTTGAGCAGGTCCGCGGCGGGGGCGAGGGCCGCCCACTCCCGGACGGTGCGCCGGGTCAGCGCGTCGCCGCCGAAGCCGACCAGCCGCAGCGCGGGCCAGCCCGGTCCGGCCGCGGCGGCCAGCGCATCGGCCAGTGCGGGGGTCAGGTGGGCGACGGTGATCCGCTCGCGGTGCAGCTCCTCGGCCAGGGCCGGGACGTCCCGCAGGTCCGCCGCCGGGAACACGGCGGTCGCGCCGGCCCACAGCGGCGCCAGCACGTCGCGCAGGAACGGGTCGTGGCCGAGCCCGGAGAGCACCGAGAAGCGGTCGCCCGGGGTGATCGCGTACGCGTCGGCGTACCAGTGCAGGAAGTGGGCCAGCGGGCCGTGGCCGCCGACGATCCGGCGGGGGCGGCCGGTGGTACCGGAGGTGAAGGCGACGTAGGCGGGGTCGTCCGCGGTGGCGGCGCGGCGGGCGGCGGGCGGCGCGTCGGGGTCGTCCGCCACGGCGAGCACGGGAACGGCGCGGGCCTGGTCGGGCAGCTCGCCCGGGCCGGTGGCCAGCCAGGCCTTTGGCTGCAACTCCTCGGCCCGCAGGGCGAGTTCGGCTGCCGGGTAGTCGGCGTCCAGGACCGCGAAGGCGGCTCCGGCCCGCCAGACCGCGAGCAGCGCCACCGCGGTGGCCGGGTCGCGCGTGGCGTGCACGGCCACCACGTCGCCGGCGCCGACGCCGACTCCGGCCAGCCGCCCGGCCAGGCGCTCGACCCGGTCGGCCAGCTCCCGGTAGGTCAGCGCGCCGGAGGGTCCGGCCAGGGCCGTCCGCTCCGGGCTCCGTTCGGCGTGCCCGGCCAGCCGCTCCAGCAGCGGACCGGGGTGGGTCGCCGTCAGCTCAGCCGTCGCGTCGGGGGCGAGGGCCGCGGCCCGGCCGGTGGCGAGCGCGAGCTCCCCGGTGCGGCGGGCCGGGTCGGCCGTGGCCTGCCGCAGCACCAGCGCGATCTGCTCCAGCAGGTCGGCGATCCGCTCGGCCCGGTACAGCCCGGCGTCGTACACCGCCTCCAGGGCCAGCCGCCCGCCCTCGGTGGAGACGTACAGCGTCAGGTCGAACTTGTTGTCGATCTCCGGGAAGGGCAGCTGCTCGACCGCGCACCCGGCCAGGGCGAGCGGGGCGGCCGGCGGGAGGACGTTGAAGAACACCTGGATCAGTTGGGTGCGGCCGAGGTCACGCTCGGGGGCCAGTTCGCCCACCAGCCGCTGGAACGGCACCCGCTGGTGGGCCAGGGCCTCCAGCGCACTGGCGCGGACCCGGCCGAGCAGGTCACCGAACGACGGGCCGCCGGACAGGTCCAGCCGCACCGGCAGGGTGGTCAGGTAGCAGCCCAGCGCGTTGTGGTCGCCGGCCCGGCGGGTGGAGACCGGGGAGCCGACCAGCAGCCGCTCCTGGCCGCTCTGGCGGGCCAGTACCACGCCGAAGGCCGACAGCACCGTCATGTAGAGGGTGGCGCCGTGGGCCCGGCCCAGCTCGCGCACTCCGTCGCTCAGCCCGGCGTCGAGCAGCAGCCGCGCCTGGGCCCCGCTGCGGCCGCGGACGGCGGGCCGCGGCAGGTCCGCGGGCAGCTCCAGCACCCTCGGCGTCTCCGCCAGGTACGCGCGCCACCACTCCAGCAGCCCGTCCACGGTCTCCGGGGTCAGCTGCTCGCGCTCGGCGCGGACGGCGTCGCCGAACCGGCGGCGCAACGGCGGCAGCGCCGGCGCCTCCCCCGCCCGCGCGGCGCCGTACGCCGCCGACAGCTCCTCGAAGAACGGCCCGAACGACCAGCCGTCGAAGACCAGGTGGTGGAAGGTCAGGACGAGCAGGTGCTCCTGCTCGCCGGTCCGCACCGCGAGCGCCCGCAGCAGCGGACCGGCGACCAGGTCGAACGGGCGCTCGGCCTCCCGCTGGGCGAGCCGCAGCCCGGCCGCGGCCGGATCGGGCAGCGCGCGCACGTCCTCGGTGGCGACCGGGACCGGCGCTTCGGGCAGCACCCGCTGGACGGGCGTGCCGTCCGGCTCGGCGAACACCGTCCGCAGCGCCGTGTGCCGGGCCACCACGGCGTCCACGGCGTGCTGCAGCGCGGCCACGTCGAGCGGGCCGGACACCCGCGAGATCACCGGCATGTGATAGGCGGAGCCGCCGGGCCGCAGCTGCTCCTCGAACCAGATCCGCTCCTGGGTGAACGAGAGCGGCAGCGGTCCGGCGGCCTCGGCGGGAGCCGGAGGGAGGAAGGTGTCGGTCATGGGAGGTCCTTGGTGAGGTCCTTGGCGAGCAGCAGGGTCAGCTCGGATTCGAGGAGGTCGGTCAGCAGGCCGAGGACGGCGGGCGGCAGCAGGCCGGCCGGGGCCTGGAGGCTGCCGACGAGGTCGTCGCCGTCCTCCCACAGCTCGCAGACCAGTTCGCCCTGCGCGCCCAGCGGAGGGGCGGGTCGCGGCCGGAGGGTCGAACCCCCGAGCCGTACGGTCGGGTTGACCCGCTGGAACACCAGCATGGTCTGGAACAGCGGACTGCGGCCGCCGGGCGGGCGGGGCACCAGCGCGGCGATCTCGTCGGTGGGCAGCGCGGCGTGCTCGAACACCTCCAGCAGCCGTTCGCCGATCAGCCCGGTCAGTTCGGGCCCGGAGGCGCCCGGCGTCCCGGCGATCCGGACCGGCAGACTGTTGGCCAGGAAGCCGATGGTGCGCTCGTGGGCGGCGGCGCGGTCGGCCACCACGACGCCGACGGCGAAGTCGAGCCGGCCGCTCCAGCCGGACAGCGCCCGCCACCAGGCGGCCAGCGGCACCGCCAGGGCCGGACGGCGCAGCCGGGCCGCCGCCGCGCGCAGCAGGGCGGCCGAACCGGGCGGCAGCACGACCGGGCGCTCGACCACCGGAGCGGTCCACAGCCCCTTCATGGTCACCGGCCTGGCCCCCGGCAGGTCCAGCGGTTCCAGGCCCGCCAGCTCGGCCCGCCAGAAGGCCCGGTGCCGCTCGGCGTCGCCGACCGGGCCGGTCGGCGCGGCCGGGGCGGGCCGCGGCCGGACGCCGGACCAGGCCGCCGCCAGGTCGGCAAGCAGCACCTGCTCCGAGTGCCCGTCGTAGACCGTGTGGTGCACCGCCAGCACCAGCGTGTGCCGCTCGGCGCCGTGCGACAGCAGACCCGCGGCGAGCAGCGGGCCGTTCACCAGGTCGTGCACCCGGGCCGCCAGTTCGGCGGTCAGGGCCGGCAGGGCGGCGGTCTCGTCGCCCGAGCGCCGCAGCAGCGGCGGCAGGGCGGGTTCGGCGGCCACCGCGCGGTGCGGGCGGCCGCGCAGCTGCGGGAAGGTGGTGCGCAGCGCCGGGTGGGCGGCGGCCACGGCGGCCAGCGCCCGTTCCAGCCGGTCGCCGTCGACCGGCCCGGTGATCTCGATCCGGCTCACCGCGACGTGCCCGGGTGCGCCCGGCGCCAGCCGTTCGGCGATCCAGAAGCGGCGCTCCCCGGCGGAGAGTTCGGTCGGCCCGCCGTCGCCGGCCGGTCCGGTGGGCCCGACGGGTCCGGGTGGACGGCGGCGGGCTTCCCGCTCCAGGGCGTCCACCGTGCCGTGCCGGTAGACGTCGCCCGCCGAGAGCTCGGTGTCCAGCAGGCGGGACAGCCGGGCGGCGATCCTCAGCACCTGGAGCGAGTTGACGCCGTCGGCCAGGAGGTCGTCGTCCCCGGCGAGTGCGGGGTCGCCGAGGATCCGTCGCACCTCGCTCAGCGCGGGTGATCCGTCCGCCGCCGGTGCCGGTGCCGCCTCGGGCGGTTCTCCGACGAGCAGCCGCTCCAGGGCCCGCAGGTCGGCCTTGCCGGTCGGGCCCAGCGGCACCGACGCCAGTCGGACGAACCGGTCGGGCCGCAGGTGCGCCGCCAGCACGGCCGCGCTCGCGCCGCGCACCCGCTCGTCGGTGAGCGTCCGGCCCGGCTCGACGGTGTAGCCGCAGACGGTGCTCGTGACCGTCCCCTCCGCCGTCCGGACGGGGACCAGGAAGCACTCCTGCACCCCGGCCACCGCGGCGACCGCGCGCTCTACCTCGCCCGGCTCGATCCGGTACCCGCGCAGCTTGAACTGGCGATCGGCGCGCCCGACGTAGGACAGCCGGCCGTCCGGTGCCATCCGCACCAGGTCCCCGGTCCGGTACACCCGCTCCGGTCCCCGGCCGGGGACGTCGAGGACGCCGAACCGACGGGCCTCCTCCTCCGGACGGTCGAGGTAGCCCAGCGCCAGCCCGTCGCCGCCGACCCACAGTTCACCGACCCGGCCGCGCGGCAGCGGCGCGCCGTCGTCCCCCACCACGGCCAGCAGGGTGTTGCGCACCGCGCGGCCGACCGGAACGCCGTCCGGCTCGGCCAGTTCGGCCGCGGTGACGTCCTGGGCGGTGACGAAGACCATCGACTCCACCGGGCCGTACCCGTTGGTCAGCCGGGCCCGCGGGCAGGCGGCCAGGAACGCGGCCAGGTGCGGCGGCGACACGCGCTCGCCGCCGGTCATCAGGTGCCGGACGCCAGCGAACGCCCCGGGCTCCTCGTCCAGGATCAGGTTGGCCAGCGAGCTGGTCAGCCAGAGCGTGTTGACGCCGTCCTCGCGCACCAGCCGGCGCAGCTCGGCCGGGGTGAGCAGGCCGTCCCTGGCCTCGACCGCGCAACCGCCGTTGAGCAGCGGCCCGAACGTCTCCAGCGCGCCCGCGTCCCAGTACGGAGCGGCCAGCAGCGGCATCACGGTGTCCGGGCCGAAGTCGGCGTAGCCGCCGTCGACGAAGGTGCGGATCATCGCGCGGTGCGGGATCACCACGCCCTTGGGGCGGCCGGTGGAACCCGAGGTGAAGAAGACGCACGCGGGGTCCTCCGCGCCGACCCGGGGCGCCGCGAAGTCCCGCCGTGTGCACGGCGGTTCGCCGTCCGACAGCTTCACGACCGGCAGCGCGAGGGTGCTTCCCTCCCCGGTGGCGTCGAGCACGAAGCGGGCACCCAGGTCCTCGGCCACGTCCGCGAGCCGTCCGGCGGGCCACCGGGGATCGACGGCGGCGAACGCCGCGCCCGCCAGCAGCACGCCGAGCGCCGCGACCGCGAAGGCCTCCCCCGGCCGGGCCGACACCGGCACGAACTCACCGGGCCGCAGGCCGAGTTCGACCAGGCGGGAGGCAACCTCCCGGGCCCGGCCGACCAGGCCCCGGTAGGTGGTGGTCCGGCCGCCGGCCCGCAGCGCGGGGGCGTCCGGCGTCCGGTCCGCCCAGGCCAGCACCGCGCCGTGCGCGGTGCCGTGCGGCGGGACGGCCGCGGCCGGACCGAACGTCAGCGACGGTTCCACGACCGGTCAGCTCTCCGCGCGGGCGGCGTTCACCGCGTCGGCCAGCGAGTCCGGAGTGGAGTCCAGCACGGCGAGGAAGTCCAGCTCGACGCCCCACTCCTCCTCGATCCGGGCGATCAGCGTCACGGCGTGGAAGGAGTCGCCGCCGTGGCCGATGAACGACCCGTCGCCCGGGACGTCGACCCCGAGCGCCTCCGCCACCATCGCCCGAACCGCAGCCGCGTCGACACGGTCGGCCGAAATGTTCGGCTGGGACATCTGAACCTGCCTCCAGAAAATTCCGATTACCACTTGTGGACATGACAGCAAGCCCTTTCCCGGGAATTGGGGAACGGTTATTGCTGCGAAATATTGGAGTGATGCGAGTCAATTTCGGGCGGCGCCCCGGGAGAGGGGGGACGAAACCCGCGTAGAGCCCGCTGGACGGGGCCCGTCCGTATCCGTCGGATCAGGCCGCACGGGCCTATCCCCAGCCGGTGTCGCCGTTGCCACCAGCCTGCGCTACAACGGAAGTCGACGGCTCCCGGCCCGGCAGATGACCGGTCCCGGCGGCCGCCGCGAGGGTCGCGACGAGGGCTGCCGCGACCACGGCCGCGCCGGTCCGGAGGATTCCGCGGATTTTCTTGGAGAACTGCACGATGTGCCCCCGTGGGATGGATGCCTGCGCCGCCGGGGATCGCCCGTCGAACGCCGTTGACATCAGCATCGGGAATTCGGAGCTTGGCAGTCCAGTCACCGAGCCCGCATGATGATGCTTTACATCAAGCTGCACGTGGGAGAAAGAGTGGACAAGGTGTCAAAAACGGACATCGTGACCAGGTTCCAGGCGCTGCAGGCCGAGGAGATCCAGGTCTACGGGTGGGCGGTGGACCGGGGCGTGCTGCGGATCCCGGACGCGGCGGTGGGGCTCGGACTGCCCCAGGAACGCGTCGCCCGGGCGGTCGAGTCGCTGGCGGCCGTCCCCCTGGTCCGGCCGCTCGATCCGCTCGATCCCGCCGGGCCGCTCCGACCACCGGGCGGGCCGGCGGACGGACCCGAGGACGGATCGGAGGACAGACCGGACGGCAGACCGGCGGACAGACCGGCGATGGAGCGAGCCTGGAAGGCCGTCGACCCGCAGCAGGCCAGCGCGGAGGTGGCCGCGGCCGAGTCCCGCTTCCGCCGCGGGCTGTCCGGCGTCCTCTCCGTCTGGGACGTGGTGGACTCGGTGAACGCCATGTACGACGCGGGCGTCGACGACGTCGACCGGGGCGCTCCGCTGCAGCCCGTCGAGGCGCTCGGCGAGGTGATCGCGATGCTCGACGAGGCCGGCGCCACCTGCGAGTCCGAGGTGATGACCGCCCAGCCGGGCGGCGGCCGCCCGCCCGGAGAGCTGGAGCGCTCGATCGCCCGCGACCTCGCCATGATCGGGCGCGGCGTCCGCATGCGCACCCTCTACCAGCACCCCGCGCGCCACAACGCCCCCACCCAGGCCTACGTCGAACGGGTCACGGCGGCGGGCGCCCAGGTCCGCACCCTGCCCGAGCTCCTGGGGCGGATGATCGCCTTCGACCGCCGGGTGGCCTTCATCTCCCACCACCGGACCAGCGGCGGCGCGGTGGTCATCCGGGACCCCTCCACCGTCGGCTTCCTGTGCGACGCCTTCGACCGCAACTGGCAGATGGCGACCCCGTACCATCCGGCCCCGCTGGACGGCGGCCTGCGGGACGACCTCAAGGGCACCATCCTCGGCATGCTCAGCGAGGGCCTGCGGGACGAGACGATCGCCCGGCGGCTCGGCGTCTCGCTGCGCACCTGCCGCAAGTACATCGCGGACATCTTCGCGCAGTTGGGCGCCGAGAGCCGCTTCCAGGCGGGCTACCTCACCGGCGCCCAGCGCCGGCTCGGCACCGGGCCGGACGAGTCCCCCGGCGTCTTCTGAACCGGCTCGGCCGCGCTACCGCAGCGCCTCGCTCATCCTGGCTCATCCAGGTCAATCAACTGTTCGGCCCCGTAGGGGACCACGCGCGCCGTCCACCGCTCGCGCCGCATTGCGGGGGCACGTCGCCCGGCTGATCACTCTCCGCGCCGACGGCCTCCGGCCGGCCACCCGCACCCCCGGCCACGTCCGGCTCGCTGCGCCGGACCGGGTCGACGCCCATCGGCTCACACAGTTCCTCAACGAGGCCAGCCGGCCCCGGGAGCGGGCGCTCGAACCGGCCACCGGGCAGGGGCGGACGACCAAGCAGGTGGACCGGTCAGGGCCGCCGTCAGGCCTGCTTCAGGCGCCCCAGGAGGTCGTGGTCCGTGCGCCCGCCGATCCGGTCGCGGTGGTCGCGGTGGTCGGGCGCGACGGGGCCGCGGGCCGGAGGAAGTCCGAGCCGGCCGTCGAGGTGGTCGTGCGGGCGCCCGTGCCCGGCGTGGTGGCGGCCGGTCCGCCCGCCGTGGTGGGCCGTGCGGCGCCCGCCGGGGCGGCCGTCGGGTCGGCGGTCGCGGTACGACGCGCGGCGGGCAGGCCGGGCGTGGCGGCCGGAGTGCGCCCGCCCGGTTCGATCCGCTCGATCCGCAGCACGAGGTTGCGGTCCTGGCGGTCGCCGGCCCGGTCGCGGTTGCGGCTGTGCACCTGCTGCGTCTGCACGCCCCGGACCTCCTGCCAACGGCCCTGGACCGCGCGGATGTTGGGACTCCACTCGCCCTCGTGGCAGTGCTCCAGGTCCAGCTGCCAGCTCGCGGCGTCGACCACGTGGACGGCGCCGACCGCCGCCGGGACCAGGACCGGCGCGGCGCCCCGCACGGTCACCACCGCCCGCTGCTGCCACGGGCCCTCCACCGCCGTCACCGTGATCCGGCTCGGCCCCTGGTACCAGGCCATGGTCGTCCTCCCGCGTCCGTCCTCGCGCCGGTCGCCGACCGGCCTCAGCAGATACCACGGGCGGCGGGCCCTCCAGGGTTCGACCGGGCTCGACCGGGCTCCGCCGGATTCGACCGGCCGGGGGTCACTCGTCCACCGGCACCTGACGGACCCGGACGTCCCCGCAGACGACGAAACCCGCGGGCACACCACCGCTGAGCAGATGGAGCCGCAGGTAGCGAGCAGACGCCGGGCCCGGCACGTCGACCAGCGCCTCGATCTCCGGGTCGGAATCCGCCTCCCGGATCTCCAGGTCCTGGTAGCCCGACCGCGTCTTCATGGCCAGGACACTGACGAACTCGACCTCCGTGGCCGTGTCCCTCCCCTGCTTCCAGAAGCTGCGGAACAGCAGCGTCCGGTGCGAAACGCGGTACGACCAGACCTGCATGTCCTCGTGCAGGTCCAACGGCAGCGGACTCGTCGTCATGCCGGTTCTCCTCTCCCGGGCGCGGTACTGCGCCGCCGAGTTGCGTACTAGCCGGCGTACTGCCGCCGGAGGGCGTCGAGGTGCTTCGCCCCGCGCTCGGCCTCGTCCAGGTGACCGAGGTCCAGGGCTGCCGTGGCGCGGCCGTAGACGTAGAAGACGTCCTCGCGCTCCTCGGCGGACAGCGTCCGCAGCCGGCGCAGCACGTCGAAGTCGACGTCCAGGGAGAGTTGGACGGCCGCCAGGCGGTCGCGGGCCGTGACGGGCAGCCGGGTGCGCAGCACGTCCTTGAGGTGGTCGCGGATGCGGCGATCCGCTTCCTCGGGCCGGCGGACGGCGGGCCGGTGCGGATGGTCCCCCAGCTCGTCGGCCCAGGTGGCGAGAACGCCGTGGATCGCCTGCAACGCCGCCACGTCCCCGGGGTCGGTGGCGAACACCTCCCCGGCCAGCCTGGCCGCCTCCCGGGCACGCCCCTCGACGTCCGTGCAGGCCGCGACGAATCCGGCGAGCGTTCCGCACCTCCACCGCAACTCGGCGGCCTGCCAGGCTTGTTCCATGTCCACGTCGGCACCCTATCGGGCGGCCGGCCGGGGTTGTCGACCGCTTTTGGGCGGCGGGCCGGCCGGGCCGTCGTCGACGAGCACGAAGGCAACCGAGGGCGCCGCCGGCTCGCCGGTCCGGCCGCGCCATGCCGCGAACGGTCTGCTACCCCGGTATCCGGGCGCCCAATGCCCGGATGAACCAGTCGAAGGCCGGCGCCAGGCTTTCCGGGGCCGACCAGCCGTTGATCACGGCGAGCAGCTGAAGGTACCGCTCCCTGCGAGGGTCGTTCACGGTCTCCAGGCGGGTCGACAGCCGGCGCCGGAGGTCGACGTCGTCGGGGAGCCCCACGGCGTCCGCGTACTGGGCCATGACTGCCGCAACGACCCGATCGGCCTGGGGCGAGCCCGGGTCGATGCCGGCTGCCAGGGCCGGGCCGACCTGGTCGAGGGCCGCTGCGGCAGGGTCACGGCGCGGGCACGTGGTGCCGACCTGGGCGTGATCGGCCACGTAGTGCTCGACCGTGCGCCGCGTGCCGGCGCGGAAGTCCGGGTCCTGGGACAGCTCGGCCAGCTCCACCCACGCCTCGACCTGCTCGGCCTCCGGGTTGTCGGGCAGCTCGGGCGTCATCGACCGCGTGATCCCCGCGAGTCCGGGGTTGGCGTCCAGCAGTCCGCTGAAGGCGGTGTCGAGGAAATCGCCGATCAGCCGTCGACGTTCGTCCTCGGAGAGCTTGGCCAGCTTGTGCATGAAATCCATCTCCTCAGGGGTGGACCCGCGCCTGGCCACCGCCGTCAGCACCGCGCGCCGCAGGCGCAGCGTCCGGATCTGCACCGCCAGTGCTTCGGCGTGCGCCGCGGCGACCTCGGGAAGGGAGATCTCCCGGTCCACGACCTTCCGGATGGCAGGGAGGTCCAGTCCCAGGTCGCGCAGTGTCCGCACGAGGTCCAGACGTGCGACGGCGTCGATGCCGTAGAGGCGGTAGCCGGCCGGGCTACGGTCGGTCGGCGGCACGATCCCGCAGTCGGAGTAGAACCGGATGGCCTTGACCGTCAGACCGGTCCGCCGGGCCAGATCACCGATCGGGTAGAGCGTGTCGCCGTCCATGCCCTCACCCTCCCACCTCCCCCTACAGGAGACTCAAGCCCACCCGCCTGCCGGCGGCAGACCACCCGTCAGTCACACAGAGGCTTCACTCGAAGCGGTGGTTTGCCCTCTCAGAGGAGTGGCCGGGCAGCTCGCTGCGCTGGGGTGGGTACGGACTCGCCGTTCGCACCAGCAGCGGCCCTCTCACCTCAAGGAGTGTGGATGCCCAGTCAGAACCCGCCAGGGGTCTTCGTGACGGAGCTCCCCAGCGGAGTACGCACGATCACCGGGGCGAGCACATCGGTCCCGGCGTTCCTCGGTTACACGAAGGCCTCCGCCAACGACGATCCGAGCGCGGCCCCCGAGCCGTTCACCGACGCCGAGCGTGTCGTCCCGCAGAAGATCCGCAGCTGGCAGGAGTTCGCCGCCCGCTACAGCGTCCAGGGAATCGCCAAGGAGCTCGCGGACGCGACCGAACCGGCCGCGATCCACACGCTGCAACGGTGCCTGCCCCTGGCCGAAGCGGTCTACGGGTTCTTCGCCAACGGCGGGAGCACCTGCTACGTGGTCGGCTTCACCAGCCCGCAGAGCGCCGTCTCACCCGAGGAGCTCAAGGGGAACACGGACGCCCGCACCGGCCTCGCCGCCCTGGAGACCGTTCCCGAGGTCACCATGGTCGCCGTCCCCAGCCTCTGGGACATGACCGCGGACGCCTCCGCCGAGAAGGAGGCGCCGACGCCCGACCATGCCGAGGGCGTCGGCAGGATGGCCCAGGTCGTCAAGCACTGCACCGAGCAGCGCAACCGGCTGGCGATCCTCGACCCGCCGCCCGGCCTGACCCCGGCCGAGGCGGCGGCCTTCGCCGACACGCTCGGCTCGCGCGACTCCGACGACGCCGCCTTCACCGCCCTGTACTACCCGTGGATCACGGTCCCGGGCGTCGACGCCGTCGAGCGCACCGTGCCGCCCTGCGGCCACGTGGCGGGTGTCTGGGCCCGCACCGACGCCGAACGCGGCGTCTTCAAGGCCCCCGCCAACCAGAACCTCCGCGGCGCACTCAAACTCCAGACCGTCCTCACGGACGACCAGCACGGGGAGCTGAACGCGAAGGGCGTCAACTGCCTGCGGCTCTTCCCGGACCGGGGCCTGCTCGTATGGGGCGCTCGTACCAGGTCGACCACACGCGACTGGCGCTACCTCAACGTCCGCCGCCTCGTGTCCTACCTCGCCGACTCCGTCCACCAGTCCTCGACCTGGGCGGTGTTCGAGCCCAATGACGAACGGCTGTGGGCGACACTGCGGCACTCCGTGTCCTCCTTCCTCACCGACCAGTGGCGGCAGGGCGCCCTCGTGGGACGCACGCCGGACGAGGCGTTCTATGTGATCTGCGACGACACCAACAACACACCCAAGACCATCGACGACGGCAAGGTCATCTGCGACATCGGCGTCGCACCCGTGCGCCCCGCCGAGTTCGTCCACTTCACCATCACCCAGATCGCGGGACAGTCCGGAGAGGCCCCCAAGGCCACCTGACGGCACACCTGTCCGCCCCGCCGTTGCGCGGCTCGCGGCTCGCGGCTCCCGGCTCCCGGCTCCCGGCCCGAGCAGGAAGGCGGACCGGCCGACTTCCTGCTCCGGTGGCCGGCCGGAGGCTCCTCGGCGGCCGGGCAGTATGGCGCGCGATCGTGAACGCCGCCGGATTCGGCCGCCGGGCCCGTGGCGGGTACCGTGACTGGATGCCGATTCCCCGTTCGTGGCGAGGGAGTTGGCAGAGCTGATCGCCGAGGCGGGCGCCCGGAGGAAGCCGTGGACCTCCTGGGCCCCGCCCGTTCCTGGCACCGCCGCACCTTGGCGGGGCTACTCCTGGAGCTCGGGCGGATCGACGAAGCGGTGGCCCTGTTCCGGCTGCGGTAACCGGCCGCTCCCGCCCGGCCGCGTGCCCGGACCCGGCGTCGCCGCCGGCGTCCGGCGTCCGCTCTCGGCCTCGGCTTCGACGCCGAGGCCGACGTCGGGACGACGGGCCGGCCGTCGCCACCGGTTCCGGAACGCCCGGAGGACCGCGACGACGGCAGCCGTGGCGAGGCCCGCGAGGAACTCGGGCAACGCGGCTCGCAACAGGTCGCTCATCGGGCCGTCCTCGCGGCCGCGGCGGTGCGCTCGGCGTGGAGGGCGCCCCGGCGCCGGAGCTTTCGGCGCACCCGGTCGCCGTACGAGGGCGGCAGGCCCGCTTCGACGGCCGCCTGGAGCCAGCTCCCGCCGTCCCGCGCGAGCCGGACGGCGACGGCGGCCTCGTCGGCGGTCAGGCCGCGCAGGACCGCTCCGATCCGCTCGTCGTCGAACTCGTGCCGCAGGACCACGTCCTCGGCGCTGCGGTGGTCGGTGAGCGCGTCCTCCAGGGTCACGCCCGCGCCGATCGTGACGCTGGTCAGCCGGGTGGGGCCGTTCCTCGTCCCCCGGTTCCACAACGGCAGCCACCGTTTGCGTTCCTCCTTCGCGCAACGGTCGAGGAGCGCCACCAGCTCGGGATCGCTGCGGCAGTCCCCGAGGCCGTCCACCCAATCGCCCAGGAGCGCGTCGATCACTCCCTCTCGCCACTCCTCCGGCCGCGCCCTGCCGAGCACCCTGCGGGTGAAGTCGTCCACGCCTTCGAGGTCTCCCACGAGGGCCGCGAAGCGGGCGGCCAGGGCCGCGACGAGAGCCGCCCGGGCGGGCGGCGGTGGCGGGGAGCCGAGGTGCCTGATCGACCTGGCCAGACCGATCAGCAGGACAGCGACCGAAGCGGGCGGCACCTCGGCGAGTGCGGTGTCCAGACCGGCCGTCGTCATGGCGTCCGCCACGTCGTCGAACCCGAAGATCCGAAGCATCTGCGCGGGCCGGTTCCTGGTGATGTACAGCAGCTTGATGATCAGGTGCGGGTCTGCCCGGTCCGCGCCGGGCACGACCAGCACCGACTGGCAGCGCTCCCGCCCGCGCCGGTCGGCCCCTCGGTAGTTCACGTCGGTCAGGAACTGCCGGGGCAGCCCCGGGCCCGGCCGGAACTCGATGCACACACCGTCGATGCACACGGCGATGACTCTCCTCTGCGACTCGTACGAGCAGGCTCTACTTCCGGGGACGGGAGCACGGCACAACGGCAAAGAATCCGGAGGATCGGGACGTGATCTGCGTCACGTCGGACGAATGGGCGCCCGCACCCGGCCGGGGCGGCACCGGTCCGCGGCTCCGGCCGGGCGCCGGCGACCGGCCGGTGGTGAACCGCCGGGCGGGCGCGGGCCGTATAGCTGGGCGGGGCACCGACCGGGTGGGTCCCGACGAACGATCAGGGGAGGCGTACGCCGATGGCCGAGGTGGAACCTCACCGGACCTCCGCCCGGGCCGGGCGTACGCACCGGCCGACGGACGTGGTCCGCGCCGTCGCCGGAGCGCCCTTCCCGCCCCACCGGCAGACGGACGCCGGCCGGCGCGCCGCCGGAACGCCGATCACGTGCCGGCGCCCGGCGCCCGCGATACCGCCCGCCGGCCGGGTGGCGCGATGAGTGCGCCGCAGTCCGGGGCCTCGTCCGCACCGGCTCTGCGCCGCCGGTTCGGCCGTCGTGGGGCGCCGTCCGCTCCACCGCCCGTACCGGCCGGGCGGCGGGGGCCGTCGCGGTCGATCCTGCGGCCGTTCGGGCCGCACTACGTCATCGCCCCGCGTGAGGTGGGCGACGACGAGCTGGCGGCGGCGATGGGCAGCCTGCGGCCGGTGCCGGACGCCCTCGTCGTCGTGGCGGCGGCGGCCGACGCCGCGCCGGTGCTGCGCGAGCAGATGGCCGAGCTCGGGCTGATCGCCCGGACCCGGGGCGCTGCCCGGCTGATCCTCGCCGCCTCCGGTCTCGCCGCGCTGGGCCCGGGTGGGCGGCGCCCCGCCGAGGTGGTCGCCGACAAGGCCGGACTGCCGGTCGTGGCCCCGGACGGTCTGGTGTCCATCCAGCCCGACGGCACCCTCAAGGTGACCGCGCCCGAGGGTGCCACCGAGCCCGCCGCGTGGTGGAGTTGCCCGCCGGGCGGCCGTCCGCGGCGGCTGCGGGAGACCGTCGAGGCGGCGACCGCCGTCGGACCCGGCCAGGCGCCGCCCGAACCCGAGCCGACGACGTGGCCGGCGCCGGCCGGTCCGGCGTGGGGCGCCACCGGGCCGGCCGCGTGGCCGCCGCCCGCCGTCCCCGTCCCCACCCCCGTCCCCACCCGTACGGTCGCCGCGGCGCGCCCGACCACGCTGCCCGCCTCGGTCGTCGTCCAGCGCCTCGCCAACGGCTTCTGGCTCAGCCACGCGACGGCCCGCCCGGAGGCCGGGATGCCGTTCCTGGAGCAGCTCGCGACACCGCCCGGCACGACGCCGCTGCTCGTCGGCACGCCCACCCAACCCGTCCTGACCCCCGAGGAGTTCGCCGACGCCGCGCTGTCCCTGCCGACCGGCTCCGACCAGCTCCTCGTGAGCGCGCCGTGGGCGGACCCGGGAGCGCTCGCCGCCCTGTCCGGCACGCTCGCCGAGCGGCTCGGCCGGCCCGTGCACGCCGCGGTCGGCCTCCCGGTCGCGGGCGACGGCGCGTTCACCACCCGGGTGCTCGACCACCGCGGCGCCACCACCTGGGAGCCGTACCTGATCCGGCTGACCTCCGGCAGCCGTCACGACACCGTCAGCACCGCCTGGCGCAACGGCGGCGCCGGGTGGGACACCGTCGGCCCCGGACTGTTCCGCGCCTTCCCGTTCTGGTGCCTGGAGGCCGTGCCGGCCGGGCTCTGGCTGCGCCCCGAGCCGCCGTACGCGTGGGCGCCACGCTTCCTGCGCCCGGACCCGGCCCGCCCGCTGCTCGTGGTGGGCGAGCAGGCCCGACTGATCCCGCACGACGTGTGGGAGCAACTGTCCGCCCTGCTGGACCAGTTGCCCGGTGACGGCGCACGGGGTTTCGGGCTGCTGCTACACGGCCTGGTCGACACGGCGTCCGAGAGCAGCGCCCGGTTCTTCGCACGGATGCACGGCCTGGTGTGGCTCAACCCGCCCGCCCGCACGCAGAACGGTCTCCCGGCTCCGGCTCTCCCCACGACGTACGCGGTGGGCGGCGGCCTCGGCACGCCGAGCGGGCCGAGCAGGCCGGGTACCCCGAGCGCGCCGAACGTTCCGGAACGCTTCGCCCTGCCGGCGCACCGGAACGAGGGGTTCGTGACGGGACGGGTCACACCCGCCGATCCGGAGCTCGCTCCCCCGGCCGCCCCGCCCGCCGGACTCGCCACGAGCAGTGGCGCGGCGCCGGCGAGCCGGCCGGCCACCGCCGCGAGCCCATTGACGGCGGAGGCGACGGCGAGCGCCACCGCTCCGGCCGGGTCTCCCGCCACCGAGCGCCCGGCCGAACGGCCCACCGCCTCCACCGAACCCGCCGCCCCCACCGAGCCCGCCGCAGCCCCGACGCCTGAACCGCCCGTGGCCCCGGAGCCGGAGGAGCCCGCGGAGCCGGAGGTGGCAGAGGCGCCCGAGGTGGCAGGGACGCCCAAGGTGGCAGAGGCCGCAGAGGTGCCGGAGCAGCCCGAAGCACCCGCCCAGCCGATCGCCCTCACGGCCCGCTACTTCACCCCCGCCGACGTCCCGCCGCTCGCCCCCGTGAGCAGCGCCGCCGACCGGGACGCCTTCCGCTCGCTCCTCGGCGACCACTACCAGCGCGGCGCCGGCCGGGTCGAACCGGCCGTCACCCGCCTGCCGGGCCTGCGCTCGACCGGCCGGGACGACCTCAAGCCCGACCTGGTCGCCGTGCTGCTGCACCACGAGGGCGCCGACGTGCCCGCCGGCCCGGCCGCGCTGGTCGCCGGGGCCCGCAGCGGCGCGCCCGGCCCGCTCGCGCCCTACCTCGCCTGCCTGGCGTCGGGCCTGCGCCGCCTGCCGAGCCACCACGGCGCGGTGCTGCTCGGCGCCGACGTCCCGCCCGAGATCCTCGACGCCTACCCTCCGGGACTGGTCCTCGTCGAGCCGGCGCCGGTCACCGGCGTCTCGTCACCCGCGGCCGACCTCGGCACGCCGGTGGAGTTCGCCGTGTGGTCGACAACCGGGCGCCGGACGGCCGTGTTCGCCGCCGACGGCGAGGTACCGCAGGTCGTCTTCTCCCCCGGCACCACCTTCACCGTCCTCGACACCGTCCCCGGCGACGGCACGACCCGCCCCGCCCGCGTCCTGCTGCGCGAGACCACCAGCACGCCCCCGGCCACCGCCGACGCCGCACGCGACCGCAGTGCCCGGGACCGCCTGCGGGCCTGGCTGGAGCGCCGCGACGGCACGGCCCCGGCCGACCGCCGCCCGGTCACCGGACCGGAACGCTTCCGCCTGACGCCCGGCACCGCCCTGCCCGCCCGCCCCGGCGCCGGCCCGTGACCTGCCCGGCTCCGGCGGACGGCCCGGTCCTCGGCCGCCGGGCCCGGCGCTGACGAGCGCCTGGACGCAGGGCAGGTCATCGCCGGTCCCCGTCGAGTTCAGCGCGCAGCAGCGGTGATCACCCCGATATCGCCCCTGGAACGTCTGGAACTCCCCTGGAACGTCCCTCGGGTGGGCGTCACCTGCCCACGGCGTAGCCCTGCATGCCGCGCGGGTTGGCGGCCGCCGACAGGACGCCGGTCTCGGGGTCGCGGGCGACGGCGCACAGGCGGCCCTCCGACCACGGGCCCCCGACGGTGACGTCGTGGCCGCGCCGGCGCAGGCCCTCGATGACGTCCGGGCCGAGGCGGGACTCGACGAAGAGGCTGCCGGGCCGGCCGGCGCGCGGATAGAAGGAGCTCGGGAAGCTCTCGGTGTGCCAGTTCGGCTCGTCGATCGCGCCCTGGAGGTCGAGCCCGCCGCGCATCGGCGGGCGCAGGGCGAGGGCGAGGAGGAAGTGCAGGCTCCACTGGTCCTGCTGGTCGCCGCCCGGTGTGCCGAAAGCGAGGACGGGCCGGTCGCCGCGCAGGGCGAGGGACGGCGAGAGGGTGGTGCGCGGACGGCGGCCGGGGGTGAGGGAGTTGGGCAGTCCGGGGGTGAGGGCGGCCATCTGGAGGCGGGTGCCGAGCGGGAAGCCGAGTCCCGGGACGACGGGGTTGGACTGGAGCCAGCCGCCGCTCGGGGTGGCGGAGACGAGGTTGCCCCAGCGGTCCACGACGTCCACGTGGCAGGTGTCGCCGCGGGTGCCGCCGTCCCTGGCGACGGTGGGCTCGCCGGAGCCGGGCGCCGCCTCGGCGGGGGCGTACTCGGCGAGCCTGGGCGCACGGCCCTCGGGGCTGCCGGGCCGCAGGTCGTAGGACGCCCGGCCGCCGATCAGGGCACGGCGGTCGTCGTTGTACCCGGGCGACAGGAGCGCCTTGAGCGGCACCTCGGCGGCGTCGCCGAACGCGTCGCCGTACCAGGCCTCGCGGTCGGCCATGGCGAGCTTGGTGCCCTCCACGAGTGTGTGGACGTACTCGGCCCCGTCCAGCGTCCCGAAGTCGTCCGGCAGCAGGGCGAGTTGCTGGAGGAACACCGGGCCCTGGCTCCACGGTCCCGGCTTGGCGACCGTCCACCCGTTCCAGGTGTGCGTGACCGGCTCCTCGTAGTGCGCTTCGAAGGCCGCGAGGTCGTCGCCGGTCAGGGTGCCCGCGTGGCGCTCTCCGGAGGTGTCCAGCGCGGGACGGGCCGCGAAGCCGGCCAGTGCCTCGGCGATGAAGCCCTCCCGCCAGACCCGGCGCGCCGCGTCGATCTGCGCCTCGCGCCCGCTCCCGGCGGCCTCGGCCTCGGCGACCAGGCGCCGCCAGGTCGCGGCGAGCGGCGGGTTGGTGAGCAGCGCGCCGGGGCGCGGCGCGTGCCCGCCGGGCAGGTAGAGCTCCGCCGAGCTCGTCCACTCCCGTTCGAAGAGCTCCCGGACGGTCTCGACGGTCGCCCCGATCCGCTCGACCGCCGGGTGCCCGTGCTCGGCGTACCCGATGGCGAACCGCAGGACCTCCGCCAGCCGCTTGGTGCCGTGGTCGCGCAGCAGGAGCAGCCAGGCGTCGAACGCCCCGGGCACGGCGGCCGCCAGCGGTCCCGTCCCCGGGACGAGGGACAGGCCGAGCGAGCGGTAGTGCCCGATGCTCGCCCCGGCGGGCGCGGGCCCCTGCCCGCACAGCACCCGCACCGGCCCGTCCGCGGGCGCGAGGATGATCGGCACCTCGCCCGCGGGCCCGTTCAGGTGCGGTTCGACGACGTGCAGCGTGAACGCGGCGGCCACGGCCGCGTCGAACGCGTTCCCGCCGTCCTCCAGCACCGCCTGGCCGGCCGCCGACGCCAGCCAGTGCGTCGACGAGACCATCCCGAACGTCCCCTGCAAGGTCGGTCGAGTCGTGAACACCGGTACCCCTCCCATCCTGAAGCCCCCGCCGTCTCCGGTTGGCACCCATCGTGTCCACTGCCGACCGTCCTGTCACCACCGCCACCGCCCGGAGCCGCGCTGCTCCGGAGGGTGAGGATCGTCACTGGTTCGCTCCATGGGCCCGCAGGGTGGGTAGGTGTACGTTCCAGCGACCACCGGGCGGGGATCCCGACTCCCCCTCGATCGCAGTTGCTCCGGTCCGCAGCGCCTCCGGCGAAGAGAGGTACCAGACATGTCTGCACAGGTGCCGGTCCACCACCATCCACCCCAGCGCGTCGGTGTGGTCGCCGAGTCGAGCGTCGGGGAGACCCGCGTCGCGGCGACGCCACCGACGGTGCGGCAGTTGCTCGGGCTCGGCTACGAGGTCGTCGTCGAGTCGGGGGCCGGGACGGCCTCCGGCTTCACCGACGCGGCGTACGCCGAGGCCGGCGCGCGCATCGGCGACGCCTGGGCGGCCGAGGTCGTCCTGAAGGTCAACCCGCCGTCGGGCGACGAGATCGCCCGGTTGGGTGAGGACGCGACCCTCGTCGCCCTGCTCGCACCGGCGCAGCGCCCCGAACTGCTGAAGGCGCTGTCGGCACGCGGCGTCACCGCGCTGGCGCTGGACGCGGTCCCGCGGATCTCCCGGGCGCAGTCGATGGACGTGCTCAGCTCGATGGCCAACATCGCCGGGTACCGGGCGGTGATCGAGGCGGCCCACGTGTTCGGGCGGTTCTTCACCGGGCAGGTCACCGCCGCGGGCAAGGTGCCGCCGGCCAAGGTCCTGGTGGCGGGCGCCGGTGTGGCCGGGCTGGCCGCGATCGGTGCGGCGTCCAGCCTCGGCGCGATCGTCCGGGCGACCGATCCGCGGCCCGAAGTCGCCGACCAGGTTAGGTCGTTGGGCGGCGAGTACCTGGCCGTGGAGGTCGCCCAGGAGGCGGGCTCGGACGGCTACGCCAGGGCGACGTCGGCCGAGTACGACCGGGCCGCCGCCGCGCTCTACCACGAGCAGGCGCGGGACGTGGACATCGTCGTCACGACCGCGCTGATCCCCGGCAGGCCGGCGCCCCGGCTGCTCACGGCCGAGGACGTGGCGGCGATGCGGCCGGGCAGCGTCATCGTCGACATGGCCGCGGCGCAGGGCGGCAACGTCGAGGGCACCGTGCCCGGACGCGCCGTGGTCACCGACAACGGGGTCACCATCATCGGCTACACCGACCTGACGGCCCGGCTGCCCGCCCAGGCCTCGCAGCTGTTCGGCACCAACCTGGTGAACCTGCTGAAGCTGCTGACGCCGGGCGGGGACGGGCGGCTGGCCGTCGACTTCGACGACGTGGTGCAGCGGGCGGTGACGGTCGTCCGGGCGGGCGAGGTCACCTGGCCGCCGCCGCCCGTGGCCGTGTCGGCCGCCACCGTCGGCACAGCCACCACCGCCGCTGCCACCGGCCAAGCGGCTGCCGCGCAGATCGGCCCGAAGCCGTCCCGGCTCACCCCGCCGCTGCGCTTCGGGCTGATCGGCCTCGGGATGCTGGCGACCTTCCTCCTGATCGCCTTCGCGCCGGCCCAACTGGCCCGGAACTTCACGGTGTTCGCACTTGCCGTGGTCATCGGCTACTACGTCATCGGCAAGGTCCACCACGCCCTGCACACCCCACTGATGTCGGTGACGAACGCGATCTCCGGGATCGTGGTGATCGGTGCCCTGCTCCAGATCGGGCACGAGAGCCGGCTCGTGACGGCGCTGTCCTTCGTGGCGGTCCTGCTGACGAGCGTGAACGTCTTCGGCGGCTTCGCCGTCACCCGCCGCATGCTGTCGATGTTCTCGATCTCCCCCACCTCCCAGCCGTCCCAGTCGTCCCCGTCGTCCCAGCCGTCCTCCGAAAGGCGTTGAGTCCGATGACTTCCACGACGGCCTCCCACGCCGCGGACCTGGTCGCCGCGCTGCTGTTCGTCCTCAGCCTGGCCGGGCTGTCCCAGCACCGGACCTCCCGGGCAGGCGTCGTCTACGGCATCGCCGGCATGGCCCTCGCCCTGGTCGCCACCGTCGTGCTGGCGGCGCGGGACGTCTCCGCCGGCGCGGTCGCGCTGATCGTCCTCGCGATGGTGCTCGGCGGGGCGGCGGGCCTGTGGCGGGCGCGGCGGGTCGAGATGACGCAGATGCCCGAGCTCATCGCCGTGCTGCACAGCTTCGTCGGCCTCGCCGCCGTCCTGGTCGGCTGGAACGGCTACCTGGAGGTCGAGTCCCACGGGTCCGCCCAGACCCGGGTGGCCGGGGACCTGCTGGGCATCCACCACGCCGAGGTCTTCATCGGCGTGTTCATCGGCGCGGTCACGTTCACCGGCTCGATCGTGGCCTTCCTGAAGCTGTCCGCCAGGATCGCCTCGCGCCCGCTGGTGCTGCCGGGCAAGAACGCGCTCAACGTGGGCGCGCTGGCCGCGTTCGCGGTGCTGACGGCCTGGTTCACGGCCAGCCCGGGTCTCGGCCTCATGATCGCGGTCACCGTCCTGGCGCTCGCCCTGGGCTGGCACCTCGTCGCCTCGATCGGCGGCGGCGACATGCCCGTCGTCGTCTCCATGCTGAACAGCTACTCGGGCTGGGCAGCGGCGGCGGCCGGGTTCCTGCTCGACAACGACCTGCTGATCGTCACCGGGGCCCTGGTCGGGTCCTCCGGCGCCTACCTGTCGTACATCATGTGCAAGGCCATGAACCGCTCGTTCCTGTCGGTCATCGCGGGCGGGTTCGGCATCGAGGCTCCGTCGGGCTCCGCGCAGGAGCAGGGCGAGCACCGCGAGATCCGCGCGGAGGAGGCCGCCGGGCTGCTCGCCGCGGCCCGGTCCGTGGTCATCACGCCCGGCTACGGCATGGCGGTGGCCCAGGCGCAGCACCCGGTGGCGGAGCTGACCCGGCGGCTGCGCGAGCGCGGGATCGGGGTGCGGTTCGGCGTGCACCCGGTGGCGGGCCGTCTGCCCGGGCACATGAACGTCCTGCTGGCCGAGGCGAAGGTGCCGTACGACATCGTCCTGGAGATGGACGAGATCAACGACGACCTCGCCGCGACCTCGGTCGTCCTCGTCATCGGCGCCAACGACACCGTCAACCCGGCCGCCACCGACGATCCGTCCAGCCCGATCGCCGGCATGCCCGTGCTGCGGGTGTGGGAGGCGGAGCAGGTGATCGTCTTCAAGCGGTCGATGGCCTCCGGCTACGCCGGCGTGCAGAACCCGCTGTTCTTCCGGGAGAACACCGGCATGCTGTTCGGCGACGCCCGGCAGAGCGTGGAGGCGATCCTCCGGGCCCTGCCCGAGGGCCACGGCGGTCCGGCCGCCGCCGTCCGCCAGACGACGGCGGCGGGTTAGCGAACGGCGGGTCGGCGGACGCGGCCGGTCGACGGACGCGACGGACCGCCCGGGCACCGGGCCCGGACGGTCCGCCCACCGGCCCACCGGCCCGCCCTCGGGCCCGCCCGCCCACCGCACGAACCGCCCGCTCAGCCCTTCGTCAGCAGCCGCCGGACGTTCTCGGCCTTCGGGGAGCCGAGTTCCTCGTAGAGGGCGAGGCTGCGGCGCCACGCCTCGGCGGCGGCCGCGGCCTGGCCGAGGTGCCGGCGGATGATGCCGAGCTGTTCCAGCGCGGACGCGGTGCCGTCGCGGTCGCCGATGTCCTCGCGGATCGCCACGGCCTGCCCGGCCAGGTCCAGGGCCCTCGCGAAGTCGCCGGTGTCCTGGAGGACTTGGGCGGTGACGTGCAGGGCGTGGCCCTCGCCGTAGCGGGAGCCGAGCGCCTGGAAGGCGGCCAGCGCGAGGCGGCAGTTGACGAGTGCGGGGTCGGACCGGCCGAGGACACGGTAGGCGGGGATCAGGTTGAGGAGGCAGACGGCCTCGCCGTAGCGGTCGCCGGCGGTGCGGAAGGCGTCGGCGGCGCGGGTGAGGTGGCCGATGGCCGTCTCGTAGTCCTGGAGCTGGCGGTGGCTGACGCCCAGGTTGGCCTCGATCATGGCGGTGGCCTCCGGGTCGCCGTCGCCGAGGAGGCCGTCGGCGTGCCGGTAGCGGGTGATGGCCTCGCGGTAGTCGCCCTGGGCGTGGGCGAGGGTGCCGGCCTGGACGAGCATGAGGGCCTCGCCGGTGCGGTCCGCCGAGCGGCGGGCGTGGTCGAGGGCGAGCCCGGTGGCGTTGTTCCAGTCCCCCCAGTACTTGCGCAGGGTGAAGAACGGCCAGAGGCTGTGGGCGAGTTGCCAGCACAGCGGGTCGTCGTCCCGGCCGGCGGCGTGCCGCACGAGGTCGACGAGGTTGGCGCGTTCGGTCTCGTACCAGGCCATGGCCGCCTCGGCGCCGTCGAAGTCCGGCTGCGGCAGGCCGGGCGGGGGCGGTGCGGCGGGGGCGAGGCGGGCGTGCGGCACGAGGAGCATCCCGGCCCGGCGGGAGGCGTGCAGGTACCAGAGCGCGAGGCGCCGTTCGGCGGCGAGGCGCCCGGCCGGGGCGTCCTCATTGCGGGCGCGCTCCTGGGCGTAGAGCCGGATGAGGTCGTGGAAGCCGTAGCGGCCGGACTCGGGCGCCTGGAGCAGGTGGTGGGCGGTCAGTTCGGCGAGGAGCCGTTCGCTGGGCGCCGGGTCGCGGTCCAGCAGCGCGGCGGCGGCCGGCACCCCGACCGACCGGCCGGGCACCAGGGCCAGCAGCCGGAACGCGGCGGCCTGGTCGGGGGCGAGGTGGGCGTAGCTGGCCTCGAAACTGACCCGCACCGCGCGGTCGCCGACCCGGAGTTCGTCCAGCCGTCCGCGCGCGTCGGCGAGCCGCTCGGCCAGCATCCGCACCGTGCGGCCGGGTTCGGTGACGAGCCGGCTGCCCGTGATGCGCAGCGCGAGCGGCAGGCCGGCGCAGTGGGCGAGCAGTTCGGTGGTCGCGTCCGGTTCCGAGGACAGCACGGCGGGGTCGGCGATGCGGCCGAGCAGGTCCCTGGCCTCGGTGTCGGTGAACGCGGCGAGCTCGATCCGCTCCACGCAGTCGAGTTCGGGCAGCCGGCTGCGGCTGGTGAGCAGCACCGCGCAGCCGCTGCTGGCCGGGAGCACGGGCCGGATCTGGGCGCCGTCGAGCACGTCGTCGAGCACGATCAGGACGCGCCGGCCGGTCAGCAGGCTCCGGTAGAGGGCGGCGCGTTCGTCGAGTACCGGGGGGACGTCGGTGGGGCTCACGCCGAGCGCCCGCAGGAGGCGCGCGGCGACCTCGGCGGCGGGTACGGGCGCCTGGTCGGCGCCGCGCAGGTTGGCGAACAGCTGGCCGTCGGGGTAGCGGTCCCGGTGCGCGTGTGCGGCGTGCACGGCGAGGCTGGTCTTGCCGATCCCGCCGGGGCCGGTGACCACGAGCACCGGGGTCCGCCCGGCGGTGCCGTCGCGGCCGAGCGCGTGCCGGACGGCTTCCAGTGCTGCCGTGCGGCTGGTGAAGTCCGCTAGGTCCGCCGGGAGTTGAGCGGGAGCCCGGACGGCTGCCGGGCGTGGCGCGCCGGTCTCGACGTCGGCACCGGCGTTGGCGCCGGCGTTGGCGCCGGCGTTGGCGCCGGCGTTGGCGCCGGCGTTGGCGCCGGCGTTGGCGCCGGCGTCCGTCCGGGGCCCGGCCGGCTCCGCACGGGCCGGCTCCGCCCGGGCCGCGGCGATCAGTTCGGCCCGGTCGCCGTCTGCCAGCCCCAGCGCGTCGGCGAGCGCGGCGACCGACTTCAGCCGGGGGTTGCGCCGGCCCGCCTCCAGCATGCCGATCGCGTGCGTGGAGACGCCCGACCGTTCGGCGAGGCCCTCCTGGGTCCACCCGAGGCGCAGCCGGTATTCGCGCACCATGTCCCCGAAACGCACGACAACCCCCATCGCCCCCGCCGAGATGCCGCCGCCAACTATGGCATGTTCCATGCCAGGGCGTGGCGCGGGGAACGCAGGCCGAACGCAGGGGTTACGCCATGGACCGCCGACCCCGCCGGGCCAAGACTCGTGTCCGCCCGGATGCCGGTACCCGGCGGTACGCGAAGGATCCCAAGGACCCCTCGGGCCCGCAAGACCTGCGGCACCCGCCGTGCCCGTGGCGTCCGGGGCAGCACCGCACACCGAGGACCAGGAAGACCAGGAAGTCCAGGAGATCCAGGAAGACCAGGGGGAATCGTGAAACGCATCAAGTCCGCGCTGGCGGCGGGTGTCGCCGGCGTGGTCGGGCTCGCGGGCCTCGCGCTGGCCCAGCCGGCCGGCGCGGCGACGCCGGCCACGCAGCGGGTGCTCGCCGAACTCGGGCGCGTCCAGGGCCTGTTGCCCGCCACCGGGCACGCTTCGGCCAGGGCCGAGGCGGCGGCCGAGCAGTCACGGGCAGCCGAGCAGTCACGGGCGGCCGGGCAGTCGCAGGCGCCCGCCCGGATCGCACTGAAGGGCGCCAAGGGCGCGGCCTCGCAGGTCCGTTCGCAGGTGGCGGTGTCGCCCGACGCGCTGCCGGACACCGACAGCGCCGTCATCACCGACACCACCGCCGTCTCGCACGTCTTCGTGCTCCGCACCGCGCGCGCCGCGACCGACGTGAGCTTCACCGTCGACGGCTTCGACGGCCGGCTGGTCGCCGATCCGCTCGGCGGCGTCCTGCTGGTCGACCGGACGACCGGCCGGGCCGACAGCCGGATCAGCGCGCCGTGGGCGTACGACGCCAACGGCCGTGCGCTGCCGACCAGTTATACGGTCGACGGTGACACCGTCACCCAGCACGTCGACACCCGCGGCGCCGCGTTCCCGGTCGTGGCCGACCCGCACTACACCTGGGGCTGGATCACCGGCACGGTGTACTTCAACCGCAACGAGACCTCGCACATGGCCTCCGACGCGGGCTTCACCGCGGCCATGTTCGCGTTCGCCCCGCCGCCGTTCAACCTGATCGGCGCCATGGTCGCCGGGAACATCTCCCGGGTGGCGTGGAACGCCGACAGCGACCACAAGTGCGTGAAGGTCAAGTCCCTGGCGCCGGTCTTCCCGGCGTCCGAGTACTCCGGGGGGTACTGCCGGTGATCACCAGGACGAAAGCACCGAACTCCCTCGCACGGAGGGCACTCCGGGCAGCAGTGGTCGCCGTCTCGATGCTGCTGACGCTGGCCTTCGCCGGGATCGCGACCCCCGCGACGGCGGTCACCGGCGGCGGACCGGCCACGACGGGGCAGTACCCGTGGATGGTCCACTTCCAGGACACCAGCAAGTACCCGCTCTTCAGCTACAGCTGCGGCGGCGTCCTGATCGCGCCGGACAAGGTCCTGACGGCCGGGCACTGCGGCCGGGAGTACCAGAGCAAGATCGACCACTCCGCGGTCGTGCAGGGGCAGACGAACATCCTCCAGGGCGGCACCGCCTACCGCATCGCCCGGATCGACATCAGCCCCCAGTTCTACCCCGACCAGGAGACCGGTCCCTGGAAGACGTACGACATCCACCAGGGCGACGTCGCCGTGGTGACGCTGCAGAACTCGATGGTCGGCGTGCCGACGATCCCGTTCGCGCACATCCCGGCCGACGAGACCCTCAGCGGGCAGGGCCTGATCCTCGGCTGGTCACTGGAGAACGTCGACAGCCACGGCGACCCCCGGGAGCGGCTCCGCTCGTCGATGGTCCCGATCCTGCCGGACTCGGCCTGCACCCGCCCCTACGGCGGCATGTACCGGGTCGGCCAGATGATCTGCGCCGGCGACGCCAAGCACGACGCCTGCAACGGCGACAGCGGCGGTCCGCTGATCCGCAACGGCTGGGTCATCGGGATCATCTCCGGCGGCGGCAACAACGGCTGCGACCAGGCCGGCTACCCCGGCACCTACACCCGGGTCGCCGCGTTCTCCAACTGGATCCAGCAGATGAAGGAGGACCGCGACCACGCGCCCTTCTACGTCAACGGCAAGTGCATGGACGGGGACGTCGCCAACGGCGACCACGTCCCGGGGATGAAGGTCCAGCTCTGGGACTGCAACGGCTGGCGCAACCAGTTCTGGTACACGCTGAAGGACCACATCTTCAACGACCGCAACAACTACTGCATGAGCGCCGACATCAGCCACGGGAGCTACAACGGGATGCCGGTGCTTCTCCAGCCCTGCCACACCTGGACCGCCCCGAACGAGACCTGGATCATCGACGGCTACACGATCAAGAGCGCCTACAACAACAAGTGCCTCGACGCGGACATATCCGGCGGCTACCACAACGGGATGAAGGTCCAGCTGTGGGACTGCAACGGATGGACCAACCAGCAGTTCTGGTGACCCCTCACGGACGCCCGGCCCGCCGTCGCCCCTGCGCGACGGCGGGCCGGGCCGCGTTGACGGACCGTCAGGACGCGCGCTGCGCCCGGGCGAGCCGGTCGGCCTCGCTGCGGCGGGCCGGGGCGAGCACGTCCACCGGGGTGCCCGCACCCTCGCCGGGACGGGCGCCCCAGCCGCGCAGGCGGTCGGCCAACTGCCGCACCCGGCGGTCCTCCGGGCCGGGGACGAGGTAGAACAGCGACTCGTCCACCTCGGCGTCGTCCCCGCCCCAGCGCACGACGCCCTCGCACTCGGCGAGGATGTCCCGCAGCACCAGCTCCTGGTGGGCGAAGAGCCCGCCCTTCGCCGAGGCGCCGGGGCGGATGCGCACGGCGGTGCCGGAGGCGAGGTTCGACTCCGCGGCGCCCGCGCGCAGGCCGCCGATCGCCTGCCAGCCGAGCAGGTCGCCGCTCGGGAGCTCCTCCACCTCGTAGTGGAAGCGCCGGATCACGTGGACGAGGATCTCCTCCGCGTCACCGATCCGGATGTCGACGGTGAGGCCCGTGCCGGCCACCGGGCGGGTCCAGACCGTGGAGACGTGGTTCGCCTCCTTCTCGATCGTCCAGCCGTTGGCACTGGTCGGGAGCTTCTTCGCCGGGACGCCCGGCTCGGCCGTCCCCTTCGACGGCGCCGCCGAGGCGGTGCCGGGGAGCAGCGCGCCCAGGGCCGTGGCCGCGCCGACGACGGCGGCACCCTTGACCGCGGCCCGCCGCGTGAATCCGATCTGCACGTCTTCCATTTCCTTGTGTCCCCCTATGTCTTCCGTCTTCCGGTACGCCGTCTGCTACAGAACGACGATCAGCACGAGCGTGGGCACGAGCAGCAGCAGCGCGCTGACCGGCCAGTACGCCCGGCCCGAGCCCGGGGCCGTCCGCCGCCGCACGGCCCGGTTGGCGAGCCACCACAGCAGCGTGAACACCCCCACCACCGGGACCAGGACCAGCAGCATCGGCAGGACGCCGTCGTTCTCGGTCGGCTCCCGCGTGGTCCAACCCAGGGCGGCGAGCGGCCAGTTGGCGGCGAAGTACCAGAGCAGCCAGACCGGCACGACGGCGGGCAGCCCCAGCAGCAGGTTCAGGGCGGCGGCGGCCGGCGAGTACGTGCGCATGTGCTCGTGCCCCGGGCTCACTTGCTGCGCGACAGCAGGTTGCAGTTCTCCAGCACGTTGTACAGCCCGATCAGCTCGCGGCCGTACTGCTGCGCCGCGTCGCCGAGGCCGTTGTAGCGGGCGAGCAGTGCCTGGGTGTCGGCCTGGCCGGTGGTCAGTCCGGGCCGGGCGATGCCGAGCTGGCGGGAGTTGTAGATCGTCAGGTAGGTGACCGAGCGGATGTTGTAGGCCGGGTCCTGGAGGTTGTCCCAGACCTCCCGCAGGTTGGCCTCGGTGAGCTTCGTCCCGTTGATCAGGCCCTCGCTCAGGCAGTGGTTGCGGGCCTCGATGGCGATCCGGGCGAAGATCTGGCCCCAGCCGGTGCTGCAGTCGTCCTTGAGGCCGTTGCGGACGGCGGCGTCGGCGGCCACGTCGAGCGCGTTGAGCTTGCGCAGCTCCCACAGCACGGGGGCCTGGATCAGCGCCTTGCGCAGCTTGAACTCGCGGGCGAGCGCGGTGAACAGCCAGTCGGCGCTGAGCACGAGGTCGAAGGCCTTGGTGGTGGAGACGCCGCCGAGGGTGGCCCAGTCCTTGTCCGTCCAGCCGTCGCCGCCGGTCTCCGGCACGCCGATCGAGGTGAGGTAGCCCTGCACGTCGCGCAGCATGGCGTCGCGGTAGGCGGTCTTGTCGAGGTCGGTGTCGAGCCCGGCGACGGTGCCGGCGCCGGGGTCGAAGTCGCCCTGGCCGGTGTCCCGGCCGGAGGCGATGTCGGTGTCGATCTCGATGGCCGACGCGCCGCTGCCCACCGTGACGGTGGCGATCTGGTCGAACGCCCAGTTGCTCGGCATCGGGTAGCCGAGGTTGCCGGAGAAGCCGCTGGACATGTCGGAGACGAAGCTGGTCCGGGCGAAGCCCGCGTCGGCCACCCGCTGGCACACGTTGCGCGGCCCGTAGACGCCGACCTGGTAGGACGAGTTCTCGCTCACGGTGTGGTGCACGCCGCGGAAGTGCGGGATGACATAGCTGCTGACCTCGCCGTCCATGGCGTCGTAGTCGACCGCGAAGTAGATCGTCGTGCCGGCCTTGAAGCCGTGGAAGCGCGCCCACTCGATCGCGCGGAACGCGTCGCTGGTGCCCTGGTTGTAGCTGAAGTAGTCGGCCGACCGGCTCCACGTCTGGTAGATCGGGAAGCAGCGCAGCCCGTACTGCCTGATGGTGTCCAGCTCGCCGGGCTGGATCTGCTTCTCCGGCAGGCTGGTGGTCGACGGGTTGGACAGGTACCGGCCGACGTACTGGTAGCCGGCGTCCTTGAGGGCCTGCGCGCGGGCCGGGGTGATCTTGGTGACGCCGTCGCAGGCGCTGCCGCGCCGGCTCTGGTCGCCGTAGGAGACGAGCAGCGAGGCCCAGGTCTGGAAGTCGCCGACGCCGGTGACCGGCAGCTTGACGAAGGACTGGAACGCCTCGACCCCGCTCTTCACGGCGGCCGTGAAGTCGCCGAACGCGACGTCCCGCCGGTTGAGGACCATCGCCGCCGTGAACAGCATCGGCCAGGTGCCGGTGGCGCCGGCCGAGACGGTGTGGCTCTTGAGCCCCGCCTGGGTGCCGGGCCCGAACGCGCCGTTGGCGGTGCCGTCGGCCATGCCGATCTCGTACTGGATCGCGAAGAGCATCGACTTGGCGACGTCCCGCGAGTGGTGCCCGTCGCAGGGGATCACGAAGAAGTCCCTGCGGTTGACGTAACGGCCGTTCAGCCAGCGCTGGATGGCCCGGATGCCGTCCGTCCCGTCGCCGACGGTGACGTACGCGTCCATGGTGAGCAGGCCCTTGACGACCTTGGGTTCGAGCGAGCTGCCAGGGAACACCCCGTCGAGGCCCATGTGGAGCTTGAGCTTGGCGACCGCCGCCCTGACCCGGCCGTTGTACGTGCCGTCGATCTCGCCGCCGTCGTAGCCCTTGCAGTACAGGGCGGCCTGCAGGATCCGGCAGAAGTTCGCGGACGGGACGGTCGTCTCGTCCAGCTTCGGGTACTTGGCCTGCAGCGTCGACAGCGTGGTCGGGCCGAAGGAGTTCGAGAGGGAGGTGATGCCCATCTCGTACTGGAGCGCGCGGGTCAGCGCGTACATCACCGTCCAGCCGGTGCGGCCGTCCTCGTCCAGCTTCGAAATCCCAAGCGTGGCACCGTTGTTGTAGGTCGTGTTGACGAACCTCTGAGCCAGCCGGACCATCTCGTCAGCCATGGGCTGCGATCCCCCCGTTCGCGCCTCGCCACGGCTCCTCCGCCGCGGCACGGCCACGAACTTTACCAGGGCTTTTCCTGGCCTTGGCGATCGGATTGCAGGAACTGCTCGGCCCAGATGATCTTGCCCTCGGCGGTGTAGCGCACGCCCCAGCGGTCCGTGAGCCGGGCCACCAGGTACAGGCCGCGCCCACCCTCGTCCTCGTCGGCCGCGTAGCGCAGGTGCGGGGAGGTGCTGCCGGTGTCGGAGACCTCGCAGATCAGCGTGCGGTCGTACAGCAGCCGCACCCGGATCGGTCCGGTCCCGTAGCGGATGGCGTTCGTCACCAGCTCGCTGAGCACCAGCTCGGTGACGAACCCGGCCTCGTCCAGGCCCCAGTCGCCGAGCCGCCGGACGGCCTCGGCGCGGACCTCCGCCACCGCCTCGAACTCGGCGCTGACCTCCCACCCGGCGATCCGCTCCGGAGCCAGCACCCGGGTGCGGGCGACGAGGAGCGCGATGTCGTCGCTCTGCCGCGCGGGCAGCAGGACGTCGAGCACGGCGGTGCAGACCTCCTGGGGCGAGCGGCCCGGACGGCCGAGGGTCTCGGTGAGGAGGTCCAGGCCGACCCCGACGTCGCGGGTGCGGTCCTCGATGAGGCCGTCGGTGTAGAGCACCAGGCTGCTGCCCTCGGCCAGCCGCAACTCCGCGGCCTCGAACGGCATTCCGCCCAGACCGAGCGGCGGACCGGCCGGCAGCACCGGCAGCTCCACGGTCCCGTCCGGGTGGACGAGCGCGGGCGGCGGGTGCCCGGCCCGGGCCAGGGCGCAGATCCCGGTCGTCGGGTCGTAGATGCAGTAGAGGCACGTCGCGCCGGTGATCGCGTGCTCCCCGTCGGAATCCGCCGTCTCCTGGTCGATGTGGGTGACCAGCTCGTCCAGGTGCCCGAGGAGTTCGTCCGGCGGCAGGTCGAGGGTGGAGAAGTTCTGGACGGCGGTGCGCAGCCGGCCCATGGTCGCGGCGGCGTGCAGGCCGTGGCCGACCACGTCGCCGACGACCAGCGCGACCCGGGCGCCCGGCAGCGGGATCACGTCGAACCAGTCCCCGCCGACCCCCGCCTGGGCCGGCAGGTAGCGGTGGGCGACGTCGACGGCGCTCTGCTCGGGCAGGGCCCGCGGCAGCAGGCTGTGCTGGAGCGTGACGGCCATCGTGTGCTCGCGCGTGAAACGGCGGGCGTTGTCGACCGACACGGCGGCCCGGGCGGTCAGCTCCTCGGCCAGCGACAGGTCGTCCTCCTCGAACGGACCCCGCTCCCGGCCGCGCCAGAAGCACGCGACGCCCATCAGCACGCCCCGCGCCGTCAGCGGCACCGCGATCAGCGAGCCCAGGCCGAACTCCAGCACCGCCTGGGTGCGTTCGGTGTCCTGCCGCCGCCACCCCGCGTCGGCCGCCAGCTCGGGCACCAGCGTGGAGCGCCCGCCGACGAAACCCTCCGCCTGCGGGGTGCTCCCGGCCCACCGGACCAGCTCCCCCCGCGGGTACAGCGGCGAGTCGTCCCTGATCCCGTCGACCGAGACCCGCCGCAGCTCGACCGGCTCGCCGACGGCCGGCGTCCGCGGCTCCTCACCGCTCAGGACCGCCTCGGCGAGGTCGACGGTCGCGAAATCGCAGAACTCCCGGACGGCCATCCCCGCGAGTTCGTCCGCGGTGCGCCGCACGTCCAGCGTCGTGCCGATGGCGACGCTCGCGTCGTAGAGCATCCGCAGCCGGCCGCGGGCGGTCTCGGCCCGCCCCGCGAGGGCGCGCAGCTCGGTGGAGTCGCGCAGCGTGGTGACGCTGCCGGCCGGGCCGTCCCCGCTGTCGGTGGGCCGGGTGTTGACGGCCAGCAGGCGCTCGCCGACGGGGAGCACCTCGTCGCTCACCTCGCGGCCGGACACCAGCAGTTCGGCGGTGCGCGCGGCGAGGCCGAGGTCCGTGACGGCGCGCCCCTCCGCGTCGGCGGGCAGGTCGAGCAGCCGCCGCGCCTCGTCGTTGGCGAGCAGGATCCGGCCGTCCCCGCTGACGATCACCACGCCCTCGCGCACCGCGTGCAGCACGGCGTCGTGGTGCTCGTACATCCGCGTCATCTCCTCCGGCCCCAGGCCGTGGGTCTGGCGCAGGAGCCGCCGCCCCACCAGCGCCGTCCCGCCCGTGGCGACGCCGAGCGCGACGGCGCCGGCCCCGAGGACGACCGGCAGCTGGCGGTCGATCGCGCTGCTGACGTTGGCGACCTTCATCCCGGAGGACACGATCCCGACGACGGCGCCGCCGGAGTCCTCGACCGGCACGACGACCTGGTACTCCTGGCCGAGCGGCCCGTGCACCTGCTCGACGGTGACCTTGCCCTCCAGCGAAGGACCGATGGTGCCGACGAACTTCTTGCCGATCAGCTGCGGCTCGGGGTGGGTGTAGCGGATGCCGTTGCGGTCGGTGACCACGATGAAGTCGACCATGGCCGCCTTGCGGGCCGCCTCGGTCAGCGGCTGGAGGACGGCGCTGGGATTCGGCCCCTCCATCGTCGCCACCAGGCCCGGACCGTGGGCGAAGCTCTCGGCGGCGGCGAGCGAGCGGTCACGGGCCGCGTCGAACCGGTCGCTGCGGGACTGCACCAGCAGCGCCACGACGGCCACCACCACGAGCAGCAGGACGATCAGCACCTGGAGGACGAACATCTGGCCGGCGACGCTGCGGATCCCCAGCACCGACCGCGGGCGCCGCGCCGGAGGTTCCCGCGGTACCGGATTCGGGTGTCGCCGCTCCCGGCGGCCACCCGGTCGGCCCGGGGGCAGCCGGGGCGTGGGGCCCTGGTCCGCGGCCATACCCCCATGATCCCGCCCCGGGCGCGGGCGGAAACGTCGGACGGGAACGTCGTGCGGGCCGGCGCACGGGCTCAGCGCGGGACGGACCGGACCAGCAGCAGCGCCACGTCGTCGGTGCGGTGCTCTCCGTGCCCGGCCCGGTCGATCAGCGCGTCGGCCAGCCGGTCGAGCGGCTCTGCGCCGCGCCGGGCCAGCGTCGCGACGAGGCCGGCCAGCGCCCGGTCGGGATCGGCCCCGGGGGTGTCGACCAGGCCGTCGGTGTACAGGACGAGCGTGGTGCCGACCGGCAGGGGGACGGAAATCTGCGGGTACTCGGCGGCCGGGTCGACGTTCAGCACCATCCCGACGTCCGGCTCCAGCACCTCCGCCCGGCCGTCCGGCCCGTACAGCAGCGGCGCCGGGTGCCCGGCGTCGGCCAGCCGGGCCTCGCGCCGGGCGAGGTCGACGCGCAGGTAGGCGCAGCTGGCCAGCAGCGCCGTGTCCAGGTCAGCCAGCAGGCGGTTGGTGCGGCACAGCACGGTGCCCGGGTCGGCGTCGGCGGACGCGAAGGCGCGCACGGCGGTGCGGACCTGGCCCATGAGCGCGGCGGCGTTGACGTTGTGGCCCTGGACGTCGCCGATGACGACGGCGACGTCGTCCGGCCCGACCCGCAGGAGGTCGTAGAAGTCGCCGCCGACGTCCATGCCCTCGGTGGCGGGCAGGTAGCGGGCGCGGACGTCCAGGCCCGGCACGGCGGGCAGTGCCCGGGGCAGCAGGCTCTCCTGGAGGCCGTGGGCCAGGCCGAGCTTGGTGTCGTACAGCCGGGCGCGGTCCAGCGCCTGGGCGATCAGCCCGCCGAGGGAGGTGAGGACGGCCCGCTCCTCCAGGTCGAAGCGGTGCGGCTCGGCGAAGGCGAGCACGCAGGTGCCGATCAGCCGGCGCGAGGTCACCAGCGGCAGGTAGGCCCACGCGGCCATCCCGTCCTGCGTCTCGTGGCGGCCCGGGTAGAGCCGCTCCAGCTCCGCGCGGCTCTCGAAGTAGGCCGGCACGGCGTGGGTGGAGGCCCGGACGCCGGGCGTCGGCTCGGTCAGCGGGGTGCCGTCGAACTGGTCGACCAGGCCGGGCGGGTAACCGCGGTGGCCCGCGATGCGCAGCCGGCCGCCCTCGGCCAGCAGCACCGCCACCGCCCGGCCGCCGAAGGCCGGCACGATCTGCTCGGCGACCATGGCCACGACGTCCTGCACGCTGATCGCCTCGGTCAGCGCGCTGGCCAGGTGGAGCAGGTGGTACAGCGCGCCGGGCCGGGCCTGCACCGCCCGGTCGGCCGCCGTGCCCGCGGGCCGCTCCCGGCGGGTGCCGGCGACGGCGGTGAGCGGGGCGACGGGGGCGACCGGGGCGATCCGGACGGTGAGGCCGGTCGGGTCCGGGAACAGCTCGAACGACAGCCGGCGGTCCGGCGGCCGGACGGCGACGAACGCCGCAGACTGCCCGCTGATCACCGCCGCCCGGCAGTGGTACTCGTACACCGGATCGCGCAGCCACGGCAGCACCGCCCACGGCCGCAGGCCCAGCAGCCGCTCGGCCGGCTCCCCGAGCAGCTCGGCGGCGGCCGGGGTGACGGCGGCCAGCCGGCCGTCCAGGTCCAGCGCGCAGAGGCCCTCCGGGAGCCGCGCCGCCATCGCCGCGACCGGCTCGACCGGACGCCGCTCCGCCACCGCCGGGCGCGGGCCCGGACGGACCGGCCGCCCGGCGTCGGCGGCCTCCGCCACTACCTGGGCCAGGCGTCCGGCGAGCGCGTCGAGCGCGCCGCGCTCCCAGGGCGACAGCTCGGGGGCGTGCGCGGCGGGCCACAGCACGAACAGGGCCCCGTACGTCGTCCCGCGCGCGACGAGCGGCGCGGCGGCCAGGCAGAACGCGTACGGCATCGCGACCGCGACCCTCGGGTACCGGCGCGCCAGCTCCTCCGCGCCGGCCACCCACACCGTCCGGCCGCCGCGCACCGCGTCGACCACCGGGATCGGCGCGGTCATGCCGATGTGCTGCCACGGCCTGGTGAACTGCCGGACGGCCCCCAGCGTCATGGCCAGTTCGAGCACCTGCCGGTCCTCCGACAGCAGGTAGACCCCGCCGAGGTGCGCGCCGAGCCGCTCCGGCGCCGACCGCAGGACCTGCCCGACGGCCTCCAGGCCCGGCTCCGCCGCCGTCCCCGCGTCCTCGGGGGACGCCTGCCGTGCCACGCCCATCACGATTACCCCATTCGGCCGACCGGCCCCCTCCCATAGTGGCCCGGCCGGGCGCCGTACGTCCCGTCGCCGCCGGGAACCACCGCGGACCCCGGCTACCGGATCCCGCCCGGCGCCGCCCGCGGCGCCGCCTCCCTGCCTCCCCGACGCCCCGGACGGCGTGACCACCACCGCCGACGACCCGACTGCCGAACCCCGGCCGGCACCACCCGGCGCCGTCCCGCACGCCCCGACCGGCCCGGCCGCCCTTCTACCGGATCCCGCTCGCCATCCCCCGGCCGGTCGCCCTGGCCGCCCCGGGCCGCCTGCTGGTCCGCGAACAGGGCAGCCCCAGCCGACTCGTCGACGCCCTGGTCCGGCGCGACCTCGTCGGCCGCGTCCCGCACGAGCAGGACGAGCGCGCCGTCCTGATCCACCTCACGGACGCCGGCCGCGCCCTGGCCGCCCGGCCGGGCGAGGCTACCTCCCGCCTCACCGGCGAGACGGGCGCCCGCCTGACGGCAGAGGACGTCGAGACCCTCACCGCCCCGCTGCCCACCCTCCTCGACGGCACGGACGCCGCCCGGGCCGTCCGCAGCCGCTTCCCACGCCGGGGAGCCAGCCTCCGGCCAAGAGGAAGGGGGCGGCGGCATCTGCCACCACCCCCTGGTCACGTCCCGCTGCTCAGGCCCCGTCGGTCAGGCCCCGCTGGTCAGGCCCCGCCGGCGATCTGGCCGAGGCCGGTCCAGCCGTCCGGGCCGCTCGGGTCGCCGCCGTTGTTGGCGTAGGCGGTGACGTGGCCCGCCGGGTCGGTCCTGAGGTAGTCGGCGTGGGTGTCGCCGGTGAAGTCGACGAGCTGGACGCTGGTGTGATCGGTGGTCACGCCGGTTGCGGTCCGGCCGATGTACTGCCAGCCGCCGTGGCCGTCGCCGCCCCGGTTGAGCCACGTGGAGACGGAGCCGTCCGGGTTGATGACGTGGTAGTCGGCCTTGCCGTCCCCGTCGAAGTCGGCCAGCCGGACCCGGCTGCGGTCGGTCGTGACACCCGTGGCCACCTGGCCGAGGCCGTACCAGCCGCCGGAACCGGCCGGGTCGCCGCCGCGGTTGAGGAAGACGGTGACGGAGCCGTCGGGCTTGATCAGCCAGTAGTCGGCCTTGCCGTCGCCGTCGAAGTCGGCGAAGCGCACCTGGTCCTGGTCGGTGGTCAGGCCGGTGGCCACCTTGCCGATCGCCTGCCAGCCGCCGGAACCGGCCGGGTCGCCGCCGCGGTTGAGCCACACGTTGACCGAACCGTCGGGGTTGATCACCCAGTAGTCGGCCTTGCCGTCCCCGTCGAAGTCGGCCAGCCGGACCCGGCTGCGGTCGGTCGTGACACCCGTGGCGACCCGGCCGAGGGACTGCCAGCCGCCGGAACCGGCCGGGTCGCCGCCGTGGTTGAGCCACACGTTGACCGAACCGTCGTCCTCGATGGTGACGTAGTCGGGCTTGCCGTCGCCGTCGAAGTCGGCCCAGCGCACCCGGCCGCTGTCCCCGGCCTCGGTGCCGGCGCGCGGGACGGCGGGGCGCGGCGCCCAGCCGTCGGCGACGACGCGGTCGAGGGCGGTGTGGAAGACCTGGGCCATCTTGCGGTAGCCGTCGTCGTTGGGGTGCAGCTGGTCGGGCAGGTCGTGGGCGGCGTCGAGGTCGGCCGGGTCCACGTAGCGCACGTGCCGGCCGGCCCGCTGCCGGTCGGCCTCCAGGGCGGCGATCGTGCGGTTGAACTCGGCGGTCTGCTGTTCGAGCCCGGGCGTGGCGGTGAGCAGGCCCTGGATGACGACGGTCACCCGCGGCTTGTCGGTGTAGATGCGGTCGACGAGCTCGGACAGCGCGGTGGCGGCCGTGACCGGGTCGGTCTTGTCGAACTTGACGTCGTTGATCCCCAGGTGCAGCAGGACGACGTCCGGGTCGGCCGCGGTCAGCCACTGGTCGATGCCGGCGCGGATCTGCCGGATCTTGTAGCCGCTGTGGCCCTCGTTGTCCGGGTCCACCTGGGTGCCGGACGAGTTCGAGCCCACCATGTCGATGGTGTAAGGGGACTGGCGTGCGGTCAGGTCCATCAGCGGCGCGCGGTAGCCGTCACCGCTGCGGCTGCCGGCCCCCCAGGTTATGGAGTCGCCGAGCGGCATGACCTTGATCAGTGGAGGTGAGGGCCGGGTGGCGGCCTGGGCGGTGGTCGGGGCCAGGCCGAGGCCGACGCCGGTCACGGCGAGGAGCGCCGCCAGTGCCCGGGGAACGCGAGGTTTCATGGCAGGGAGTACGGCCTTCGAAAGGGGCCGGCGCGCTGGCCGGCCGTGGGGTACGTGGTGCACGAGGTGGGCCGGCCGCTCCGCGCGCCGTGCGGCGGGGGGAGCGGCCGGCCGTGGGGCGACCGGGGTGACGGCCGGGCCGGGCCGGCCGTCACCCCTTGCCGGGGTCAGGCGCATCGCAGTCAGGCGCCTGGGATCCGGGCGGGTCGGGGTCAGGCGCCGCTGGCGATCTTGCCGAGGTCCGCCCAGCCGTTCGGACCGGCCGGGTCGCCGCCCTTGTTGGCGAACCCGCGGGTGCTGCCGTCACCGGGGTTCCAGAGGTAGTCGGCCTTGCCGTCGCCCGTGAAGTCCGTGAAGTAGACGGAGTTCTGGTTCGTGGTCAGGCCGGTCGCGACGCGGCCGAGGGGCTGCCAGCCGCCGCCCGTGTCGCCCCCGTGGTTGAGCCACACGTTGACCGAACCGTCGGGGTTGATCACCCAGTAGTCGGCCTTGCCGTCCCCGTCGAAGTCGGCCAGCCGGACCCGGCTGCGGTCGGTCGTGACACCCCCGGCAACCTGGCCGGCGGACTGCCAGCCACCGGAACCGACCGGGTCGCCGCCGCGGTTGAGGAAGACGGTGACCGAGCCGTCGGGCTTGATCAGCCAGTAGTCGGCCTTGCCGTCCCCGTCGAAGTCGGCGAAGCGCACCTGGTCCTGGTCCGTGGTCAGACCGGTGGCGACCCGGCCGAGGGGCAGCCAGCCGGCGCTACCGGCCGCGTCACCGCCGCGGTTGAGCCACACGTTGACCGAACCGTCGGGGTTGATCACCCAGTAGTCGGCCTTGCCGTCCCCGTCGAAGTCCGCGAGACGGACCCGGCTGCGGTCGGTCGTGACGCCCCCGGCGACCTTGCCGATCGACTGCCAGCCGCCGGCCCCGTCACCGCCGCGGTTGAGCCACACGTTGACCGAGCCGTCGTCCTCGATGGTGACGTAGTCGGGCTTGCCGTCACCGTCGAAGTCGGCCCAGCGCAGCCGACCGCTGCCCCCGACCTCGTTCGCGGTCGCCGAGCGGTGGTCGCGCGTGTCCGCGATCCACCCGGCGATGTCGTCGACCCGGGTCTCGGTGGCACCCTGGCGGGTCTCCGTCTCACCGAGGCAACCGCCCTGCCAGGCACGGCTGACGACGGCGGCGAGCTCGACGCCGCCGTTCTTGGCACGCAGCGCCGGGGCACCGGCGTCGCCCTTGCAGACGGTGTCGGCCGCGGTCTTGGCGGTGAGGTCCACGCTGGAGGAGGCCACGGCGCCGGTCGTCAGCGTCGCGCTGTGGGACTGGGCCGGCAGCCAGTCGGTCTTGGTGCGGCCGAAGCCGAGCACCTGCAGGTCCTCGCCGGCGGCCGGCGCGGCCGTCGCGACGGCCACCGGGGTGACGCCGTTGGCGGGCTCGACCAGACGGATCATCATGACGTCGCGGTCGCTCCGCGGCACGAGCGTGGAGACGTCGTACCCGTGACCGGCGATGGTGACCGTGGTCCGGGCCTTCGGGATGCCCGCCGGAACGGTGCTCGGGTCGTCCGGCTTGTCGGTGAAGCAGCCGGCCGCCGACAGCACCCACTGCGGGGCGATCAGCGTGGCGGTGCAGGAGCGCGAGCCCGGGTGGCCGGGCTGCCCGACCGTGACGGTGCCGATCGCCGGGTTGGACCCGGCCGCAGGCGTCGCGGCGGGGCCGTCGGTGGCGTTGAGCTCCAGCAGCGTGGTCGAGCCGCTGGTGCCGCCCTCGCCGACCGGGGTCCAGGCGTTCTTGTTGACGTCGACGCTGCTGACCGTGCCCGCGGTGTTCAGCGTGGCCTTGATCGTGTGGTCGTCGCCCTTGATGTTGTAGATCTGCGGGATCTCCAGCGACAGGTACCCCGTCGGCCCGGTGATCCTGAAACAGACCTGACTCGGAGTGGCCGCCCGGCTGTACAGCTCCACCAGGCCCGGACCCGACGCACAGTCGGCGAGCACGATGTGCCCGTCGCCCGCCTTGAGCGTGATGTTCCGGTCCGCCAGGACCTTCGCGGCGCCCGGGTAGGAGAAGTCCTCCGCCGCGGACGGCTTGGCCGGCTCCGCCGCCGTCGCCGGCGAGGACGAGAACGTGGCCAGGGCGGGAACGGCCAGTGCCGCCGCCAGCGGCCTTATCAGTCTCCGGCTTATTCGCAAAACAACTCCCCGTAAATCGACATGCCCGGGGAATCGCCAACGCCCCCGAGCTGGCAAAGTTCAAACAAACTTTCCGAAAGCTACTGGGCGCATTTCGCGTACGTCAAACGGGCCGAATCCCGGCCGGTGGCGGGAACTGACGGACGGTCGGCCCGACCGTCCGTCAATCCGGTGTCAATCCGCCATCGGCAGGGCCATGAAACTGATATTTCGGGCAATCAGGGCGCGTGAAATCACCGCCGGGGAAAGTAGCCGTGAGCGGTATCACAGCCCTCTCCGCGGGTCACCGGCCCTCGGTCACCAGCCCTCGGTCACCAGCCCTCCGACCCGTCAGGCGCCGGTGGCCAGGCGGCGCCCCTCCTCCAGGAACGCCATCACACCCATGACGCCCGCGAGTGCACCCAGCGGCCGGGCGGCACCGAACGGCGCGTTCCAGAAGCCGCCCTCCCGCGCGGTGTGCGGGCCGACGTACGCGTACGGCAACGGGAGGTAGGAGTCGCCGAGCGAGACGCCGTAGTTCACGTCGCCGACGGTCACGCCGATGTCGAAGTGCTCGGGCCAGATGACCGGTTCCGTCCCCGGGAACAGCCCGCGCAGTGCCGCGTCGCCGACCGCGAAGCCGTCCAGCAGCCGGCGGGCGGCGGCCGGGTCCACCTCGATCGAGTCGTCGGCCGCCCGGCCCGCCCCGTCCCCGTACAGCCCGGCGGGTGCGCCGGCCGACAGCCCGAGGGCCGCCCCGAGCGCGGCACACGTGGTCCATTCGAGGGACAGCACCTGCCCCGGCGCCACCAGCTCCGCCCCGACCACCCGCAGCTCCGCCCCGACGGACGTGGCGAAGCCGCCCGCACTCGCCTTCAGCCGGATCGTGCCGTCGGTGCGGTACTGCGGCCCGGCCAGGACCAGTTCGGCCACGGCGTGCAGGGAGCGGCGGGTGCGTACGAGGGTCTCGGTGTCGATCTCGGTGTCCATGGACGAATGATCTCCCAGGTGGGAGGCCTGCGCGTAATCCCCGCGCCCTCCGCGGTCACGGCGGGGCGCCGATCGCGAACGACCGGGGACCGTACGCGCCCCCCGGGCAGGAAGGGCGTACGGTCCCCGGCTCCGGTGCCACAGGTCAGCGAGGGACCGTCAGTGGAACATCCGGTCGCCGCGGCGGGCACCGGAACGGCGGGCACCGGAGCGCAAAAACAGAGAAGCCCCATCCGGTGACCGGATGGGGCTTCTCTTGAATGATTGTTCGGCGGCGTCCTACTCTCCCACAGGGTCCCCCCTGCAGTACCATCGGCGCTGTGAGGCTTAGCTTCCGGGTT